>CAZSVU010000360.1:2449-8651 GCA_964610275.1 uncultured Polyangiaceae bacterium | reverse complement strand
AGCGGGGACTGCTGGCACGAGCGGGACGGAACCCGGAGCAAGTGCCGGAGGGACTGCAACCGACGGTTTCGGCGGCCTGCTCGATGTCGGCTCCGGCGGGCAGAGCCTGCCCGATGGCACGGGCGGCGACGTCGGTGCGGGGGGCAGCCCGGCGGTGGGCGGATTCGAAGAAGGCGCCGGTGGTTCGGCGGGGATCCCCGCCGGCGGTACCGGCGGAGCGGTCGCGGCCGGTGGCTCCGGAGTCGGCGGTACCACCGGCTCTGGAGGGCTGACGAGCTCCGGCGGCGAGGGGGGAGCCGGCACTGGAGGGCTGACGCCTTCCGGCGGCGAGGGCGGCACCGAGGTAGGAGGCACGGGCGGGCAACTTCCCACCGGAGGTGGCGCAGGCGTGACCACCGGCGGGACCGGCGGACGCGACGTCCCGGCCGGCGGCAGCGGCGGCAGTGCCGGTGAAGGTGAGTGCGGCGACGGAATCGTCCAGGGTGAGGAGGAGTGCGACGCCGGGTCAGATTCCGTGACCGGCTGCACCAGCGATTGCACGATCGATTGCTCGGATCTCTACAGCGGAGCCGTGGCCTACGAGGTCGAGCCCGGTCGCCTGCACTGTATCTACGCTACCACCATGGGACGCACCTGGGACGAGGGCGTGGGGCGGTGCGAGGAGGACGGCGCCCACCTGGCCACCATCACCTCTGACGTCGAGCAGGCCGCCGCGCTCGACGCTCTCGGAAACGAGACCGATGTTTGGATCGGTGCGACCGACGGCAGAGAGGCTTTCGACGCCCTGTCCGGCCCCTACGCATGGGTCACTGCAGAAACCTGGGGGTACGAACCGTCGGAGGGTTTTGCGGACGACACCTCGACTTTGTGCAACCCCGACTGCGAGCATTGCGCGGCCCTGCAGGACAACGGCGAGTGGCAGGCCGCGAGCTGCGACGAGGATCGCACGCCCCTGTGTGAGTGGGAGCCGCCCGGCTGGTGAGGGAGCCGCGCTCAACCCGCGCTACGGCTTCGCTGCGGCCTGGGAGGAAACGCGCAGAGCAGCGCCCCCACCCACCCGCCGGGCTGGACCGAGCTGCCTCGCCGCCGGCCGGTCCTACCGGACGATGATCGGGTTCACCTGCGCCCAGAAGCGAACGTCGTCGCAGAAGTGGTTGCCTTCGGCCAGGCGGTCGTAGGTCCAATCCATCGCAGCCTTGAAGTTCTGGATGTCTGCCGTGTTGGGATCGCCGTTCACTCCCGACCACCCGTTGCGGTGCCCAGCCCACCACAGGTCTCCAAAATAGGCGCGGCACTCGTTGTAGACCTGCACGTCCAGCGCCAGGTCACTGTTCATGGCCGTGGACGTCATGTAGTCGTTGGCGGTCAGGTTCTGCCACTCCGGATGGCAGCTACGAATCATGTACCAGTTCTGCTTGCAGATGCCGGCGTTGAACGAATCCCCGGTCTTGCCGTCACCGAGTGTGTAGTCCGAACGCATGTCGTCGGTTTCCATCATGGCCGACGCGAGCATGTAGTTCTGGGCCCCCGCGGCCAGAATCTCGGCCTTGCGTTGTCCGAGCCCGGACAACGTGTAGCACCCACAGGTGTCCGGACCGGGCTGCCGGCCATCGTGGCAAGTGAAGCTCTGCGGGCAGGTACCGCCGCCCACGCTGCTGCAACTGGAGCTGCCGCTTCCACCTGAACCCGTGGCTCCTCCGGATCCGGTCGCTCCACCCGATCCGGTCGCTCCTCCGGATCCGGTCGCGCCACCCGATCCGGTCGCGCCGCCCGATCCCGTCGCGCCGCCCGATCCCGTCGCACCGCCCAATCCAGTTGCGCCGCAGGGCTCGGCACCCTGCGCTGCGGAAGAGCCCTGGACCACGCAGGACTCACCGTTCTCCCAGCCCCACCCGTCACCGTCCGGGTCGGTCGATGCGTCGGCACACACGGCGTAGCAGGTCCCGTCGACGAGCAGACCCGATCCGCCCGTGCTGGCGCCACCGCTGCCCACGCTACCACCGCTCCCCGTAATCGTGCCGCCGCTGCCTGGATTCCCCCCGCTGCCCACGACCGCGCCGCCACTGCCAGGGTCGCCCCCGCTCCCCAGCACGGTTCCACCGCTACCGAGGTCACCCCCAGTGCCTTGCTCCGCTCCCCCTGAACCTTGGGCTCCACCGACTCCGGAGGCTCCACCGCTGCCATCACCAGCGCAACTGCCCGCCACACAGCTCGTGCCAGCCCCGCAACTGACGTTGCAGGCGCCGCAGTTCAGCGCGTCGTTGTCGAGGTCGACGCAGGCACCAGCGCATGCCGTAAGCCCACCCGAGCAGGTGCACGTGCCGGACACACACGACTGACCAGCGGCACAAGCGTTGTCGCACGCGCCGCAGTGGCCCAGGCTCACCGACATGTCCACACACTGACCGCCGCAGCTGGTCTGACCCACCGGGCAGGCGCAGGAGCCGCCACTGCAGACCTGCCCGCTCGCGCAAGCCACGTTGCAGCCGCCGCAGTGAAACAGGTTGGTGGCGATGTCCACGCAACCACTCCCGCACTGCATCAAGTCCACATCACAGCCAGTGGCACAGCTGCCCAGCGAGCAGACCTGGTCGCTCGAACAAGTCGTCCCACATCCCCCACAGTTGGCGGCATCGGCCGTGATGTCCGTGCACACGCCGTCGCAGTCCTGCAGATCCGCCTGGCACTCGCAAACACCGGCCACACACTGCTGCCCGACCGCACACGCATTACCGCAACTGCCACAGTTTACCGCGTCGGCCGTCAGGTCCGTGCAGCCCGCGCCACAATTCAGCAGCGTGCCCTGACACGCGCAAGCGCCATTGACGCAGGTTTCGCCCATTCCGCACGCCGTACCGCACGCCCCGCAATTGATGGGGTCGGTCGCGGTCACGACGCACACGTCGCCGCAGAGCTGACTTCCCTCGGCACAGCTGACGGCCGACTCGTCGGAGACATTGTCTTCGGCTCCGCAGCCCCACAGTGCGAATACGGCCGTCGTGAGCACTACCCCCAAACCGAGTTGCCTGATCATGCACACATCTCCGTCAGTCCAAGGACGCTTGGCGTTCATCTCACCAGGCCGCGCCGGAAGGGTCACACGCTCGCCTACAGAAGGTACCACGCAGCATCACCACGCGCCGGTGGATCCACCTCGCACGCCGGCCGTGTCACCGCGCGTTGTGCACCCACATCGGCACACACGAGATTGAGCGCGTTACGGGCACCCATCGTGCCGCTGGGCTCGGTAACTTAAGCGCTTTACCTTTGGCGATAGCGCCTCTCCTCGACGGTTGGCATTCAGCGAGCACCCTCACTGAAACGTTTCAATCCGCTAAGAAATGGGGCAACGAACGAAAACGGTGTCGCGCGTACTCCCGGGTCAACGCCCGCCGCTCCCGCCAGAGCCGGGGTCACCGCCAACGCCACTCCCGCCAGCGCCCG
This sequence comes from uncultured Polyangiaceae bacterium, assembly GCA_964610275.1. Lineage (GTDB taxonomy): Bacteria > Myxococcota_A > Polyangia > Polyangiales > Polyangiaceae > JAFGBI01. The sequence goes on along the minus strand of CAZSVU010000360.1, from coordinate 5,207 downwards.
GGTCGCCACCGACGCCGCTCCCGCCAGAGCCGGGGTCACCGCCTGCACGGTGTCGGCGTCGCACCAAGACTTGTGCGGGTTGATCCGGAGCTCAGATGGAAATCGGTAGCCCAGTCATTCCCGAAAGGCAGAGGCTTCCGGGGGTTGATTGTGGGGTCCGCTGCGGCGCACAGCGTGGGGAAGACCGCCGCGAAAGCCGGCGACGTTCCCGGGAGATTGCCTACTCGCAGATGAACAGCGTCGCTGACAGCGGCTCCAGCGCGTACTTGATCTGGTTGCCCTGAATCGTGATGGCAGGCTTGCTCTTGATTGCTGGGGTCTCGCCGGAGAGCGAATAGACCGTGGCCTTGGTGTATTTCTTGTCGCCCGCGATGCTGAATTTGCCCTGGAACCTGCCCTGCTGATCCTTGTTGATGACGATCACCGTCATCCGACCGGGTCGCTGGCTGTCCGTGGCTGCGTAAATGGTGGCCTTGGTGACGTCCGCCACGGTCGCCTGGACAGCCGTGTCCCCAAACTTGCCGCCCCTGCCATCGTAGTTTCGGTACAGCTTGAAGGCGGCCGCGATGTGCGGCTTCAGCTTGCCGACACCAGGGCCGTTGCCCCAGTAGTTGGCCAGATACATCCCTTCACGCCCGAAGATGCCGAGCAGATCGGCCTGGGCCAACGTGCCCGAGATGTGATCTTCGCCCCCGAAGTTGTACTCGGTCATCGAGAGCTTGGTACCCGGATAGTGCTTGGCAACGAGCTCCTTCAGCCAGGGGATGAGGCGAATCGGCTTCTTCCACTGGCTGGTGATCGCGCTCTGCTCGTCGAACGTGGGGTCCCAGAAGCTGCGCGTCGCGCGCAGGCGTGCGTCAATGGTCTTGCGGGAAGCGTCGGGCTCCGTGATCCGCTTGGTACCGCGCACTTCCGGGTACCAGTGAACATCGAGCACGTGCACCAGACGGCGACCGTGCTTCTTCTCCAGCCGCTGCATCGAAGCCAGGAAGTACTCCAAATACGTGTCGTACTTGTCCTGGTACTTCTCGGCGTCCGGGGCACTCGAGAGGGACATGAATTCGGCCCACCCGAACATCACGCCACCCAACACCACCGCCGTGGGATCGAGCTTGGTGATGGCGCTGGCGGTGGCTTCGGTACGCGCAACGATTTCCGCATAGGTGGTTCGGTCTGCGTGCACCCGCGGGTGGGTCGTCGGCCACAACGCCGGCTCGTTGTCGAGCGAGTAGAACTTGAGGCCCCCGGCGGCCGCCTTGCCGTACTTCTTGACCAGCAAGGCCACCAATTCGTCCTGATACACCTTGCCGTCGTTCAGGTCCGGAGTCGTCGTGTAGCGTCCGCCTGGCTTCTGGGCGTAGGAGCGCACGAATCGCTTGCTCGGCGCCGCTTCGCTTTCGGAAACCGACCCCTTCTTGTCTGCCGATGCGTAGTCAATCATCGGGATGGTCACGAGCGACTCGATGCCATCCTGCTTGTTCTCCTCGAAGAACTTGGTGATCTGGGCGCCGGGCACGTCGCAGCCCGAGTAGCCCAGGCCGCCCGAGCAGGGCCAGTCGTCGTTGGAGTGCTTCCAGTCGTTGCCCGCGTTGGATGCATTATTCTCCCAGTTGTAGACGGTCTGGCGGTTGCCGCCCTGGCGACGCACAGTGGCACCGGTATCCTCGAGCTTCTGTGAGTTGATGCCATACACGTAGGGGCTGATAGGGCCGACGACCTCGCCCGGCTTGATGTCGAAGCGAAGCTCGCCTGCATTCACCACCGCCAACCGCTTGGCGACGACGGTCCCGCCCTCGAGCTTCTTGTCGATGCCGGCCGTCGTGGGCAACGCGGCAATGGACACCTGATTGCCAAAATTCTCGAGCCTGAACCCACCGATCTGGATGGTCTCCGGCTCGTACCCGAGGCGGAAGATCATCTGTGCCTGGCCCAGCGCATATCCGTCCTTGGACGAGAAACGAACGTGCACTTTGCGCCACTCTGGGGTCACCGGAACGTTGTGCGTCACGCTCTTGGTGTACGGCTCCCCGGCGAGCTCGAAGACGAACTGGGTCTCTGCTCTGCCGGACTCCTGAGGCTGGACACTGCGCACGAAGAACGTCGCCAGGAGCACGTCACCCTTTTCGATCTTGGCCCCGGTGGGCGCCTGTGCCTGCACCGACCACTCGGAGTTGGAGCCCTCCTTGATTTCGGCTTGTAGCGCCTCGGTGAACTCCTGACCCTCCACCGGGACCTTGGTCAGCACCACCTTCTGAATGTCGGCGTCGCTCTGCCCGTGCACCTCGAAAGCCGCCAAACCGGCCGAGCCGAGCACGTCGACGCGGGGAAGACTTTCCCACTCCCCCGTGGAAGTCGTCGACTCCTGCGCCGCTGGCTCCCCGCACTCGGGTGCGGTGCGCTTGATGCACCCGGCGAAAAGTAGTCCGAAACACCCCCAAACCACTGCACGCTTGAATGTCATGGCGGGACCATAGATCAGCCCGGTAGCCGCAGGCTACCGGGCTTGCCCCCTGGATCTGGAAACGATTCCGCATCCCGCCGAAAGCCAACGGCTTTCGGCGCCTCCTGCGACAAACCAGCCCGCGGGCAAGGCCCGCGGGCTTCCCCAACCCGTACCGTCCACTCCTGCTGCTGCACCCCCACCCTCGGCACCGTGAGTCTCACCGACTCCCCATGCGTCTGGGCGAGTCACCCGCTGAATTTCGTGGGGCGCTTGTCGGGGTGGAGACGGCGTGAAAACAGCTTGGGAGGAAGGAGC
>CAZSVU010000360.1:0-2439 GCA_964610275.1 uncultured Polyangiaceae bacterium | reverse complement strand
CCGGGCGGTTGGTCCACGGCGCCCCCGAAAGCCTTCAGCTTTCGGGGGTATACCCACTCGGATGCTCTCGGAACCAGCGCCAGGCGCTGTCGATGACGGCCTCGACGTCGGTCACTTCCGCCCGCCACCCGAGCTCGCGCTCGATCTTGTCCGCCACGGCATAGAGCTCCGGGGGATCGCCAGCGCGACGCTCGCCTGGTACCACCTCGAAGGGACGGTCAATGACATTGCGCGCGGCATCGATGATCTGCTTCACGCTGTATCCGCGACCGATCCCCAGGTTGTAGTAGCGAAAGTCGCCGGGCTCGAGCGCCTCCATCACGCGAACGTGGGCCGCTACCAGATCTTCGACGTGGATGTAGTCACGCACGCAGGTGCCATCTGGCGTTGCGTAGTCGTCCCCGAACACGGTGACGCGGTCCCGGATGCCCAGCGCCGCCTGCATGATCACGGGGATCAGGTGCGTTTCGGGGTCGTGGTCTTCACCGGCGGTCCCATCCCGAGCACACCCTGCCACGTTGAAGTACCGGAGCGCCGCAGCCTGAAATTCGGGTTGTGACGCGCCGTAGTCGCGCAGCATCCGCTCGGATATCAGCTTGGACCACCCGTAGGGGTTGATGGGCTGCTGCGGCATCTCTTCGTGGATGGGCATTTGCTCGGGTTCGCCGTAGGTCGCACACGTCGAGCTGAAGACCAGCCGTCGCACCCGCGCTCGATCCATGGCGCGAAGCACACTGAGCGTCCCACCGGAATTGTTGTCGTAGTAGCGCAAGGGATCGCTCACGGATTCCCCCACGTACGCGAGCGCGGCAAAGTGCATGACACAGTCGATGCGTTCGCTGACGAGCAAGTCGCTCAGTGCTGCGGTGCTGCGCACGTCGAGCTCCACCAGTCGCACGCCCTCCGGTACCGCCTCGCGGTGCCCGCGGAACAAGTTATCCACGACCACCGTCTCATGTCCTGCGCGCAGCAATCCACGCACCGCGTGCGACCCAATGTATCCAGCGCCACCCGTGACCACCACTCTCATCCGCTCTCACCTTCCACCGACCAGGTCTGTCGGTCGCAACTTGCCTGCCGTGAACCGAATGCCGCCGACATGCATCACCCCTGGAGCAAACCGCGTTCGACGAGCACCGACTGCAGGACGGGCTCGATCTGCTGGCGCAACCGCTCATTGGCGTAGCCAACCCAGGCCACGTCGGCGTCCACCGTCAACGGCACGTCCAACGGTCGCCCCTGGGGGTCGGTCACGACGACACCCAACTCGGTCGCGATCCCCAGTGTGCAGATGTCATAGGGGTGGCAGCATAGCCCCACTGACACCCCACGCTGCTCCAGAATCGGCCTCATCAGGGGACGCAGATCGGCATTGAACCGGTCGTGCCCACACATGAGCTCGTAGAGCTGTCCGCCGGTGGAGGCGTACTGGTCTTCGAAGCACAGGGCCTTGCCGGTCGGCGACGCGCCCAGCACGCCTTGCACCACCGCCTCGTCGATGGCCGCCAACTCGTCACGCGCGCCGGGGAAGAACCGGCTCACCATCGCGTAGCCATGCTCGAGGCTGCCCGCCCGGGACGGTCGCAGGCTGAGCGGAACCCGCTCGCCGCTGAGGCGATTCAGCCGCTCGGCGTGCACCCCCTTCCCACGCACCGCCCAGAGCTCGTCGCAGAGATGCTGCTTGAGCGTCGGTATCTCGGTCTGCACGCTGGCCACGACGTCGGCCAGCGTGGTGTCTCGGCCTCGATTGGGCGCCAGGGCAGAGAGCACCCATGCGCTCCGCTTCTGGTACATGATCCCACGCGTGCCATCGATGGGATCGACAATGAGACGCCAGGCGAGCTCCGACGCCGGCCGGCCGCGGGGCAGGCAGAGCTCACCGCCTGGGATCCCTTCGGCAACGAGCACGATACCACCCGCGTCGGCCGCCACGGGCTCGAGGTGCTCGAGCAGCAGGGCCTCGCCGACCTTGTCGATGGCGTAGATGGTGTCCCCCTCGTCATCTTGCGCGACGCGGGCGAGCTCCTCCGCGGATTGGTCGACGCAGGCATTGACGACTCCCTCCCGAATGGCGCGATGCAGCTGCCGTATCCGCTGCAACAACTCAAGTGCCACCGTCACGGTCCGGCCACCTGATAGTGGACGCCGCCGGTGGCCAAGACCTCGCGGGGGGCGCCGAGGCCCACGCAAAGGGGCTCGTCTTCTTCGCGTGGCGGATACCACCGCTGTTCCCAGGTCACCGTCCAAGCTCCTCGCCCGAAGCGAATAGTCGACTTCGGCCGGGCGCTCAACTCCGTCCCCAGGCAGGCCCTTTACGGCTGGGTGCCGCGATCGAGGGGCGGCGGCCGTGGAGGCGACCGCCCCCCGCGGACAGATCCCCTAGGTAGTTCTCGGATCAAAACGCGCAAGGGCGCGGATACAAACGAGAATCTGCGGAGG
>CAZSVU010000359.1:0-8664 GCA_964610275.1 uncultured Polyangiaceae bacterium | reverse complement strand
TCCGTCCATTGCGTCATTTGGCGCCGCGAACTAGCTAGCGCGGGGGTGAGCGGGCTCGCAATCTGCCGAAGTCGAGCTCAGAACCTGCGCTCGCCCATGGCGCGATCGGCCAACGCTTGCGCTGCCGTCTGTCGCTACGACGCATTGCGCCCTGACGACATCCGGGCACGAAAGCCCGGGCTGAGCTGCACCCTGGGCGGGGACTGCATCTCCTCCTGCGCCGGTCGATTCATCGAGTACCGCTGCTTCGGGCTGTCCCCGCGCTCCGCCCGGACGGCATTCCTGGTCCTGGCCGTCTCACTGCATGCAGTATTCCTGGGAGTCGCTCGCCTGTAGCGCAACATCGGCAGGACAGCAGCACGGGGGGAAGTGTCGCCTCACTCCAGCGTGATGAACAGCGAGCGCCGCGCTCGTCCGTCCACAGCGCGGCTGCGATGACCTCGCCCCGTGGTGTCTTCGGCCAACAGCACGTCCCCGGGTCCAAACCGGCGCCGCGTCCCGTCACCGACTTCCACCTCGACGCTCCCTTCGAGCATGACCACGTATTGCCGAGCCGGCGCATGGTGCCAGTCGTAGTCGTAGTCTCCCGTGGTCTCGCGAAAGATGACCCCGGTCGCCGGAACCGGCGCCGACAGGGCGCCGATATCCCCCTGGGCGGCAGTTCTGATCTCCAGATCCTGAAAGTGACTTTCCCCGTCTTCGCCGGTGTGCAGGCGCGTGATGTGCATGTCGTGCTCCACGGCCCGGAATATCCCCGACCGCTGGATCGGGCAAGCTCGCAGACACCGTCAGCTGGAGAGCCACGCCCGCGTCGCGAGCCTCCCGCCCAACGTGGTATGGCTCGCTCCGTCGAATCCAACGACGAAAGGAAACCGCGAGCCGTGCCCAATCTCAAAGGCAAGACCCTCTTCATCACGGGCGCCAGCCGCGGAATCGGAAAGGCCATCGGCCTACGGGCGGCCCGCGACGGGGCCAACGTGGTGGTGGCCGCGAAGACGGCAGCCCCCCACCCCACCCTCCCGGGAACCATCTACACGGCCGCCGAGGAGATGCAGCGCGCGGGCGGACGAGCGCTACCCGTGCTGATGAACGTTCGCGACGAGACGCAGATTGCGCACGCCGTGGAGCGCGCCGTGACCGAGTTCGGCGGCATCGACATCCTGGTCAACAACGCCTCTGCCCTCTACCTGACCAGCACGCGGGATACGCCGTCCAAACGCTTCGATCTCATGCACAACGTGGCAGCCCGGGGGACCTTCCTGTGCACCCAGCACTGCCTACCCCACCTCGAACGGTCTACAAATCCACACGTGCTGAACATCGCGCCACCGCTCAACTTCGAGGCGCGCTGGTTCCAATCGCACCTGGCCTACTCCCTCGCCAAGTACGGAATGAGCCTGTGCGTGCTGGGGATGGCAGCGGAGTTCGAGTCGCAGGGCATCGCGTTCAACGCGCTCTGGCCCCGGAAGACCGTGGCCACCGCAGCCATCACGATGATCGCCGGAGAAGATGGTCTCCGCCGCAGCCGCTCGCCCAACGTCATGGCCGACGCGGCCTGGCACATCGTCACCCGCAACAGCCGCGAGTGCACCGGCAACTTCTTCTTGGACGACCAGGTGCTAACCGAGATCGGGCAGGACCTCGCGCCGTACCGACAGGACGGTATGACCGAGGATGAGCTGATGCCAGACTTCTTCGTTTGAGGCGAAACGTCGGCGAGTCTGCCACCTGGACGGAATCACTATTGGCTTGAGCCGGCGCTCGCCTGCACTACTATCGGACGGCTGGACCGCAACGGTCGTCGAGCCGTCGCAGAAGGACACGTCATGAACGAGCTGGGCAAGATCGGGCGGATAGTCTTGTGTATCGGAGCGGTGGTGAGCGCGTGCAGCAGCAGCGGCACCACGAGAGATACGGCCTGCTCGGACAATGCAGTGCGAGAATGCCGCTGCGCCAACGGCGACACGGGAACTCAGAGTTGCCTCGATGGCGGCCCCGCTTGGCAACCTTGCGACTGCTCGGGCGCAGGCGTGGGCGGATCGGGTGGCGAGACCCCTGGCGCGGCCGGCAGTGCGATTGACCTCGGTGGGGCACCCGGTACCGGTGGCGCCACTGTCTGCACAGCCGGCGACACCCGCGGCTGTGTCGGGCCCGGGGCGTGCGACGGTGGACAGGTCTGTCTCTCGGACGGTACCTGGGGCGACTGTGATTGCGGCACCACTGGGACTGGCGGCGCTGACGGCAGCGGCGGCAGCGGCACTGGAGGCGCCACCGTCGGTAGCGGCGGTGCCAGCTCGGCGGGTGCTCCCCCTACGGGCAGCGGCGGTGCCACGCCAGGCGAGGTGATCCAGTCTTGGACGTTCGACGCCGATCTGGAAGGCTGGAACGTGACTTGGACCGAACCTCAGGATGACACGGCGCTGGCGGAAGGTACTGCGGTCGGCTGGAACGCAGAAGCAGGCGACCCCGAGCCTGGTGCCATCTCGTTGACCGCACCATTCACTGGCTCCTTGAACAAGGCTCAGGTGGGACTGCCGCTGGCGTCGACCGTCAATCTCGACGGCTGCGTGGTCATGGCGAGGGTCCGACTCGAATCGGGCCTGAGCACCGTCGCGAGCTCGCCCGGGGGAGCGAAAGTGTACGTCAAGGACAGTGCCTATGTCTGGGCGGGTGGCCCCTGGACCAACCTGTCCGAGGGTGACTGGGTTAACGTCACCCTCTTCGTGGACCTTCCCGACTACGAAGACGCTGGTTTCGATCCCACCGCGGTGCTGGAAGTCGGCGTGGAGATAGGGACCGGTGATAGCACTGCGGACGTCTGGACCGCGGCAGTCGTCAGCATCGACACCATCGAGTTCGTCTGCTGACCACGCGACGGCGCTCAGGCGCCGCCCACACCGCCCGGCGCCCCGCCGGCACCGGCGAGTGGCGTGCCGGTATGGGTTCCCCCGGCGCCCCCGGCCCCACCGCCACTGGGCGGAGCCGAGCCTTCGAGTAGCCCGGGGCACTCGGTGCGCAGGTTCTGACATTCGGTCGGCTCGGTCGGAGGCGCGAGGGCGTCGAGCTCCGTCAAGGTCTCAGCCGTGATGGCCTCGCAACTTGGCAAAGCGACGAGCGCCTGGACGGCCTGACGAGTGACCGTGGTAACACACGCTTCCAGATCGCTCACGCGCGCGGTGCACGCCTCCACGTCCTGCTCACACGCGACACTCAGGAGGGGGGTTGGGGCGAGCGCGAACAGGCAACCTTCCCGGGTTTCCGCACAGAGCTCTCGGAGTGCTTCGTCCGAGGCGCCCTCGGGCGCGCTGGCGAGCGCCTGGAGCGCCGCATGACCGCAAGCGAGCTCTCGGAGCTGAGTCTGGGTCAGCTGAGCGTCAGCATAGCTCTGGGCTTCGCCGCAAAGCTCCTGCAGCTCGGCCGGCTCCAACGTGCCGAGCCCGGTCTCACCGGACTCACCCAGCACCGTCGACTCCCCGTCTTTGCTATCGCCACCCGGGCCACCGCAGGCGACGGCTACGAGTAGCAGGCCAACGGCGACGACGAGCATCGAGATTGCAGTACTGCGCGCTTTCATGCGGCTCTCCATTCAGCTGGCGCGAAGTGTAGTCACAGTCGGCCCAGCATGGGACTGAAAGTGAGTGCACCGGCGCGCGCACGGGAACAACAGGGGCGCCGGCCTCGAGAGGTGCAGAAATTGCGCTACCCTCCTCGCGGACGGACGGCGTCTCGGGCGCCAAGGGAGCGAGGATGAGGACCAGACGCCGCCCGCACACCCGGCGACACTCGCACGTGCGTCGGACCCGGGGCCTGTGTGGGTGGTCAGCTCTGTCTCCCGGAAGGCACGCGGAACCCATGCGACTGCCGTGGCTCGGGCCGCAGCAACGTCGCGCAGCGCTCGCGCGCCGAGGACGAGCGCGTTCCGAGCACGCAAGCCCTTCGCCGCGCAGGCCAGCGCCTCTCGTCAACTCGCCTCTTAGCGGCCGAAGCGGCGAAGGGCTGGCGAGCGCAGGAACGCCTCCCGAGGCGCGCCCCTCCTGCCCAGCGACCTCTGCCCCCACAATGGACTCCTGAAATCCAAGCCCGACGCCAGGTCCACGCAGGACAGAGCTCATCCTGGTCGGTGGCCTCAGCAACGTCGCGCAGTGCTCGCGCGCCGAGGACGAGCGCGTTCCGAGCACGCAAGCCCTTCGCCGCGCAGGCCAGCGTTGCCGTGCGCTACGGCATCTCTTCGTGGTCCCTCTGCGACAGCCACGTGCTGCGGGCGCTGGCGTAGAGGGTGCGAGCAGCTTGTTCGCTTTCGGCGCTGGTCGCGGCGACCATGCCTTCGCTGGCCATCCATGGGAGCACGTATTGCGCGACGCGCGCACGCGCCTCACTCATGGTTCCAGGCCAACCGCCAGCTGCACGTCGCCCCTCGGAAAGGAGCTCCTGCCGGGCCTGGCGGGCCCAGACCTCACCCCCAGCCACAGCGCGCTGCTCGAGCAGCACCCGGCGTTCCGCTCCGTGTGGCGGTGGGCGTTTGCGGCGCCGGGCCAGGACGGGAGGGTCCTGGGCCGGGGCAAGCTCGAGTTCGTGGACGCTGGGCTCGGTGGCTCGGGTGGTCATAAGCAGTCATTGCTCTGCGCCGCGAAAGCCGCGTCAGAACGCGCGGCGCGGCGTTCGGCGACGAAAGCAATTCTGGGCCAACGACCCATTGGGCGAAGTCCGCTCGACAAAGCTAGAGAATGTTAGCACATTCCGCCGATTCGGATCTGACTTCCCCCATAGCTCACGGGCCGGTCACTTCCCGATCGGGTAAGGCGGCCAGTGGCAAGCCGCAGCCCGCAGTGCTGCGCGATGCTGTCGCAAGCTGGCTCCGGAGCCGACAAAATCGCACTTTCTGCGCGACCTCGGCATCGACCGAACGGGCCGCGAGCACGATCTCCTTGCGCGCAGCCCCTACGTCCGTGACCGTTTCGCCCCGAGGCCATCCCGATGCCCAAGCTGGTGATCGACGGACCATGGACCATTCCAGAGGAGGACCTGGAGCTCAGCTACGTCAGGAGCTCGGGCCCAGGCGGACAGAACGTCAACAAGGTGTCGACCAAGGTCGAGCTCAGATTCCGACTCTCACAATGCACCGCCCTGAGCTGGGCGCAGAAACGACGACTGATGGGTGCCTTCTCCAGCCACGTGACGCGGACCGGGGACATCGTGCTGAGCTCCGATCGGTTTCGCTCCCAGCTGCGCAACCAGGAGGACGTGCTCGAGCGGTTGGCCCGGATGATTCGAAAGATACGCAGCGCTCCCAAGCGGCGCATCGCCACCAAGCCAACCCGGTCGAGCCAACAGCGGAGGGTGAAGGACAAACGTCAGCGAGGCGAGCTCAAGCGCCAACGCCGCAGGGGTGATGTCGACTGAGCTCGATCCGTCTCGCCGCTCTACTTCTTGCTGGGGGTCAGGCCGATTTTCGCGCTGAAGCTGAGCTTTCCGAACTTGGGATCATCCATCTGAATCGAATAGCTATTGGGGACGGTGATCACCACCTTACGGGGAACCGGTGACAGCGGCGCCAACCCCTGGTCCTTGCCCATGGGCTTGATGGTGACGGTGTTGGCCGCGTCCTCACCGAACTGGAACGTTATCCTGTGCAGCGTGATGAGTTGGTTGCCGCGTCGTTCGTAGGTCAGCCAGTACCAGACCTTGTTCTTCTCGACGAAGCGCTGGATCAGCGTCGGGACCTTGTTGCGCGCCTCGCGCTTGCAGTCGGCGTTTGCCTTGGGATCGCCTCCTGACTCCTCTTCACAACGCTTCTCGTCGCGCTCACCGACTTCCGAAGCCGTATAGTTGAGCTCGAACGACGTGTCCTCCGCCGTCACGATTTCTCGCGGCGGACGATCGAGCTGGAACGCGTTGGTGTCTGCCCCCTCCTCGGACTTCTCGGTCTTGCCGTCGTCGCTCTTCGTCGCCTCGGCCGTTTCATCGTCAGCCTTCGCCGTCTCGGGTGGCGGCGCGGGCTTCGCCGGGGCGGCCGGTGGCTGAGCCTCATCCGGAGCTTCTGCGGGCGGTGTCGCGCCCCCTCCACACCCCAGCACCAACCCGGCAATGAAGAGTGAGAGTGCGGAAACCTTTCGTCGTGCCATGAGGGACCTCCTGATACTGGCTCGATCCTTGTCCTCTTACGCGCCCGCGCGCAATCGGCAAAGTGCGCGGGCGCGCGACACCCCCTCTTGGACTACACCGCCCCACACGGGGGGCCGCTTCTCAGTTAGAGATTCTCGACGTCACGCAGCAGCCGCGCGGGCGGAGCACTGAAGGCGGGAACCGGAGCCGCACTTCGGACTGGTGCCGCGCTGGCAGTCGGAGCAGCGATCCCCGCGTCGGGAACCGAGTCGATGATTTCAACCTCCTCGGATCCGGTCGCTGGGTGCTCACTCAGTCGGGCTTCGAGCAGACGGAATGCCGAGTCGCGCTCGTGCGAGGGCGCGCAGGTCGACCGCTGAACGTTGAGCACCATCAACGCGCGCTCGTCGCCAATGGTGACGGTCTGACGCAGCAGGTCGGCGGGCGCCTTGCAGCCCAGCCGTCTCAATTTCAGGGCGAAGCTCAGCGCGGGGCCGGCCAGCTGAAGCACCTCGGGCTTGGCCAGCACGGCAGCCGCACGATCCCGTGCCTTGCTGCCGCCGCGGAACTGCACCACGTGAAAGAGCACGTCGGGCCCGGCCGGTCCCAGATCCGACTCGAGTGCCTGGATCATCGCGTCGGCTTCGGGCAGCCGGGCCTCGGTGAGCGCGACCAGAGTGTTGGCGGCAGCAACCCGGAAGATCGGCTCCCGGAACGCCGGAGGGTACAGCTTGGCCAACTCCGTGAAGGCTTTGTAGGCATTCCCCCAATCGCGGGCTCGCTCAGCAGACCTGAACCGTTGACGCCAGACCCGCGCTTCCGGCGGCTCGATCACTGGCGCCTCGGCTCCGGGCGCTGCCGATGCCGACGCCGCAGGAGCCGTGCTGCTGGTCGCGCTCAGCACGACCATTGGCGCCTCGCGCGGTGCCGGCGCCCGGCCCCGCCACACGTAGTGGGCGAGTCCCGCTGCGCCCAGCCCTGCAACGGCCAACCCGAGCAGGGCCCACCAGGTGCCACGGGATCCATGGCGCCCGGCGGCATCGGGCGCTGGCGCCGCGCCTCCCTCGTCCGCCGTCGCCAGAGCCGGGCCCGCCACCCCGGGACTCGGAGCGCGCGGCACATCGGACTCCGATTCGGCGTCGCGCGTTCCCAACGCCGCGTCTTCGGACGTGTCCGACACGGACTCTACCGAGCTGTCGGATTCCGTTCCCTCGGAGCCGCCGGCGACCACGTCGTCCTGCACCTCCGGCGGAGTGGGGCTCGAGGCTGGAGCGTCGGGAGGCACGGCATCGAGGGACTGGAGGGCGTCGAGCGCCTCGTCGGCGGTCGCGTAGCGATCCGCTGGCTTGCGCTCCATCAACCGCAGGATCACCGCACTGAACGCCGAGGCCAGTGGGTCGTCGAGTCCATGCGAGGCCAACGGCGGCGGTGAGCTCTCGAGCTTCTGCTTGAACAGCTCCGCATCACTCCGGCCGAGGAAGGGGCGTTGGCCGGTCGCCATCTCGTAGGCGAGCAGTCCCAGCGCGTAGAGATCCGAACGCGCGTCAACCTTGTCCATGCCGTGAAAGACTTCGGGCGCCATGTAGGCAACGGTGCCAAAGAGCATCCCGTCGACGGTGAGATCAGCTCCCTGCAGCGCCGCCACAGGTGCGGGCAGATCCACCGTTGAGTGTTGGCTCGGGTCGATCTTGGCGAAGCCGAAATCGATCAGCTTGACGGTTTCTGAAGCCTCGCTTCCCTTCGCCGCCGCGACGAGCATCACATTGGCCGGCTTCAAGTCCCGGTGAACGATTCCCATCGAGTGCGCCGCCGAAAGCGCACCGGCCAGCTGCTTGGTCACCGAGATGGCCCGGGGCAGGGCAAAGGCGCCCTGCTTGAGCACCTTCTTGACCGTCTCACCGTCCAAGTGCTCGAGCACGAGGTAGTAAGATCCGTCCTCGAGAGTCCCGTAGTCGATGGCCGAGGCGATGTTCGGGTGGCGCACGTGCCCACCCACGATGGCCTCGCGGCGAAAACGCTCGACCAGCCCGGGGAGGTTCTCCGCCTTCGGGTGGAGGATCTTGATGGCCACGCGGTGGCCCATGTGGATGTGCTGGCCGGTGTAGACCGAGCCAAACCCCCCGGAGGCGATGCGAGCTTCGATGCGGTAGCGCCCGGCAATCAGCTCGCCGATTCGTCCCTGGCCACGCGGCGAAGTAGGCTTGCCGCCCGGATTGGCGGGACGCTTCGTCGAGTCGCGACTGGGCATGGCTCGCCTCTGTCTAGCAAAGGCAGGGGCGGCTGTGACCCATGCTCTGCCAATCGCCTGCAGAGCCGCAAATGTCAGTGCTGTTCGGGCGTCGTGCCGGCGAGCCGGAATGCCCGCTCATCACTTCGGGCCTGCAAAAGCTCGGCCCGGGCGCTTAGTGCTCTGTCCAACAAGTCCCAATCGATGTCCTCTGCCAGGCCGAACGCGGGGGTGGAGGCCCGGCAGAGGACAGCTCCGCTGCGGTGTGGCCAAAACACCCCATCTTCTGGGGCACCTTCGGTGCCGTGTGCTGTGTCCTCGAGAGCGACCGTGAG
>CAZSVU010000358.1:0-8725 GCA_964610275.1 uncultured Polyangiaceae bacterium | reverse complement strand
GTCGTCGCTGTGCAACCACGGCAGGTAGAGCTCCTGCATCGAGTCCTCTGCGCGACCCTGCAGCAGCCGGTAGGTGTCGGGATTCAGCTCGAGCGCGTGGATCCGCTGAGCATGAAACGCCTTGGCTACCAGGATGTCGAGACCACCGCCCGCACCGATGACCAGGGTCTTCCCTACCGGCTGCGCCGGGTCGCGTCCGACGTAGGGAGCGGCCCAGAGGGTGTGCTTGAGGAACTCCTGGGTGGGTGGCGGGCCGCTCAGAGCCAGCTGTCGAGTCGCCGCACCGCCGTCGACCAAGACGTACCGTCCGGGGATCGGCTGGGCGTCGAACCGGTGAGGAATGCCACCTCGGTAGGCTCGCGACTGGGAGTCTCCCGTCTGGCTGACGTCGATCCGGGCGATGACGTTCCAGAACGACATTGCGATACCGTTGAAATCGGTGAGGAAGACCTGGCGTAGCGAACCATACTTGGTGGTGACGATGTCGTGACCGTACAGGCTTCGGCTCCAGGAGGGGTAGACCAGCACCACCAGCATCGCAGCAGCGGCGAGCGGAACCCGCCACTTGAGCGAGTGGCCGCGGGGCATGGCCCCCGCACCGTGCCAGTAGATCAGCGCTCCGGCCAATCCCAACGCGCCCACCAGCACGGTCGCCCCGTAGCCGCCCAGCAAGCTGATCGCGGAAGCCGCGACTGCCGCTCCCACGCCCGCGCCGGCGAGATCCCAGAAGTAGACTACTCCTGGACTCTGGCGAGCAGCGATCAACGTGTAACTGACGCAGACCCCCACGAAGAAGAAGGGCACCGCAAACATCAGAAAGAACAGCGGCAGAGCAAAGACGCCCCCCCAACCCTCCGAGACCGGATCGATCGGAACGCCGCAGAACAGCGGGATCGCTGCCAGGCATGAGACCGTGAATTCGAAGGCGTGTCGCCCCAGCACCTCCGGGGCTGGGCCATCGCCGATGGGGAAGCGCTCGGGTCGGAGGTGCACATACACCCCGGCCGCGCCGAACCCCAACATGGCCATGCCGATGACGGCGAAGCTGTAATGGTGCTCCAGCTTCGAGCCGAAGAACTTCGTCAGCAGGATCTCGAACAGCAGCGACGCCGCACTGACGAGGAACAGGCCGATAAGGATACCGTGACGGCGCAACACCGAGGACTCGCTTCCGAGGCAGGGAGCAGGCTAGTGGCGCGGGTCAAATTGAGCAACGAGAACCGGGTGAGCTCGGCCTCGGGTGTTCGAGCTCAGAGCCATTGCGACCATGCGCGCTGCGCCGAGGGCCTCGGCGCAGCGCGCGGCGGGAGGCGGGGTAGGGGCTCTGCAGCCCGGTCAGGTCGAGGTTGTGGTATCGTCAGCTGTCCGCGTTCCTTGTGTCCTCCCTGTGTCCGGGGCCCCGTGACCTTTCGCTCCCGAGTCCTGAGACCCGCACCGATCCTCTTGGTCGTCTTCACGCTGTGCTACCTGGGCCTGGCGTGGCTCTACGTACCCCGATTGGTGAACTGCATCTGGACCGATGTGGAATTCACCGGGTGGATTGGCCCCCTCGCCAGCCGACTGGGTGAGGGTGACCGGGTCTATCGCGATTTCACCCTGCCGATCCCTCCGGGCAGCTTCATCATCCTCCACGCGATACAGGCCCTGGCCGGGCGCGTTCACATCGCTCACGACCTGTGGGTCATTGCGCTGTGCCAGCTGGGTATGGTGTGGGTTGGCTACTGGCTGTTGCGTCCCTTTGTTGCGGCGCACGTCGCGGCAATGGCCGCCGTGGCCACGGCGCCCATCCTGATCGCGACCCCCAAGGAGATTGCCTACGATCAGACCGCTCAACTGGTGGCCTGGTCGGCCCTGGCCGTGTTGGCCCATGCCCTGACCGCGCCAGCGGACCGTCGCCGTCGCCGGCTCCTCTTCTTCGCCGGGCTGCTCAGCGCTCTGACCTTGCTCTTCAAGTCGAGTACTGGCGTGGGAGCCACCGGGGGTGCACTGCTCGCTCTGGGGTTCGTCACCGCGATCGCTGCGCGCCAAGAGGGAAGGACTGGCCTGCGCGGGCATGCCCGCGATTGGGAGGCTCTGGGTTTGGGAATCGCGTCAGGCGCCATCGCGACTGTGGTCACCGTCCTGATCATGGGCGGAGATCTCATCGAGTTCTTTCGAATTGTCTTCGTGGACGGCCCAGCACTCAAAGGTGGACTCCTGCGCGCGCTGCGCAATCTCTTGTCGTACGTCGGTGTGCAGACGCCGATGCGGCTCACACTGCTCGCTGCCATACTGTTGGCGTACGTCGTGCTCCGACGCGGCAAGGACCGGCCTCCGGAGTTCGGGATTGTCGCTCGGGATTCGAGCCAGGGCTCAGGAGATCGGAGGCGCGGAGCTTGGTCCCTGGCTGTCGCCGCAGCCGCTGTCCTGGTTGCCTACCTCACCGCGATGACGTTGCTCTGGCTGGATGTGTCCCGCGTCCCGGTGGCGCTGCGCTTCGTCGGTGAGTACAGCGCGAGCCCCCTCATGGTGGGGGTGCTGTTGTTGCTCGGCCTGTGGGTAGCGAGCGCACGAAGCGCCGGGAATGCCCGTGACAGTCAGGCGGTCTTCGCAGCCATCGTGTTGGCAGCCATGGTGCAGACGCTCGCGCACAATCTGTCCGCCCCTCAGCTGCGCCTGTTCAAGGACAACAACGTCATCATCCCCTTGGCGCTGGGAGCGCTGATCCACATTCTGGATCGCGCCCGCTCCTACGTTCTGAAGTACGCGGCCTTCGCTCTGTTGCTCTGTGCCCTCTTCAGCGGGAAGCTTCAGCGCCAGCTCGAAGCGAAGCACCCGGTGAGCGAGCCAGGATCTTGGCAGGGCATGCAGGTGAGCCGGTATGGCTTGACCGTGCTTCGGGCTGCCGTTCGGGCCCGCGAGCTCGCCGGACCGACCGGGACGGTGCTGGTGTTGCCCGAGGACCTGATGTTCGAGGCGCTCATCGACCGCCCGCGGCCGAAGCTCTTTGGGGCGGCCGTGTTCGTGGACCAGTTTCCGGAGCGCCTGCTGGAGCGCGACCTGGACACGCTTTGGGCGAAGCCGCCGGACGTGTTGATCCTTCATCCACGCGATCCGGATGCGTGGAAGCGCTTCTACCGTTACTGGCAGACTCGCGCCCCGGCCGAGCGCTTCCAAGACGAGTTCGTCGCGAGTCGCCTCGAATCGGACTACCGTCTCGACAGCTCGTATACGCTGAAGTTCTTCGAGGGCCGAGCCGAGCTCGACGTGTACGCCAGGATCGCCCCCAGGGAGTAGTCCCGGCGCGAAGCCGCTATGGCCCGGTGTCGAGTGCGGCGATTCGCTCCGCGCGTGGCACCAGATATCCGGTGGCTCCGGCGTCGACGGTCCTGGCAATGCCGAGCTCGAAGACCACTTCTGCAGGAGTGGTCTTGGTGACCTCGACGATGCGGGGGAGAAATGCGTTGCGTGCATCGAAGGGGGGCAGATTCCGGTCACGGATGCGCGCGCCGTCGCAGACCAGGACGTTGCCATTGTCGAGTGGTTGCACGCTCCCAACGGCCGGGGCGAAGTAGGGTTGCTCCCCGCGGTACTCCCAGAGTTGCTCGACGCGCCACTGCTCTCGGGCCCCGCTGTCGTCGATTTGATATTCGACGACCCGGGTGAAGAAAGGCTCACCAGTGGGCATGCCACTCCGCTCGTTGCCGTTGTCGTAGATCAAGAGTCGGTCTTCTCCGGAGAAGACCGGCGAGTGCTGGTGGAAGAACAGCTCGCCCCCGGCAACGAGATCGAAGTCACCACCCGGTCCCAGGCGCCAGAGCAGTGCTCCGGTTTGACGGTCGAGCTTGACCACGGCGTTGAGATGGCGAACGGAGACCAGAAACGCATCGTCTTCGGGACTGAAGAGCACGTCGTTGGAATGCGACCAGTCCTTGGTTCCCTCGGTGGCTTCGGGGAAGGACGAATCCCAGAACGGAAGATCAAACGCCGGCGAGGTCACCTCGAGCGGATCGAGGACGTCGAGCAGCGAGTGCTCGGCCAGGACGGTGCCTTCGGGCGAGAGCTCGACCACCACGTCTCCCACCACGTCGTAGGTCTGGGTGCCACCTTCGTACCCAGCAATGGTTCTGAGCTCGGCGGTCAGAACGACCGTGTTCCCGTCGGGTAGCCGCTCGAAGTCGTGGTGCATGAGCAATCCCAGGTCCGCTTGCGACCAGGATTGGACCACATTCCCCATGACGTCGATCTCGGTCAGGTCGTCGCCGAGCATGCCGAAGTTGCCGCTGGGAAGGCGGGTGATGAGCTCGAACCCAGGCGGTGCGCGAGTGTACCAGACGACCTCGCCCTCCTCGTCGACGGCTACCCCCCAGCCCTGGTCGAGGGCCATGGCCATCGCGCTGAACAGCGTGGTGCCAGGCTGACTGCGGTCGGGCACGGAAGAGAGCAGCGCGACGAGCGGAATGCCGTCGGGCAGGGGTCCCGTAGCTGCCGTGAGAGTCTCGGCGGTGGCGTTGCCGGTCGGGTCGGTGGCGGTCACGCTGATGGTGTAGCTGCGGTCTGCACGCAATCCGACGATGCGAAGCTCGTGATGTTCGCTGCTCGCCGCCGGGACGCGGACTGCATAGGTGCGCCCGGAGTCGTCCACCACCTGGACCTCGACGTACGCGCCCTCGTCCGTGTCGAAGTCGAGGTAGTAGCTCAGATGGTTGTTCGGATTCTCTCGCAGGTCGAGGTTGCTGATGACGGGAGGGGTCTCGTCCACGGGCGATTCCGGGGAGCCCGCTGCGCCGGCCGTGCCACCGGAGTCGCCCGCCGTCCTGCTGACCTCGCCTGCCGCACCCGCCGCGCCACCGGAGCCGGCTGCGCCTGCCACGCCACCGGAGTCGCCCGCCGTCCCGCTGACCTCGCCTGCCGCACCCGCCGCGCCACCGGAGCCGGCTGCGCCTGCCACGCCACCGGAGTCGCCCGCCCCGCCTGCTGCTTCACCGGACCCGATCCCCGCACCCGCCGTGCCACCGGGGTCGGCTGCACCTGCCGCCCTAGCGGAGTCGCCTGGCGTGCCCGCCGCGCCGCCGGGATCGCCGGGTGTGCCGGCAGCTCCACCAGCTTCGCTCGCTGAACCTGCCGCACCGCCGGAGTTGCCGGTCTTATCCGAGTGTCCGCCGCAGGCCAGCGGGAGCAGGAGCGGTGCCGCAGCGGCGACGGCCAGGGCCACTCGCTCCAGTCGTCGGTACGCGCTCACAGGACCTTCCTCGCGGCAGTCAGGGTTCCTGACTCCGAGACGCGCCACCGACATCTAGAGGCAGGGGGGCGGCCCGCAGTACAGAGTGAAGCAGCACGGGTTGTCAGGATCCTGGCAATCCGCGTCGACGTTGCACACCGAACCCGACAGTCCCGTCGCGCCCCCACCACTCACCCCGCCACCGCCGCCGGTGCCGGCGGCTCCACCGGCTCCACCGGCTCCACCGGTCCCGGGGGGAACGGTGTTGAAGAAGAGCTCCCACATGTAGACGTTGCCGACGTCAGTCTCGACGTCGTCGCAGACATACAGTGTCCAGTCACCGTGAGCGTCTTCGCCGACAAAGGTCGAGAGGGGTTCGGCTGGATTCCATTCCGTATCGTAGAACGGCGGGCCGCGGTCGTGGTCGGTGGTGTCCGTGACGGGGGACCCGCCGCCATCCACGAAGAGCACATCAATCCCGTCGGCCTCGCTGGTCGGGTCCAAGGCCAAGAGATCGATGTCCGTGCCCGAAGGGCTGAGGAGGATCACCGAAACGTCCCCACGCCACGTGTGCGCTGCATTCATCCCCACGGTCAGCGAGGTGATGCTGAAACATTCGGGAATGTTGATCGTGGAAATTGTCTCCCAGCCAGTTGTCGAGCAGCCATTCGGTGGGAGAGCGACGTCGCCGCTCCACGCGTACGGTCCCACGGGTCCCGGTGCACAGGCTCCCCCCTGACCGCCACCGCCTGCGACGCCTGCCGCTCCACCAGCGCCACCGCCGGCAGTGCCCGCGGCACCCTGCGCACCGCCAGCACCACCCCCGGTCGTGCCGGCAGTGCCTGTGCCTGCTGTGCCGGCCGTTCCGGCGGTCGCGGTGCCGCCGGTGCCGGTGCCCGCCGTTCCGCCGGCAGGCACTCCCGCCATTCCGCCAGAGGGTGCTCCCGCCGTTCCGCCGGCAGGCACTCCCGCCGTTCCGCCAGAGGGTGTTCCCGCGGAGCCGCCGGTGGCTGTGACCGCGCCGCCCACACCCGCGCCTGCTACTCCGGCCGTGCCGGCGGTCGTGGATCCGCCGGTGCC
The DNA here is from genome assembly GCA_964610275.1 of uncultured Polyangiaceae bacterium. Taxonomy (GTDB): domain Bacteria; phylum Myxococcota_A; class Polyangia; order Polyangiales; family Polyangiaceae; genus JAFGBI01. Next base: position 2,445 of record CAZSVU010000358.1, on the reverse strand, counting down.
GGTGCCCGCCGTGCCTGCAGTCGCCGAGCCGCCGCTGCCAACCGCGCCGCCGCCACCGGCTGCGCCACCGCTGCCTTCCGCGCCACCGCTGCCTTGCGCACCGCCGCTGCCGTCCCCGCGACCGCCCGTGCTGTCGGTGCCGCTGCCGCCCGTGCTGTCCGCTCCGGCATCGGTCGTGCCGGCGGCCCCGCCAGGTTCGCTCGCACTTCCGTGGGAGCGGCCGGAAGAACACGCGGGCAATAGCCCCACCCGAAGCATCAGCACGACCGCCGATAGGACGGTCACGCGCGTCATTGCTCTTCTAGAGTCGCCCACCGGTCTCATTCCTCCGTGAGAAGCAACATACCAGCAGAGCGCGCGCACCGAAACTCGGCCCGTGGGAAGATTCCCACTCGGCAAATTGCTCAGTGGAGGCCCTCCGCGGTTTGACGCCTGCTACCAGAAGAATCAGTGCAATCCTGCAGTCTTATCCAGCACTCGGCGAGGCGCAGCGGGTGCTGTCTGCGGCGCCGTGGCGATGTCGGCGTGCGGCGAGCCGGTGACCGAAGGCGCCACGCGGCTAGATCCAAGTCGCCCGGCCTGAACGGTTCGACTTCTCTGCGAGCGGGGGGCGCGACATCAGTAGATGCCGCGGCAATGCCACAAGAAGCGCACCCAGGGCAGGCGCCGCATCTGGTGAAACTGCCGCAGCGAGATCACGTGGTCGAGCTTGAAGAGCCGCTCGTAGAGCGGCGTGAGCGGCAGGGTGGCCATGCGCTCAACCAGCGGAAGCAATGACGGGTGGCGAGCCGCCAGCCCGAACAGGTGGTGGAGGTTGACCACTCTGCGCTTCTCCGGGATGCGCAGATCGGTGTCCACGAAGTACGACTCCCGGTCGAACCGTACCGGTTCGCCGGCGTCGAGCACCCCTTCGGCAACGGCGATGTCCCGTATCTCCGTCCCAGGGTAGGGGTTCATGACGCTGCACCACGGGTGATCCGCACCGAGCTCGATGTTGAAGAGCAGCGTTTCGAGATCGCGCTGCAGATCACCGCCAGGGATTCCGAGGATGTTGAAGACCTGAATCTTGATGCCGTGTTCCTTGAAGTAGGCGGCGGCTCTGGTGAATTCCTCGTTGCTCACTTTCTTCTTGAGCACCCGTTTGCGCAGTTGCTCGTTGCCGGTCTCCACTCCCAGCCGGACCCCTCTGCATCCGGCTTGGGCCAAGCGTCGTGCCAGGTCCGCGGTCACGTGGTCCGCCCTGGCATTGCAGATGAAAGGCACCCGAACCACTTTCGCGTACGCATCGAGGAACGCAACTAGCCAGTCCGCGTCAATCGTGAACGTGTCGTCCTCGAAGATGATGCCACGCAGCCGGTAGGCCTCGTTGGCCTCGCGCAACTCGGCCATTGCACGGTCGACACTCTTGCGTCGAACGAAACGACCTTTGCCCCGGTAGATCGTCTTGGCGGCCTGGTTGTAGCAGAACGTGCAGTTGTACGGGCAGCCTCGGCCGGTCATCGCGATGAACGCGTCCCGCTGGTACTCCCTGATGTACGGGACCTTCATGTAGAGGTGCCGGTCGGGAAAGGGGAGGGCGTCCAGGTCGTCGATGAGTGGCCGCACCGGATTTTGGTGGATCTCGCCCTCTTCTTTCACCCAGAGGTTGGGGATCCCGCGGACGGAATCGCCGATCTCGAGCTTGTCCAGCAGCTCGACGATGGCCCCCTCTCCCTCTCCGACGCACACCGCATCGAACCCTGGGTCTTCCACGACGCCGGGAAAGAAGGTGGCGTGGGGTCCGCCGAGGAGGGTGAATACGTCCAATCGCTTCTTCAGGGCTCGCCCGACGCTGCTCGCCCAGACGTGCCGTCCCGACGTGCAGGAGAAGGCGACGACCTGCGCCCCGGTTCGGCGAACCGCCTCCACCACGTCCTGCTCATCTGTCGCCAGAACGAGCTCGCTATCGTGCCCGTGATGCTTCAAGTACGCAGAGATGCACATCACACCGTACACGGGCACGGGATCTCGCATCACAAACACGGCCTTCATGACGTCGGACTCCGAGCCAGCACGGACGAGTAGCCCAGGGCCCGCCAGTCGTAGCCGGGGGAAGGGGTCCGGGCAAGGCCCGCATGGTGGTCCCCGTGGGACGGCCCAGGGAAAACCGAGCACTTCCGCGCTCGCGGAGGATTCGTTCTGGACGAAGTGCTATCCTCACCCGATGGCTCTCGTGCGGACTGCGGGCGTTGTCACCACTACCCTCGCTTTGGCCCTGGCATGCGGCGGAGGCGACTCGTCTGGAGGCGACGCTGGCTCGTCCGCGGATGCTGGATCGAGCTCGACGGGCGACGCTGGGTCCGAAGCGGACGCGGGCGCATCCAGCGGGACCGGGGGCGACAGCACTGCGGGCAGCGCCGGTACCGGCGCTGCGACGGGCATTGGGGGCGACAGCGGGCTTGCCGG
>CAZSVU010000357.1:3539-8737 GCA_964610275.1 uncultured Polyangiaceae bacterium | reverse complement strand
CGCAGCGGCCAAGAAGGTGCTGCGACGGGATGCCGACAAGCTCGCCGTGTACAGCTACGAGGCGGATCAGGCCGTCCGGCGTCTTCTGCTGAAGAAGACGAGCTACCACCTGTACTACGTGATCGACGAGGAGCGTGGGGTAGTCCGGGTAGCAGCCATTTGGGGGGCTGCCCGAGGCAGCGGACCGCCGCTGTAACCTGTCACGGCGTCACCATCACCAAGCCCGTCAGCCGCCTGCTGTCGGGCTCTTCTGCATGGGGTCGAGGGCTTCCATCCCTAGCTGCCTTTCCTCGTCAACAGCAGCCAGGTACGCTCCCCACGATGCCGTCAAAGAGGTGGAGCTTGCTGAGCCTGGTGCTCGCTGTGCTGACCCTGCTGTGGTCAGGGATCGCCTCTGGCAGAACCTTCCTCAACCTCTATGTCGTGCTGGACCTGTTCAGCCGCGACGTCGTGGCCTGGATGGTGGCCGCGCACGAGAACACCGCCCTGGCCAAGCAGCTCTTCGCCGAGGCGATCAGCCGCTACGACGTGGAGCCCGGGCAGCTGCTCGTGCACCAAGATCGCGGCGCCCCCATGAAGAGTCACGGTTTCGCCGAATTGCTCGGCGAGCTCGGCGTCGAACGGAGCTACTCCCGGCCCCGCGTCTCCAACGACAACCCCTACTCCGAGTCGCACTTCCACACCGTCAAGTACCAGCCGGACTATCCCGGTCGCTTCCGCGACCTGGGGCACGCCCGCCGCTGGTGCGATGACTTCTTCCGCTGGTACAACTGCGACCATCACCACGACGGCCTCGCCCTGTACACGCCCGAGGACGTGTTCTTCGACCGTGTGGATGCCATCGCTGCCCAGCGAGAAGCGGCCCTCCTGGACGCCTACAAGCGGCACCCAGAGCGATTCGTGCACGGACGTCCGATCGTGCGGCGCCCGCCCGACCGCGTCCTGCTCAACCCCGCTGACGGCGAGCAGCCACCCACCGCCGACCAGCTGCTGGCCACGCCTGCCGACGAACTGGAGAACCTCTGGCCCCAGCCTCCCACGCCCGACGTGCCCGTCATCAACATCCCCGGAGCCTCCTCGCCTCCGGTCAGAAACGCTCAACCTCAACTCGCTACATCGAAATCAACACCAGGCTGTCTCACCCGGATTGAGTGATGCCTGGAGGTTATCCATGGACCCATAAGGTGCAAGTCCTGAAGCGGTAGAAGATCGCAGCCGCATAGCTTGGGTGGCACAGGGCAGGGAGACCCACCCTGTGAAGCCTGCCGACAAAACTCGCTTTCAGGCGGGTGAGCAAGTGCGTGGGCCGTAACGATGAGTGAACGTTCGGTCGAGGCTCCGTGATTTGAGAACCCCGGGTGCCGAGCCCCCTCAATACGGGCGAAGGCAGCAGGGTGGCCCCGAAGGCGATCTGCGGGGTGCCCACCCGGCGGAGTAGAGGCGATGGCACGCGCACAAGGTCATGGGTGAAAACAGGGAAGGGCTCCTCGCCCCGCGGAGAAATCCCACGGAAGCAAGGTAGTCGGACGAGCCGAGAAGGTGGAGTCCGACGAAGGCGAGAGCCTGGCGGATGGGTCCGTAGTAGCGATGAAGCGGGGCAATGCCCGCGGAGCAAAGGGACCCTGCCGGAGGCATTCGGAGCAAGAAGTGAGGCACGAGCGGGATGACAAAGCCCACCATTGGTTTGCAGGAACTTCGAGCGAAGATAGGCCATCGAGCGAAATCTGCCCCTGCACATCGTTTCTGGGGTTTGTACGTGCACCTCATGAAGTACGAAACGCTCGAGGCGGCCTATCTCGTGGCAAAGCGCAATGGCGGAGCCGCGGGATCGGACGCCCAGACTTTCGAACAGATTGAGGCCCAAGGTCGACGCGAGCTCCTCCTGGAGCTGGTGGCCGAGTTGCGGGATGGTACGTACCGACCACGACCGTATCGTCGAAAGGAGATTCCAAAGGGGGGCGACAAGGTCCGCGTGATCTCGATCCCTGCGATCCGAGATCGCGTTGTCCAAGGCGCCCTCCGACAAGTCTTGGAACCGATCTTCGAAGCCGATTTCTCGGACAGTTCCTATGGGGCGCGCCCGGGTCGATCGGCGCATCAGGCAATCGGAGTCGTGCTCAAGGGGATGCACCAGCGCAAACACCGCGTCATAGACGTCGACCTGTCCAGCTTCTTCGACAGCATTCGACACGATCGGATGCTGCAGAAGGTAGCGAGGCGAGTCCGCGACGGTCAGGTGCTGGCACTGGTGAAGCAATTCCTCAAGAGCACGGGGCGACGCGGAATGCCGCAAGGCTCGCCGTTGTCGCCACTGCTCGCGAACCTGGCGCTGAACGAACTGGACCACGCTCTAGACCGAGGACGCGGCTTTCTCACCTACGCGCGCTACCTGGATGACATGGTTGTGCTCGTCCCCGACTCCGCGCGGGGTCGACGATGGGCCGACCGAGCGCTAGAGCGCATCCGTCGAGAGGCGGAAGCGATCGGCGGGTCAATCAACGAAGACAAAACCAAGATGCTCAGCATGGCTGACCCTGGGGCGGTCTTCTCCTTCCTGGGGTTCGACTTTCGATGGAAGCCGAGTCCAAGGACTGGAAGGTGGTTCGCCTGCAACACACCACGGCCGAAGAAGGTGACCGAGCTACAACGGAAAGTGCGGGACACTCTACGGACCAGCCGCCACTTGCCTATGCGAGTGGCGGTTGCCCGCGTGAACAGCATTCTTCGTGGCTGGGTCAACTACTTTCGGGTCGGCAACTCCGGCGATGCATTCAGCAAGCTGAAGTGGCTGGTGGAACGTAAGGTGAGGCGATTCGCGGCCAAGAAACGAGGGCGCAGAGGCTTCGGCTGGAAGCGGTGGAGTAGCGAGGTCGTGTACGGTGCATGGGGTCTCTTCTCGGACTACCGCGTGGCATACATCGACATCGCGAAAGTCGGCCTCCCGCTGAACAAGGAATCATAAACTCGATGGAGGACGCCTTCGCGGTAAGCCGGATGCGGGAAAACCGCCTGTCCGGTTTGATGTGGCGGGGGTCGGAGACGGGGCCAGGGTTGGACTGAGGCACCAGCACACGGCGAAAACCGCTGGCAACAGCTACTCCCCAACTCGTACCGCAACCGCGCCGACCCCCGACCCGACCACATTCCGGACATCATCATCAAGGACAACCGCGACACGCTCTACGGCCACAAGCTGTGACTGACCAGCGGCGCCTCCGGTCTGGTCACGGACGCCGTGGTGGAGCAGTGGGTCTTGTCCTTGTTCGTTGAGAGGTCAGTGCACTCGGATTCCACAGTGCCGGCGAGTGACCATGCAGGAGCGGTTCTCGACTACGGGTCGAGGCAGAGACATTCCCCCGGCTCATCGTCGCCAGACAGGGTCAGTTGCGGAGAATCGAAGCAGTCGGTCCAGAACGCCCCTCGTGGTTACGGAAACTCGAGGGCGAGACCGACGCCAGCGAACAGCCCTTGGCCGGGCACCCGATACACGGTTTCCTGACCATCCGGGCCGGAGAAGTAGAAATGGGGCCTGATGATGGGCGCGACGGCTCCGGCCTCCACGTAGGCCCCGACCGGGTCGACCAGGCGCACGACTGCCCGTCCCAGCCCGCCAGGAGCCAGCCAAAGGGCGGCTCGGTCGGTGCGGGAGTCGGTATCCGTGCCCTCCCCTCGGAGCTCCCCGACCTCCACCAGCAGGCAAGGAAGAAGGTCGACGCTTGGGTGCGGACGATAGGCGAGACAGAGGTCCGTCCGTGCCGCGATCCACGTGAGCTCGGCGCTACCGACGTCTCGCTGGACCTGACCACTCTGGGTTCGAGTTACGGACAGGTGCCCCGCTGCGCCCCAGCGGCTGCCGTAGCGGAACCCGAGGCCGAACCGGGGTCCAAACCCTGCGCCTTCGGCCACGGCTCTGTGCGCCGTGAGCCCCAGGGTGGCCAGCCCGACCCAGCTCGGGGGAGCAGGCTCGCTGACCACCGGTGAAAGTGCCGTTGCGGGTGGCGGCACCGCTGGAGGTGCCGTTGCGGGCTGCGTTGGGGGTAGGGCAGGTGCGGCGGGGGGGCCTGACGCACTGGGCACCGGTGGGAGGGCTCCGGAAGCAGGCGGCACAGCGGGCTCTGGCGCGGGTGCGCTGCTGGCGGCATTCGGGTCGACGAGCACGGCCGCGACGAAGGCCACTGCGCGAACGACCTGTTGGCACTGTGGGTCGCGCACCTCGCGGTCGATATCGTCTCCCTTGGGGTCGATCACGCGGAGGCGTGCCACGTATCCGGCGTCCTCCCCGAGCACGCTGACCCAGAAGGCGAATCCGTGCCAGGCCTCGGGGCTGGTGTCGACCAGCCTGGCAGCGAGCTCGTGCCGGAAGTCTTCGATCTGCGGACAACCGTCCGGTGCCGCGTAGGTGACGGGGACGTCTGCGAGCGGCTCGGCCTGCGCCGCCCGAGGGAGTGCGACCAGTGCGGTGATGGATGCTCCGCTTGCCACGATGCGGCGCACCGCAGCGTGGCAGGACCGGCGCGATGGCTGGTGCCCCTCGGATTCTGCATTCCGCGCTCGGCCGTGCAGCTCGACGCTCGGGTGGCGCCGACACGGAAATCGCGGCGCGTGCTGGGCTCCGATTCCTCCTCGTACCATCGCCGTCAGCGCCGGAGCCTAGCATCCTGCCCACGCTTGCGGACAGCTGCACCGAGCTTGTTTGGGCCAACCGGTACGGAAGTTGCTATTCCCATCCCAACCCAGGAGGAACCACATGATGACGACACACCCCGACCGGCGCTCGATTGGACTGTTGGCGATTGTGGCGCTGTTCGGTCTGGAGCAGTGCGGTGGGGACGATCCGGTTCAGGAGGGTGGCGTTGCGGGCAGCGCCGGACAGCCCGTGGTTCAGGGCACCGGCGGCTCGAATTCCGGCGGCGGAAGTGGTGGCGCGGCGCAGACCGGCGGCTCGGGTGGCACGGACGACGGCAGCGGCGGCACAGTCACGGGCAGCGGCGGCACAGTCACGGGCAGCGGTGGCGCGGTCACGGGCAGCGGTGGCGCGGTCACGGGCAGCGGTGGCTCGGTCACGGGCAGCGGCGGCACGGTCACGGGCAGCGGTGGCTCGGTCACGGGCAGCGGTGGCTCGGTCACGGGCAGCGGCGGCTCGGTCACGGGCAGCGGTGGCGCGGTCACGGGCAGCGGTGGCGCGGTCACGGGCAGCG
>CAZSVU010000357.1:0-3439 GCA_964610275.1 uncultured Polyangiaceae bacterium | reverse complement strand
GTGGCTCGGCCGGCAGTAGTGGGGCTGCCGGCGAAGGCGGCGCGGCAGGTGTCGGAGGTACCTCGACCGGAGGCTCAGGTGGCGTCGGGGGAGCGGGGGGAGCCGGCGGGATAGGCGGTGCCGGGGGCGCAGCCGGGGCCGGTGGGGTAGGTGAGTACGGTTTCGAGTTCCGAATTCCCAACCCCGACATTCCGTTCTGGTGCGTCAACCCCGACTTCCCGAACGGCATGGAAGTCCGGTGGCGCGACCTGGACTGGCTCTGCACCTTCGAGGACGATGGCGTTCAGGGGTACATCTACGTGCAGACCACGCCGGTGGACATCAATCTGTTCTGCGTTCCGAGCATGTCGGTCGTACAGGCGGAGATATCGATCGACGGGCAGGTCGAGCCGCTGCAGAACGCCAGCTACGACTATGGGGGAAATCACGCCAACGACTTCCTGAACTTCGACTATGGCGGAAAGAGCTACGAGTACAATCACTCCTCGCTTGGCTATGGCGGCCGGAGTTGCCAGCCGATGGACTGCACGCGGGTCGACGACGGGCAGGCAGTCGAGGATGGCTGCACCATGGACCGCACGCTTCCGGTGGTTTGCGTGGCCATAGAACCGGACGGTACCCACGCGGATCTGGTCGACACGTTTGCCCCCTGCCCGGGGGATCCGAACTACGAGTAATGGAGGCATGCCGGCCCCGGCGTGGCACAATGCGTGGCGACCGCTGTGTCTCAAACTGTCTCTCTGTGCGCCATTCTGCTCGGCGCTAGTGCTGTTCTGGCCGGTTGCACCGACGATGAACCTCTGATCCAGGCGCCCGAGCCAGGTCCGGACGGTTCCGTCGTGGATGGCTCCGTCGTGGACGGCTCCGTCGAGGAACTTGGCGAGACGGTGCTGCTGCGAATCGTCGACGAGAGTGACGCTCCCGTGGACTCCTCGGTTGTCGTTCTGGCACTTGCCGACGACCGCGTGGTCGAGGCAGCCTGTCCGAATGGTGTGGACGAGACCGTGGTCTGCACCGACGAGGGCATGCGGATCGAGACCGCACCGGACACCTTCGAGGTGACAGTCAAAGCACGCGGGTACGAGTTTGTGACGCAGTCGGTCTCGGTGGGTGAGCTGCCGACCGAGAGCGCCACGCCCGTGGCGCGGGTTCGCTTGCGAACGCTCGAAGCGTTCGAGCTCAACTCCGACTACGCCACCGGATTCGAGGTTGAAGGGGGGCTCGACGCCTTTGTCGAGCTGGCAGTTCCGATCGATACGGAGCTCGGTCCAACCCACGCGGTCAAGTTCTACATCGACCAGCTCGACCAGCAGCCGCGGGTCTTCTTTCAGAACACCCGCAGCCATCCCTTGCACTATCGGTTTGCACGCACCGTGCTGGGCAATCCTCTGAGCTTGTCCGACTTCGAGACGACGACGTACTGGGGCGAAGACCGGACCGCCATGGCTGGCACCGTGACGTACTATCCCGCGCTGCAAGCCGAGAGCGCATCCCTGGGCGGACACGCGCACGCCCCGCTCGCGATCACGTTTTTTCCAAGCGACGACTTGACCCCGACCCAGGCGTATCGCGCTCACCGCCTGATCGAGGAACGAATCGCCTTTGCACCGCTCACCGGCCAGGAACGACGCATCGCGTATCTGCCGGCCGGAGAGGTGCAACAAGCCCAGCTCGGCGAGAGTGCCAGTCTGTTCGCGAGGCGAGGCGCCGCCTGGATCACCCGTCAAGAGATGTACGGCGACCTCTCGCTCCAGATCCTCAACCCGGGTCTCGCGTACGGAACCTTGCGACTGCTGTCGCCCGCCGAGCTCGACACGACGGTGGTCTCTTTCAGTGACATCCTGGTGCTTACCCAGCTGCCGAACTGGCTGCCCGTGGTGGCTGGCACGATCACCGAGGAGCTGCAGACACCCCTGGCGCACGTCAACGTCGCGGCACGCACCCGCGGCACCCCGAACATCGCGCTCTTGAGGGCGTCGAACGACGCGCGGGTGGCCGACCTCTTGGGGCAGCCGGTACGGTTCGAGGTCGCCGATGGTAGCTTCAGTCTCGAGCCCGCCACGCTGGACGAGGTCCAGAGTTTCTGGGACAGCCGGGCGCTCGAGCCCGTGGTGCCCGTTTTCGACGTGACCCGCGACGGTTTGCCCGGGTTCGACGAGCTGTCGTTCTTCGACTCGGAGAGTGTGGGAGTCAAGGCAGCCAATCTCGCCGAGCTCTCCCAGCTGCTCGGGGACCAGGCGCCGCATGGTTTCGCGGTTCCCTTCCACTACTACGACGAGTTCATGCGCTCCTCGCAGGTGACCTCCGAGCTTTGTGCGGCGGCCCATGACCGGTGCCGAGCGGAGGGACGCTCGAGTCGGGCCTGCGACGGCGCCCACGACCTGTGCGCCGCCGGCCCGGCCAGCGGCGCAGAATCACTCTGGGACCACGTGACCAGACTGTTGGCGGACGAGCAGTTTCTGGGTGACACCGAAGTCCGCGACGCGAGCCTCGCTGCCGTCCGCCACCACATCACTCACCTGGAAGTGGACTCGAGCTTGGCCCAAACGTTGGATGACCGGGTGGCCGCGCTGTTCGGCAGCGTCGGTGTCCGGATCCGTTCCTCGACCAACGCTGAAGATCTTTCCAACTTCACGGGCGCTGGGCTGTACGATTCCGTTACCGCGTACGCGTCCGGAGCCCAAGCCGCCTCCAGCCGCATTCGTCAGGTGTGGGCTTCGGTTTGGAACTGGCGCGCCTTCGAGGAGCGCGCCTACTGGAACATCGATCACCTGGCCGTGCGCATGGGCTGCGCGGTACACGAGGCTTTCGGCGACGAGGCAGCCAACGGCGTGTTGATCACCCAGAACATCGCCGATCCAACGGTAGCGGGCATGTACGTCAACGTGCAACTCGGAGAAGTGAGCGTGACCAACCCCTCGGGCGGAGCCCTGCCCGAAGTCATGAGCATCATTCCGTCGCCGCAAGGAGGCATTCAGGTGACGCGGCAGCGGCTTTCGAACTTGTCCCCCCAGACTCCCATTTTGAGCGACGCCGAGGTCACAGCGCTGTTTCTGGCCGCGAGTGCCGTGCAGCGTCACTTCGCACCGCTGTATGGTGTGCACGAGAACGTGCTGGCTCTCGACCTGGAATTCAAGCTCACGGCAGAGGATCGCAGCTTGGTGATCAAGCAAGCGCGCCCGTACTCCCAGCCGGGCTCGGGGTACTGAACTCGACTCCCGCGCGGGAGCCAGTCGTCTTGCCTGGCCAGGGAGGTCAGTCAGGTTGCGCCACGTGCACGCGCTCGACGCCGAGCACTTGCTCTATTGCGCTCGGATGCAGGCTGACCAGTAGTCCTCGTTTGCCACCGTTGATGTAGATCCGTTCGAGCTCGAACAGGCTGGCTTCGGCGTACACGGGGAGCGCCTTGCGAGTCCCAAATGGGGAGGTCCCACCCACT
>CAZSVU010000356.1:2977-8738 GCA_964610275.1 uncultured Polyangiaceae bacterium | reverse complement strand
CGCCGCCCACGCCGATGTCGCCGCCCACGCCGATGTCGCCGCCCACGCCGGTGTCACCGCCCACGCCCAGAGCGCCGCCGATCCCGCTGCCTCCCGTCCTGAGCCCACCCGAGCCAGGCACGACGGTGCCGCCGGTCCCGACGCCGCCGGTTCCGACGTTGGGCGCGCCGCCCACCGCCGCGCCGATGTCACCACCGACGCCAGTCGCGCCACCCGTGTCGCCCGCCAGCTGTCCGCCTCCGCCCGCCAAGCCGCCGAAATCGATCGCGCCTGTGTCCGCGTCCCCGCAGGCCACGACGAAGCAGCTGACGAGCAAGCTCGCCCAGCCACCCTTCGTTGCCATTGAACCTCTGCTTCTCATTTTGAAGACGCTCGACATGAATTCTCCTGCTGGCCTTGGTGCAGTGCTCGTCGCTGTCTGCGGGCGACGAACCGCGGAGTCCCCACGCGCTTCCTCGTGGGGCACTCGAAGCCATCCTTCAGTCCCACCACGCCTCGGGACCGGCTCAGTTATTTTGAGCTTTCTGAGAAGTGTTGCCCAGTTGCGGTACGTGCAGACTCACCGGAATCGCTGCGTAGACGAGTCGCCATGGCGCGAAGATGTCGTACTTTTACACTGCCAGTATCATTCGTCAGATGCGCGCATCCACGCTATCTTGGACGCCAATGGTGTGGCGGCTTGGTGTCTTCCTCAAAGTCGCAGCCGGCGCGTGCTTGACTGCCGGATTGGTCGTGGTGGCCTGTGGCGGCGACACGGGCCACGAGACGGGTTCCTTCGCTGGTGAGTCCGGCGGCCGCGGTGGGACTGGGGACGATGATCCCGATGCTGCTGCACCCAGCTCGGGTGGCGGTGGTGCCGAGGGTATGGGTGGCGGACTCGGAACTGGCGGTCAAGGAGTGGGCGGAGCCCCGGGCAGTGGCGGGCAGGGAGCCGTTTGCACGTTCACCATCGGAGCGGGATGGGACTACATGGGTGCCGAAGTGACCTGCGAGATTCCGATCGACGCACCGGAGCCCTGCTGGGAAGCTGCGCTGTGCATGTGCACCGCCGATACTGGCCTTCCGCCGGACTCGGACGAGACTGTGCGGTGCGCCAATTCCCTGTTCGAAATACGGGGCTCGACCACTCTGTTCGACGCGTGCTGGACGCGATCCGATGAAGAGCAGCTGACGCTGGGTCAGGCCGTCGCCTCCTATGCCGAGGCATACGGCACCACCGCGACGACATCTCCCGAGTGCGAGGATGTGACCGCGTATTTCGAGTGAGGTCTGGGCCGCGCGCGCTGCGCGATGATTCATAGACTCCACCACCAGGCTCCGCGAGCTTGAGTCGTACTCGCAAGGCTCGGGCGAGTCGTTGGTGCACGTGGCAGCCTTGCCGGCGGACAGCTGCCTGGGGGATCACCGCCACGCTCACGGTTGCCTGCTTGGCGGCTGCTTGCGGCGGCCAGACCGGGCGCGACCACGGCGGAACGCACACGGGTGCTCCCATCGGTGCTGCCGGCACCGCGGGGATCCCGCGACTGGCAGAGCTGACGTGCTGGCCGAGCGTGTCTCGGCTCGCAGCGTGGTGGTGTCGCCCGACAACCGGTGGCTGGCGTTCACTACCGACCCTGATCCCGAGCAGCCCTGCCCAGGTGAGTACGACCGGCTTCACGTACTGGACGCGACCGGTGCAGAGAGGCTCCCCGTGGCCCACGCTGGTTGGTTCACCTGGCACCTTCTCGACAACGGTCTGCTTCTCGGCGGACACGTAGCGGCGTGCGATCAGTGGGAGCTCGGTGCCTACGTGTTGGACCAGGGTGCGCTGGTTCGGCTGGCCAGCGTCGACGCCATGACCTGGTTTCCCAGGCCGGTGTCACTGAGTGAACGCGTCGTCCTCGTCGACCGAACCGATTGGAGTGCGACTTGATCGGGCTCGGGGGGTCGTCGCCCTTCAATTCCAATCGGCACCCTTCCCCGGGAAGCAGACCCCCCGCGATTGCCACCTGGAGGCAATCCTGACCGGCCTGCTTCTTCGCGACCAGCTCGACGGATTGGCACGGCTGACGGTGGAAAACCCGAAGCGCGACTGGGAGCTACGGAGCGGCCTGCCGGAGAGGCTTGGGGCCCCCAAACCCAAGCCTGTTGGCGGGCACCAGCAAGAAACCCGCCCGCGAACGCGGGCACCCGAACACAGGTCCGTCTGCGGATTCCGCTGCAACCCCACCCGCGGCGCAGAGCGCTTCAATGCGCAACCCGAGCTGACGATCTCCACGGGCCACTCGTGGAAGCTCGGGGTGGCGATGCCGGGGGTCGAGACGGAGCTGACACGGAAGCGAGGTGAGGAAGACGCCGCCCGCCTCACCGGGCACTGGCTTTGGGGGGCCAGTGCCCACGGCGGGCTATGCGCTGGATGAGCGGCAGCAGGTCGGATGCGTGTGGCGCTAGGGGGCGCGCAGGATGTCCCCCTTCGAGTGTTCCGATTGGTGTCTGCGACATCGACATCAATGCACCCGCGGGCTGCCGAGGTTTGACACAGCTGCCTCTCGAGAGCTCCGGGTGGTGGTTGCAGGGGTGCCTGCCAGAGGCGGCGTACGGGAATTCTTCAGTGTCGGTAGACCGTCAACACCGGTACCTGGAGCAACGCCGGCTTGGCGATGGACCTGGAGCGGGTGCTGGGACAAGCTATGCGTACGCCCTGCACGCACCTGAGCCGTGCGTGGAGCGGTGTCCCATAGGCGTGATTCGGTAGGGAGGCGTCCATGCGCACTCGGTTCATGGTTGCTGGTATCTCATTGGCGTTGCTGTCCGCTTGCGGTTCGGACTCGGGGACCGAGGAGGAGGCCACGACAGGCACTGGTGGAGCCCAGGGCATTGGTGGTGGCATGGCTACCGGCGGTGGCGTGGCCACGGGCGGAGCAGTCGGCAGCGGCGGAGCGGTCGGCAGCGGCGGAGCGGTCGGCAGTGGCGGCGCGGTCGGCAGCGGCGGTGCAGTCGGCAGCGGTGGCGCGGTCGGCAGTGGCGGCGTGGTCGGTGTCGGTGGCGCGGTCGGCGTCGGTGGCACGGTTGGCAGTGGAGGGGCCGTGGGGAGCGGTGGCGATCAAGGCACGGGCGGCGATCCCGGCATGGGTGGCGACCCCGGCACGGGCGGCGATCCCGGCATGGGCGGCGACCCCGGAACGGGCGGCGACCCCGGAACGGGCGGCGACCCCGGAACGGGCGGGGCTGGCCCGGTGGGCTGCACTCGCGATGGCTTGACACAAGCAGCCGACGCGTTCGTCGCGGCCCTGCAGGCACACGACGCGTCCGGGCTCCCTCTCGCAGCGAACGTCCGGTACACCGAGAATGCGTTCGAGATGGCCCTCGGTGAGGGGGTCTTCGCCACGGCTGGGCCCGTCGATCACTACCAGCACCTGGTCGACGTGGATCAGTGCAGCACCTTCACCGAGATCGTCATCACCGATGCAACCCACCCGTACGTTATGGGGGTTCGCTTGACGATCGACGGGGAAGAGATCACCGAGATAGAGAATGTCGTCACCGACGACGGCGACTGGGGCTTCAGCGCTCTGGGCTACTTGAACTGCTCCCCACCCGAGGATTGGGATGTGATGCCCGAGGCAGAACGGAGCACGAGGGAAGTGATGATCGCCGCCGGCGATGCCTACTTCGACCTCTTCGCAGATCCCACGGTCCAGGTCCCCTGGGATGAATCGTCCTGCTCTCGCCTGGAGGGCGGCAACGCCATGTCCGAAGGGCAGTACTGCGAGTACTACGGTGAGGCCGGCGGTAACTACTGCAACATGGGGATCCCCGAGGACGTTACCATCGGGGCTCGCCGCTACTACGTCGATGTGGAGACCGGCGCGATCGTCATCATCTGTCTGTTTGGAGGCGATTCGTTCGGCATGCTCGATACCCACATGTTCCGCCTCGAAAACGGGCTCATCCACTACATCCACACCCTGACCATCGACGGCGACCAGGGAACGGGCACGGGCTGGTAGTGGCGATGGGCTGCGTCCGCGGTCTTGGTCGGCCTGGACTTGGCGGACCCGCGGGATGGTTCGACCGCTCGGGGCGTCTGGAGTGAGACCATCTTTCCGAGATTGTGCCGCTCGACTCATCGTTCTTGGGCTGGGAGCTCTGCGCCGAGGACGTGCGGGACGTGATGCTGGCACCCCGTTCGATCTGTGAATGAGCGGTAGTGGGACGACGTGAGTCGTTGCGCCCGGATCCGTATCGGTACGAGCGCGCAAGGCGCGACACTCGTCGCCACAGCGGCGGAGAGCGGCTCTGTAAATCTCGGCTGCCGTTGAACGAATCGCACCCGTGCGTCGCCCGGTGGTGGCGCCGTGGCTGTGGTAGACTCGTGGCTCGAAAGGGGAAGCGATGGCGAAGACGGCATCTCGGGTGGCGTTGGTATTGGCTTTGTTCGCAGTCGCTTGTGGGGGCTCCGACGGCGGCGGCGGCGACGACGACGACGACGATTCCGACTACGGCACCGGCGGCTACGGGTACGGTACCGGCGGCAGCGGGTCTGGGGTGGGCGGCTCGAGTCCGGTCGGCTCGGGCGGCAGCAACACCGGCGGAACACGTCAAGGTGTTGGCGGCGACCAGTACTACGGGGTGATCTGCATTGCGGGGAACACCAGTCCGTGCAACTGCCCGGGCTACCCAGAGATCACGCGACAGTGTCTCGAGGACGGGAGCGCCTGGACGCCCTGTGAGTGTCCGGGCTCAGGCGGAAGCGGTGCTGGCGGTGAAGGCGGCGGTGCCGCAGGCTCGGATGGCGGGGCGCCCAGCGGATCCGGAGGCTTTGGTTCCGGCGGCGACGTCAGCACAGCCGGAGCGGGTGGGGACGACACCCCACCGACCGGATCTGGCGGTGACGTCAGCACGGCCGGGGCTGGTGGTGATGACAATCCCCCGACCGGATCCGGCGGCGACGTGAGCACTGCAGGTGCTGGAGGCGACGTGAGCGCGGGCGCCGGCGGCCTTTCTCCTGCGGTTGCAGGTGCTGGCGGCGACACCACGGCGAACGCGGGTGCCGGGGGCGAGCCCGTCGTGCCGGGCGGAGGAGCCGGCGGCGAAGGGGCACTGCCCGCGTCCGGAGCCGGCGGCCAGGAACCCACAGGCTGCACTCAGGGTGCAGCCTGCGGTCCGGCTGGGTCCACCTGCACTCCCTCGGGCGGTGGCATCTGCTTCTGCGACACCAGCCTGCACCTCGTCTGCAGCTGAATCCGCCCGCGAGATTCACGCGCGGTCGTCGAGCCTCCCTGCCGGGCGAGGGCTCCGAACCGCGAGCGAGCGCTCGAGCTGATGCGCGCTGGGTGCGTTGCCGCCGTCCAGAACCTCTAGGAGTGGCGCAGTGCTACACTCTCATCACCGTGCTCGCTCGGAGGACTACCGCTCTAGCCCTGCTGGGCGCCACCCTTCACGTGTGGTCGTGCGGTGGCACGACCGAGCGAGACTTCGGCAGTACCGATACCGGAGGACGGCCAGGAGCGGGTGGTGCCGACACGACACCGAATGCGGCCGGCTCGAGCGGTGCAGGGACCCAACCGGTGGGAACGGGTGGCCTCGTCCCAGTCGAGGTCGGTGGATCGGGCCCGGTCGGGCTCGGCGGTGATGCGGGCCAGGAGACGCCCTCGGACGGCGGTGTCGGCAATGCTCCGGGCGAGGGGGGTAGCGGCGGTGGGTCGGCCGGCGTCGGCGGAGCGGTCCCGGTCGAGCTCTGTGGCAACGGGACCGTCGATGGTCTGGAACAATGTGACGA
>CAZSVU010000356.1:0-2967 GCA_964610275.1 uncultured Polyangiaceae bacterium | reverse complement strand
CCGCACCGACGGCGACGGTTGTTCATCCACGTGTCAGATCGTCCCGGTCATCTGTTGGCCGCCGGAGATCTGCACCGTCCTCATCATGTGCGGGGACGGAGTGGTCGAGAGTGCAGAAGTCTGCGATGACGGCAACGTGACCAACCACGACGGGTGCTCGGACGACTGCACCAGCGTTGAGCCCGGCTTCATCTGCCCGTACCCTGGACAGCCCTGCGAGTGGATCGGCCCAGAGGGCTGCCACGGTGCCATTCAATTTGCCGACCCAAACCTGGAATCGGTAGTGCGGGAGTTGATCGAGATCCCCGCGGGTGACCTCTACTACTCGGACGTGTTTGCAGTGAACGAGCTGGTGGCCCGCGACGCCGGCATCACCGACCTCGGGGGCCTGCAGTGCCTGGACGGGCTCGAGTCCCTGACGCTCTACTACAACGACATCAGCGACCTCGTTCCGCTTGCGAATCTGACGTCGCTTGCCGAGCTGGGATTGGGATTCAACCAGATCACCGATGTCGCCCCGCTCGCCGCCCTGTCCGGGCTGACCGATCTCCGACTCCAGGGCAACGCCATCAGTGACCTCGGTCCGCTCTCGAATCTGACCGCACTGACCCATCTCGACTTGGGCGAAAACGACATCGTTGACTTGAGCCCACTCGCGGACCTATCCGGTGTCGAGAGCCTCGGCCTGTTCGACAATGCGGTGAGCGACCTGAGTCCACTGGCGGGGTTGTCCGGCCTCACCGATCTTCAGCTCGGTCAGAACGTCGTCAGTGACCTTGGACCCCTGTTGGCCAATCCGGACTTCGCCGCGGGCGATTCGGTTGTCCTATACGAGAACCCCATCGACTGCGAAGACCAAGCCGCGAACATGCAGGCGCTACGCGACCGCGGGGCGAACGTGGCCTCGGACTGCCCGTAGCAGTTAGACTTCGACCGAGATTGGTCACCAAGTCGTTCCGGACCGCTGGTTCGGGGTGCGCCTGGCTACGGCAATTCGTGCGCACCGACGTCCACTCCGCTGCCCTGCGGGCGCGCAGTGCCGTCGATGTCTTCGGTGGGCGCGTCGAAACCGGCCAGGCTATTGATGCCGGCGTCGATGGCGGTACTCCCCGCCTGCAGACGGAAGTCTGCGGTGAAATTGAGACCCGTGACCAGCTCCTGAATGATGTTGGAGCCGTCGATGGTGCTCGTGCCGACCTGATCCGTCACGGCGTCGGCGCGGCCGGTGAAGATGTTGTTGAATACGGTGGCATTGTTGGCTGCGGTGGTGATCCTGAGCGCGACGATGTTGGGCTCATACAGCGTGTTGTTGATCAGCACCGCGTTGGACGTGGCGAGCGCATCCGGGCATCCCACCGAGTTGGTCAGGTGGATGGCTGCTGCGCCGCCGCTCTGCCCATTTTCGTAGAGGATGTTGTTGACGACGAGGATCCCCGGCGTCGCGGCGAGGCCGATACCCTTGAGCTGGTTCTGGTAGACGACGTTGGCCGCAACCACGCCATGCTCGAGCATGCCGTCGCCCCCTGAGTTGCAGTCGGCATCGATTTGAATCCCGCTGTCGTTGTGGTAGGAGACGTTGCCACAGATGATGAAGTCATCATCGGGCGTGTCACTGTTGGTGTGCGAGATTCCGTCTCCGCCGGTGGAGTCGAACGTCTCGTTGTTCAGGATCCGAATCCCCGGGGCAAACCCCGTGAAGATCCCCTGATCGTTCGGTCCGACGCGGTTTCCCAAGATCACGACGTTGCTGGAGTCGACGATACGGATGCCGTTGCGGGTGGCATCGCGCACGACGAAGCCTTCGATCACCACGTCGTCGACGCCCTCGATGTTGATGTTGTCGCCGGTGATCCCGTAGGGGCCATCCTGGCTGGTATTGATGACGACGTTGTTGCCGTTGGCTCGGAACCAGATCCCGGGGTGCTCAGCGTAGAAGCCATCGTAGGTGCCGTCGTCCACCAGCACCAGGCTGCCTGGCGTGCTCACCACGCTCGATGCGCGCTGGAGCGTTTGGCAGGGGTTGGCGTTGGTGCAGTCGTTGCCGTCGTCGCCGCCCGGCGAGACGCGATAAACCGCGCCGGTGGGCTTCGCAGGCCAGTACGGCGCGCACGTTGCCGAGCCGATGGTGATGGTGCTGCCACCGGTTCCGCCCGTACCCGGCGCTCCGCCAACTGCGGGCGTGCCTGCACCGCCGCCCAGTGCTGCCCCGGCATCGCCACCCGTGGCGCCTCCACTCCCGGCGACGCCGCCGCTACCGGCCGAGCCACCGCTGCCCACGGTGCCACCGCTGCCCACGGTGCCACCGCTGCCCACGGTGCCACCGCTGCCTGGTGCGCCGCCGCCACCGGCTACCCCTCCGCTGCCCTGGGCGCCACCCACGCCCGCCGCGCCACCGCCACCAGCAACACCACCCCCACCGGCGACACCACCGCTCCCCACCGTGCCGCCCAGTCCCGTGTCTCCACCTCTACCGGCTGGGCCACCGCTGCCGCCGACCGAGATGCCGGCCGTGCCGCCATTGCTCACGGGAGGGGCGCCCGCGTTCCCTGAATCGCCCGAAGCGCCGTTGCCGGCGGCGCCATTCGGCGGACCACCCGCCGATCCAGCGCTCCCGTCACGTCCGCCCACGCTGTCGAGGCTGCCGCCGCTTGCCGCGTCCGTCGCTGGAGCGCCAGCGTCCGCTGGACCGATCGCTCCAAAGTCGATGGACTCAATCCCGATCCGCCCGCAGCCCACGAGGTGGGCGATGCAAACTGCCACCAATGCGATCGATGTGGCCGGGCGCGCCATCCCTGCCAGACCAAGATGGCCGATCCGGGCCAGGAGATCAACGCAAGGCAGTCTCCCGAACTCCGCTCCCTCTGCCTTTGCGGACGGTGGGTGGACGACGGAGAACATTGCCACCCGACGTAAATCAGCGAGCGCGATCCTCGATCGCTATTGCGAGCCCCCCTGCGGGTGAGGGCT
>CAZSVU010000355.1:0-8758 GCA_964610275.1 uncultured Polyangiaceae bacterium | reverse complement strand
AAACCATCCATGTTTCGGCGGTCGCTGGCGGCCGCCGAAACATGGATCAAGGATGCCGTGCAGGTGCCGCGGGTTGGCACTCCGAGGCGAACTGGCTACACTAACCATCGCGTGCCGGGAATCTCAGAGTTCTTCGGGCTGACCGTGTACATGTACTGGTTCGATACGCAGAAGCACAACGTGCCGCACTTTCACGTTCGGTACCAGGGAGCGGAAGCCGCGTACCGTCTCGACGGAGCGCGGCTGGAAGGAGATCTCGGACCGCGCGCGGATCGGCTGGTGGGCGAGTGATGCACAGAGCGCGCCTCCGACCTCGATCGCGCCTGGGCGGCAGCGATAGCGGGAAAGGAGATCCCATGGGTGCGACCACTCCGGTGATCCTCAAGGTAGAAACGCCTGCACATGGGCGGGTCGCGATCGATGCCTCGGATGGGTCACGCTACGAGGCCGATCTCGGATCCTTCTCGTCGGTGTACTGCTATCCCAAGACCCGCGAAGCCTGGGACGAAGTGACGCCAGACAGCTCCGGGTATGCGCTGGTCTGGACCAGTCGGTTCGAGGTTCACATTGACCAAGTGATCGCACTGGCCAGCCACGTGGAACCGATCCAGCAAACGGCCTGATGGGCCGCGGGACAAAATGGTCGGGGCGCGCAGATTCGCGCCTGCCGACCCCTTGACCCCCAGTCAAGCCGTCCCAGCGATCCCAAGCACTTGAGGCGGTTCCCGCAGCCCAGGAAGCCTTGTGCAGCTCGCCGCAGTGCACGCAACCCAGGACCCGGTTTGTACCCGGTGTCGCGCCCACGCCTGCAGCCGAGTCAAGTGCGCCGCGCGCCACCGCCGGCGGCGCCCTCCCCTGGCCCATGGCAAGAACCTACTTCGTCCGACGTTCGCCCCCAACCACGCCACCTCGGTGAGCGGCCGCAGTGGCTGTCGTGGTCACCTCGGGCGGAGCAGGCGAGACGTGCTCTCGCCCGGACGCGGACGCCGCCTCCTGGAGCATCCTGAAGACGGATTCGAGATCGTAGCCGTGCTCCCGAGCAATCGACTCTCGGATGGTGCGAACCTCGTCGATGATGGGATCCTTCCTCATGGTGCGTCGCTTCCTTGCAGCTCCAGCGGCGTGCAGATTATGGGCGGGCGGTAGCCGGACTTCCAGCTCAGCTCGTCGAGCTGCGGTCGGATAGTGGCATTCGCGATGTGAGCGCAGTTCCAGGTTAGCAGAAAGTCCATCCCGTGCACCGTCGCCAGGGCGACGTGAAGCGCATCGAGGGCGGCCTTCTCAGGCATCGCAGCCGAGTCGAGGATGGCCCGCGCGAGCGTCAGTGCCTCTGGCACTGGGCTGAGGACGGGCAGCCCTTCAATGGACTCCAGGCCACGGGCTGCCGCCTCGGGGTCACCTCGTGATGCTTCCTGAAGCACCGCG
Source organism: uncultured Polyangiaceae bacterium (assembly GCA_964610275.1). Classification (GTDB taxonomy): domain Bacteria; phylum Myxococcota_A; class Polyangia; order Polyangiales; family Polyangiaceae; genus JAFGBI01. The sequence continues at coordinate 7,333 of CAZSVU010000355.1, read as the reverse complement.
TCCGACACGAAGAGCTCGAACCGCGCCCGCTCGTCCCACCAGTCCCGCGTCACCTGCTGGTTGCCCGCCACCACGACGTCGCGACTTGGCAACGCGGTCAGGTAGCTGACAACGGATGTTTCGAGATAGACGCGCTTCATGATCCGGGGCGACGCGGTTCAGGGGTTTCCTGCGCAATTGTAGCGCGCGCGGACTCGGGTTCCGCACAGCGGGATCGTTTCCAGCCATGTGCAGTGGTGTCCACCCCTGTCGCCATCTGCCCGTCCCAGCTTGTCGGCCGGATCGCAACTAGCATGAATCACGCTACTTTGGTCTGGTGCCGGTGCGATTCCGGTTTCCGCGTACAGCTTGCGACCGCACTGCGCCCGATCTCAGTCCTCAGCCCGCGCAAGCCGTCCCGAATCGTGGTGCGGCCCCACCCCGCGTCGTCACGAGCGATGCGGAGCACCAGTTCGCTGATGACGCTCTCCTCGCTCGTCCTGCCGCGGCGGCGGACCCGGGAGCTGTCGCACTTCCGAGCCACGCGCTGCCGGAACCACGCCAGCATGGTGCAGACCTGGATTGACTCGGGAGGGGTCCGCTCCGCGGGTCGCGAGTCCGAGCGACTCGCTCACCAAGCGATCGACGTGATCCTGGATACCGAAGGCGAACTGAACGTCAACGACGCACTCGTGGTGCTTCTCGAGCGGGAAGGATCAATCGAGCGCTTTACTTCGTTCGATGTGGACTTCGATACGATTCCCGAACTCGAGCGTCTGTCGTAGCGAAGCCGGCGGTTGGACTCGGCCGTCCCGCAGCCGGGGACTGGATCTGCCCACCCGGCAGTCCACTCCACTGCAGGGAAGGCTCGCCAGTTCCTCGAGTCCGCTGGGGCGCGACCCGCTCCAGTGCACACAACCAGTACCCGGTTATTGTGCGCCCCGGTAAAGGGCTCGGGCGGGCACGCCGGCCGCTGCTGCAGTGCACGCAACCAGTACCCGGTTTGTGTGCGCCCCGGCAAAGGGCTCGGGCGGGCACGCGGGGTCGGTGGATCGGGACGGGTAGATCCCGGAGCTACATTCAACGGTTGCAAACAAACAAAATGGTCGGGGCGGGCAGATTCGCGCCTGCCGACCCCTTGACCCCCAGTCAAGCCGTCCCAGCCATTCCAAGCACTTGAAGCAGTTCCCGCAGCTCAGCAAGCCGTGTGCAGCTCGCTGCAGTGCACGCAACCGAGGACCCGGTTTGTACCCGGTGTCGCGCCCGCACCCGCCCCTGAGTCAAGTGCGCCGGACGCCCGCGTCCGGTGCTGCGCTCCGCTTGCCCGCCGCCGGAGTGTCTGGCTCCGGTGCGTTTCACCGTGGGTGACCTCACGCCGCAGCACGCTGCACGAACCGGAGGACTACAAGACCGACGCCCATGCCTCGCGCATGCGTCCTGCGCTATGGTTCACGCATGAGCCAGTCGCAGGATACTCCTCCGGACCTAGACCATTTGGTCCGGGAGTTGGCCGGGCTTCCCGAGAGCAAGCGCCACGCGGTGTTCGCTGCGGCAGAACGAGCAGCCCGCCAGCGCCAGCGGGACGATGTTTCTGCGAAGAACGACCACCTGACGTCATCGGCCTGCTACTGCATGCCGCGATTCTCCAGCGCGGCGACATCACTCAGCGGGATCGCCGTCACGTCGGCACGTAGCGGGATGCGACTCTCACCGGGGTGAACCACCCAGAGGTGATCCAGCTTCAGATCATCCGCGGCAATGCGCATGCTCTTGGTGAGTTTCGGCGCAGCGCTGAGTTTGAATTCGAAGCCCCAGCGCTGCCGACGCCGAAGGAGCAACAGGTCGAGTTCCGCCCCCTGGTGCGTTCCCCAGAAGTATGGCTGACCTTTGAGGTGGGCGAGTACGTGCTCCAGGGCGTAGCCCTCCCAGGACGCCCCGGCCTTGGGATGCCCCATGAGGTCCTCGTAGCTCTCCACGTCGAGTAGACCGTGAAGCAGACCGGTGTCCCTCACGTAGATCTTGGGCGCTTTTACCAGACGTTTGCCCACGTTGGCGAACCAGGGAGGCAACTGTCGGACGACGAACGTGCCTTCGAGCAGATCGAGGTAGTTCCGAGCGGTCTTGGATGAGATATCGAGCGAGCGGGCAAAGTCAGCGCCATTCCAGGTCTGTGCGTGATAGTGGGCCACCATGGTCCAGAATCGACGAAGCAGCGTCGTCGTCGCGCGCACCTCCAGCTGACGCAGGTCGCGCTCGAGGAACGTGCGGATGAAGCTCTCCCGCCAGCGCAGGCTCTGCTCGTCGGTTGCGGCCAGGTAGGAGCGGGGGAAGCCACCTCGCAGCCAGAGCCGAGCGGAGTCATCGACCTCCGACGCGAGAAACCCCGCGAGCTCGACGAAGTCGATTCGACCTGCCAGCGACTCTGCGGAGCGTCGCCGGAGATCCGGAGACGCGCTGCCCAGAATCAGGAAGCGCCGGTTCGGCTGCTGGTCGACGAGGACTCGCAAGAGGGGAAACAACTCAGGTCTAAGCTGGATCTCGTCGAGCACGACCAAGTGTTCTGCCTGTGGCAGTGTCAGTTCCGGCGCCTCCAGCTGTCGCTGGTTGACTGGGTCTTCGAGATCGAACCACGTGTGCTTGATGTCGACCACGACGTTACGGGCCAGCGTGGTTTTGCCGCACTGCCGTGGCCCGAGTATGGCGACGACTGGGCTGAGGGCCAGAGCCCTCCCAACCTGCTCAGCGAATCCGGGGCGGGGAATCACATCCCAGATGTTAGCACGAATTTCGATACTTACGATCCCGCATTTCATGGACGATGGGCAGCCGTGTTCGGCGCCCGGCTGTCCTGCTGGCCGCAACAGCACCCTGCGCACGCGACTCTTGTTGGATCTCCGGACACGGGCCGATCGACGCAGTCCAGGTCCTAGCTGAGAAGGCAGGCTGGTGCAGCCCACCAAGGACCGGAGCACCGCATTGCTACGCGCCGGAACACCTGAAGTACGCCGTCTGCTCGAGTTCACAGGCAGGATAGACGGCGATGCCCACGACATTGCATTCCGTGGTGGGATTGTCTGCGACGCAGTCCATGAACGTCCACAGCGTATCCGCACATGGCCCCGTAGATTCCTCTTCGCAGCCCGGCAGACACTCGGCCGCAGGCACGGTGCTGTCGCAGCCCGAGCTCGCGTTGAGTGAGCACAGCTGCTCGCACGAGCCACCGTCGTCCGCGCTGCCACCCACTCCCTGCGTACCCGATCCGCCACTCCCCGCTTCGCTGCCGCTACCGGCGCCGCCGCTCGCCGCGTCAGCCCCGGCGTCAGTGGCAACCGGGCCACCTCCGTCGCCACCGCCACCACACGCAAAGGCCGCACCAAACGCCGTCACGGCGACTGCTACTCTCACCCGATTGATCCGCGCCATACCTCTCCCAGTCCCGGCAACTCTACCAGATGCGTAGCTTCAGCACCGCTCGATACCTTCGGCGGCGCCTTCGGAGTGATCCGATCCGGGCGCTTCCAGAGATCCACCTGAGGAGTTGCAGGATGCGGACAAAGGAACGCCGCGAGGGCGGGATCGTGATCCGCGCGGTCGCGGCGTGAGCGGGGTCGGGTTGTCGCGGTCGGCGGTCGTCGGTGGACTCCGGCGCGCTGGAATCACCCCGCCCTACTCGGCATTGATGCACTCGGGTGGCTCTCGACGCGGATACTTGATCTTCTCCCGCATCCGCGAACGCTCGCACTCCCTCAGGTTGGAGAAGCACACCCAGACTGGAACGAGCGTAGCTTGGCAATTGGACAAGCACGCGGCGTTCGGCAGTGCAGGCTGCAACAAAGCCGTGCACGCTGCACGCGGCTGAGGTCTGCACTCGCGCGAGCGCTCTTCTGGTGCGCCGCCGACTCTGTTGCCTTCTGCAGCCACCAAATTCGCATATCTCCGGCACTCCTCCGGCGTGCGCCAACAGACGCTTCCATACTGCTCTGTGCCCTCAGTGTGGCCAGCCTCGCCGCAGTGCCAGTCTCGACCTTCTGGAAGTCCCTCCGGTTCTCTCGCACCCGCCCAACGGTACGCGGTCGGACCCGAGCAGGCGCCGAACAGCAGTGGAATCCCGACGAGTGCGAAAAGCAGCGAGAACTTCAGACGCCGCAATCTCCCGCGCTCAGCGTTGTCCGGACCGTGGAACGGCTCTCCGCAGGTCAGATACGCCGCAAGCCTCGGTAGCTGCTCGGCAACGGCGCCTGTGGTGGTCTTCCCGGGCCGCGAATCCATGCCGTCTCTCATTGGGTTTTTCGCCACGTTGTCGATTGCGGAATCAATCATCCATGTCTCTCCGGGCGACAAGACCTATGGTCAGCTCGATGTCCCGGAAACGTGGGCACGGGCGCTAGCAGTCACTCACCACCAGAACGCCCCGGAGGCAGCGCCCGGTAGCGCTCGACGGTTGCCTCCAGACGGTCGTCGGGGCACTCGGAGTACCCACATATCGAGTCCTCCGTGCCTGCGTCGACCGGCTTTGAAGTGTGAATCACGAATCGTGTCGTCGCGAGCTGCACGATGCGCACATCACGGGTTTCGCGCGAGATGACGTAGGTGATGGCTTCCCCCGTGGGAAGCTGGCCTGAGATGGTGGTTCCACCGTCGTCCGCGTACGCGCCATGGGCGAGCATCCGGAGGTGCTGCTCCGCCAATCGCTCTCGGGCGAAGAAGCCGAACGCGCGCGTCAGCGGATATTCGAGGTCCTCGTCGTGGTACCCTGAGCGCTCATGGTCGCAGTGCTCCCACCAGCGAATCCGGTCGGGCGGATCGAACCGCAGCACGTCCCACGAGCCCACGGGGCCAAGAGTCATTTCGACCCCAACCAAGTTCGCGAACCCCAGGTTGGGCCGCATCAGCAGGCACCAGGAGCGGCCGTCGGCGTACTTGTCGGCGAGAGCGGCGACTGCTTCCGGGTCGCTGGGTGTCGCAGAGGCAGGACAGTCCGCCGGCCCCTGGCTGCTGGAGCAACCGCCGAGTCCGGCGACTGACACCAGCACGCTCGCAAACACTCCCGAGGGTGATAGAAATCCTGCCCTCACAGCCGCACTGACGCCGTGAAGAGTCGTTGCCCAGCAACGGGAGCGATGGATGCCGCGTCGCACGACACCCGAGACTCCTGCACTGAACTGCATCCCCATCATGGAACCGCGCTGTGGAATGGCCTCAGCCACTCGTCTTCTGACCTCCCTGAAACAGACGCCGCGGCTTGGCGCTTGGGTGTGCTGTCCACTTTGGTGAGGCGATCGGCCACGCCCACGGACTGGACCACGGAAATGTGCCCGAATGTTCGCCAGTTGCAGGGCACGACGCCGATCGGTGCCGTTCCTGCTGAAGTCACGTCAACACCCGCACCCCCATTGGATACCAGACTCCACAACCCGCGCTCTCATGGAAAACCTGCGGGCGGCGTCGACCGGCCACCGGTGTCGGAACCCCAGCACTGAACGGTACGGTCCGCACGCATCGCACAGGTGTGCGTGTAGCCCGATGCGAGCCGGGCAAACGTGCCGGCCGGTGGCAGTGCCTGACCGCATGCCGTGAAGTCCGGATCGCAATCATTGTCCTGAGTTCCCGCGCCCCAGCACGCCACGGCACCAGCGGTATCGATAGCGCAAGTGTGGTAGCTCCCCGCGGACACGTCGACGTACGAGCCCGCCGGCGGAACTGACTGACCGACGTTGTACGGACGATCACAAATCACGAGTGTCGGATCGTCGTCCGCTTCTCCCCCGCCCCAGCACGCCAGCGAACCGTCCACACGAATCGCGCAGCTGTGTCCGTGTCGCGAGGTGATCCGGACAAACTGCCCGGAAGGTGCACTCAGCTGGCCAGAAGTAGCAACCGGCCCGCACTCACCGCTCTGCGTCACCCGGCCGGTAGATCCCCAGCAAACGATCGAGCCGTCCCCGCTCCGAATTCCGCACGCAAATGACGCACCAACACCGATCTCGACGAACGTCTCGCCAGCAGGGGGCTGCATGTCCACCACGCGTGGACCGATGCAGCTCGCCTGCCCGTTGGCATCCAGGCCACACAGCGTGTCGTTGGCTGCATCGATCTGGACAAACGTCCCATCCAACACTGGGAGGTCGACCCCGAATCCAGGCGGTGCGAAGCGCTCAATCTGCCCCGTGTCTCGCAGCGCAAGCACCGCGATTCCAGTAGACGCTAGTTGTGTGAAGACGCCCGTGGGGACGCTCCAGGTGCCAGGACTACTCGGGTCAATGCCCCAGCACGCCAACTGGCCAGCGTTGCCGATCGCGCACGTGAAGAACTCTCCCGACACGATGCTGCCCATCGCGAGGGTGCCTCCCGCCTCGCCGGCGCCCGGGCTATCTGATCCGCCCGACCCAACGCTCGTGCTCCCTCCGCTCGCGGAAGTCTCTCCGCCCGTGGCGTCGGGCGCCCCCACCTGCTGGTCCTCACCCCCGCAGGCCACGGACGCGAGTCCAGCCAAGGCAACTGCCCAAATCCAAGTCCGCAACGCTCCCTCCCTTCGCGCGGAAGAATACCGCGGCACCGCGCGCCTGCAAGCACATCCGAGTCCAGAACGTCACCGAGCCCGTCCATGAACCCGATGCCGATGCCGACTCTGCGGGAACTCGGGCACCTCTTGCCAGATGACACCAACCACCTCGATGTGAATCCCCATGGTCGTCCCAGAAGCGGTCCGCGATCTTGTCGTCGCGCTCGTCGCAATTGATCGCCTGGACTACCGCCGCGGCCCTGACCCGGGCACGGTCGGCGAGCGTCCCGAGCAGCAGAACACCTGGATTGGTGTCCACGAGAACGACGCCCCTACCTCGGGCAAGCGGTGTGCGCTATGGTTCACGTATGAGCCAGTCGCAGGATACCCCTCCGGACCGAGACCAGTTGGTCCAGGAATTGGCCGGGCTTCCTGAGAGCGAGCGCCACGCGGTGTTCGCTGCGGCAGAACGAGCAGCCCGCCGACGCGGTGCGCCCGTCCTGTCCTGGGACCTCCTGGAATCAGCGGTCGGCATCATGAAGGGTGCTCCCGCCGACGCTGTGGAAGACTGCGAGCACCTCTACGATGGCTGAGGTTGCCCTCGATGCCAACGTGATCGTCGCCCTGCTCTATGACGGAGATGTGCATCACGATCGAGCGAAGCGACTGCGCGCCGAACTGAGAGAAACCGGGCACGCGATCACCATCCTGGACTTCCTGCTGCACGAGGCAGTGTCCGTCCTGTGCCGACGAGCGAGAGAACGTAAGACAAGCGCGCCCGACCTCCGCGCGGCTCTCAGCATGGTGCAGACCTGGATTGACTCGGGAGGGGTCCGCTCCGCGGGTCGCGAG
>CAZSVU010000354.1:0-8768 GCA_964610275.1 uncultured Polyangiaceae bacterium | reverse complement strand
GCAGTCGTGCACGGTCAGTGGCAACAGCCTGACGAGCGGGGCCGGCGCAGGGATCAACGTGGACCAAGGCGACCTGACGCTGACGGCCAGCACCGTGTCGGGCAACCAGACTGCCGGCGGCAACGGCGGTGGCGTGGACGTCGAGCATGGATCGCTCTCGGTCACGGGTTCGACGATCTCGGGCAACACCGCCGGCGCCGGCGCAGGGGGCGGGATCCACGCGTACTACTCGGACGTGACGGTGGGAGGCGCAACGGTCATCACCGGAAACGCCGCCTCCTGGAACGGTGGGGGGATCTACGCGGACTACTCGGGGACGCTCACGATCGCCGATTCGACCATCACGTCGAATGTTGCCACTATCGGTGGTGGCGGCGGGATCGCAATCAACGCACAAGCTACCCCTGCCACCATCAGCAACTGCACGGTCAGCGACAACTCGGCCGCTGGCACTGGCGGCGGGGCGCTCCTGCAGTATTCCGTGGTGGACATCAGTGGCTGCAGCTTCGATGCCAGTGCGGGCCCGAACCAGGCGACTGACGGGGGTGGCATCGGCATCGATGACTCTCCCGTGTCCATCACGAATGGCTCCACCATCACGGGCAACGTCGCGACAGGTAGCGGTGGCGGTGTCTGGGCGTATGCGCCGAACGGTTTGACCATATCGGATTCGACCATCGCCCAGAACGAGGCCACCTACGCCGGCGGAGGGCTTTACGTCATGGGCGCGGTCACACCCGCCCAGGTGATGAACTCCGTCATCAGCGGCAACTCGGCCGTGGACTATGGTGGCGGGATTGCCGCGTATGAAGCCAACTGCGAAGTGATTGACTCGGCAGTCGACGACCAGATCGCCCCGAATCAGGCCATGTCCGGTGGGGGCATCTCTGCCACCTGGGGAGCGTCATTGCTCGTCGCGAACAGCAACGTCAGCGGCAACCAGGCGCGCTACAACGGCGGGGGCATCTATTCGATCCAAAGCTACGTCTCGGTGGTGGCGGACTCGACCGTGACCCGCAACACCGCAACCATCGCCGGTGGGGGCATCGTCGCGGGTTACCAGTCCGTGGTGGATGTGCTGGAGAGTACCGTGAGCGGCAATACGGCGACCGATGGAGGGGGTGCGGCGGTCGGCGACTCCGCATACCTCAACTCCGTCACCAGTGATTGGGGGTCCTCGATCTCGCCCAGCGACAACGCGCCCCCCGACGTGTTCCTGGCCGGCTCCGGAGCCACTCACGTGTACGAGGGGATCGCCAGCTTCAACTGCGATTCGACGGCCTGCACGCCCTAGCGCTCCGCTGAGCGACACGCACCTTGCCGATGGGGGATCCCGGTGGTCTGCTCCGCTGCTGAGAGCCGGATCCTTCTCATGCCCCCCACCGCTCGAATCGCCTACCTCGGAGACGGCACGCTGCCCGGTCCTGCCAGCTACCTGGCGGGCATCATGCAGCATTCCGGGCTCGACTACGTCCACGTCCCGAGCGCGGCGCCACCTGACCCGGGCGTCTTCGATTCCGCGGTGGGCTTGTATGTACTGAGCGACTATCCGGCGGAAAACCTCGGTCGTATGCACATGCGCCAGCTGTGCGAGCGCGTGGCCGACGGTGCCGGGCTGCTGATGCTGGGTGGGTGGAAGAGCTACCACGGCCACGGCGGCGACTATGACCGAACTCCATTGGCCGAGCTGTTGCCGGTGCGGATCTCGAACCAGGACGACCGGCGCAACTGGGCACAGCTCATCTTGGTCCGGGCACTGGGGCCCCATCCCATCACCGCCGGGCTGCCCTTCGAGCTTCCCCCGAGCATCGGGGGCTACAACGAGCTCGAGCCGGCGCCCGGTGCCACGGTGGTGCTACGTGGCGAGCGCTATCGCGTGGCGTGCGCCGGTGCGGAGGTTGTGCTTCAGCTGGACGGAGACTTTCCCCTGCTGATCCTGGACGAAGGGGTGCCCGGGTCGAGCGGGCCCGGGCGCCGCGCGTGTCTCGCCACCGACGTGGCCCCTCACTGGGTTGGGGGCTTGGTCGACTGGGGCGATGTGCGGGTCTGCGTGTCGGTCGCCGGCGGGTCGATCGAAGTCGGCAACCACTACGTCCAGCTGTTTCGGAACCTGCTGGTGTGGTGCTTGGGCATGGATCCCTAGGCACCGGCCACAGCTCGTGGTCCCGAGACCCGCTCACTCACACGGTGGGATCGTATCGCCGAATCCGGGATAGCAGAAGCCGCAACCGGTTGCGAAGCAACCCGGCTCGGCACAGCCACCGCCTGCGCAGTCCGGATCGAGAGCCCCGCACCCGCAGTCACAGCCATCGCTGGTGCCGTAGAGAGCCGCCCAGCAGATCCAGTCGGTGGGGGTGTCCCCACGGCAGTCCTCGTAGGCCGTTCGCTGGGCGTCGCACGCGTCGGACACCGCGTAGCCGTCTGGGTCGCATTCGTACTCGGCGGCCGGGATACTGGCGTAGCAGCTGACCATGGTGTCGAACAGCGTCAGGCAAGCGACCAGGGTGGCGCGTTCCTCGTCACAGGCGGTGGTGCACGTGGTCGCGGGCGCTTCTCCGGAGCAGCCAGTTTCGACGAACCGCTGGCACGCCTCCCCGCAGAATCCCCCGTCGACGCACTGGTCGAGCTGGAGCATCAGGGGATCACAAGCGTGCGCCGCGAAGTCCCCGTCCGCATCGCAATAGCGGTCGGTCGAGGCAGAGGAGGCGTAGCATTCGACCAGAGTCTCCAGGTGGGGAGCGCACCCAGGCGCCAGCGAACGAGCGGTTTCGGCTTCAGCCAGACATGCGGCCGTCGTGGTGGGGGACTCCGGGCATCCCGTCTGGAGGATGACAGCGCAGGCTGGTTCGAAGGGATCGGCCGCCGAGGCGCCTCCCGTGCCGCTGCTCGCGCCGCCCGTACCGTTCCCCGTCCCACCGATCCCACGTGTGCTGGTGCTCGAGCTGCCACATGCGCCAGCACTTATCGAAGCCATGGCGCAAGCCACACCCAACACCGCAACCCGAAGCCTCATCTTGCGCTACCTCCTCGCCGTCCGAGGAGGGTAGTGCTCTGTCCCAGAAGTCGCAATCGATGTCCTCTGCCGGGCCGAACGCTGGGGTGGCGGCCCGACAGAGGACAGCTCCGCTGCGGTGTGGCCAGAACCCCCAATCTTCTGGGGCACCTTTGGTGCCTTGTGCCGTGTCCTCGAGCGCGACCGTGAGAGCACCAGATACGCGGTGGCCAGGGATTTCAGGTTGTTACTCACCGGACACAGCACTGGCCCGCAACGCCAGGGTGGACCACACCCCATTCGGGTGGCACTCGGCTGAGCTTCGACGTATTGATGAGGCCCTGTTTCGGACCATGTCTGACCGTAGCTCTCCCATCGTGGTCGGCGTCGACGCAGGCGGGACCAAGACCGAAGCGCTGGCGTGTGACCGGGATGGACGAGTGCTGGGCTTCGCCAGAGCGGGGAGGGGGAACTGGGAGACGATTGGGCTCGAGGGAGCGGGGAAGGCGTACTCCGAGGCCGTGCTGGGTTGCCTGAGTGACGCCGGTGCCGAGTGCCAGGACGTCTCGGCGTCGGCTTTTGCCCTGGCTGGACTGGATTGGGCGTCGGACCGCGCGTGCCTCGAACCAGTGATCTCGGCGCTTGGCCTGAGCGGACCGCGGACGGTCGTCAACGACGCGTTTGGGGCGCTTCGAGCCGGCAGCCGGCGCGCCGACGCCGTCATCTCGATCGCCGGCACCGGAACGGTCACTGCGGGGCGCAACGCACCCGGTGAGGTCTTCCGCACGCTGGGCGTGGCCTGCGGTGAGCGCGGCGGAGGAGCCAACCTGGTCCAGGCGGCCCTGGACGCAGTGGCGGACCAGTTGCATCGGGGGCGGCCCGGGGGCGACCTCGCCCGGATCCTCTGTCAGGAGACCCAGGTCGGCTCGGTCGAAGCGCTGTTCGAGCACGTCTCTCGCAACGTGGCCAACCGCAAGCACCTGTCCACGCTCGCTCCAGCCGTCAACGCGGCCGCCCAGGCTGGAGACACCACCGCCATCGGAGTGGTGCGCGGCAGCGGCCGACGCCTGGCGCGCACCACCTGCATCGTGGCGCGGCGGTTGGGACTTGCGGACCAGGGCTTTGACGTGGTCTGCGCCGGCAGCGTTCACACGGCGATGAGCCACCTGGCGCAGGCCTTCGATATGTCCGTCCACAAGCGTTGCCCCCGTGCCAGCATCAGCCGCCTCGAAGTACCGCCCGTGGTGGGTGCTGCCCTGTTGGCCTTGGACTTGTTGGGATCCGTCAGCGATGACGTGACGACGCGATTGATGGAGCAGGGCACGCGCGTGACTCGACGAGGCCACGACGACTCGGCGCACTGACGTCGCGGGGCCGACGGCGAGGACGCGCGCCGACGCCGTGGGCACCGAGTCTTCGGGCGCGCAACCGACGGGCGAGCCGGTGTGCCGAATGTCATGAAGCGCTCTCTGAATTGTGGCTACATAAATAGCTAGAATTGCAGTCGTATCCGGTACCGGATCCATGAGCCGACTCAAGCTGGGCCCCGTGGCCCATGTTCTGCCGGATCGCAACCGCCATCGACCCCCGCTTGGCGCGCGCGACGCACCGCCCGCGACCGCAATTCGTTTGTTGAGTCACCCCCCGCCTGTGCTAATAAGCCCGCCACCGCTCAGGGGCGGTAGTTAAGCTGGTTATAACGCCGGCCTGTCACGCCGGAGGCCGCGGGTTCGAGTCCCGTCCGCCCCGCTAAGAAGCCCAGGTAACCCCTGGGCTTTTTCTTTTCCATCGAGCGGCGCCTCCTCTTCATCATCTTCATTGGTCCACGAACGTGGACCAATCCCGGCCCCAAACTCAGCCACCGCCGCCTCGGGGATCTGGGTCATCTTCCTGGTGAGCCTGATGTACTTCAGGTGCGTGGCGCTGCTGGTGTGGCCCGCCAGGTTCATCGCGACCTGCTGGTTGGTGCCGGCCTCGGCGAGCATGGTCACCGCCAATCGCCGGATGCTGTGGTTGTCGCACGGCAGTGTGTGCTCGGTCGCCACGTGCAGCTCGGGATTGGTGTCTGGACCGTATCCTGCCGCTGCCAATGCCTTCCTCAAGTGCTTCGCGAAGCTCGTGCCTCGCCGGGCGAACCGCCCGCCGTTCCGGCTCGGAAACACCCAGCCGGTCTTGGGCTTGCCGCACTCGAGCCACCAGTTGTGCATGGCCTCGTGGAACGGCTCGGGCATCTCGATCACTCGCGGCTGCCCAGTCTTCTCGTTGGGCACCACGACCTGCCGCTCCTCCAGCCGTACGCTCTCCCACTGCCACGAGAGCACATCCCCGGACCGGCCCGCCGTGTACCGCTCCGCGATCCAGATCGTCCGGATCTTCAACGGTACGACGTCCACCCCGCATGCGCCCGCGAGCTGCTGGTCGGTTGGGATCATGCGGATCCGCCGCTTGCCGCCCTTGGGGTTGGGCACCCTCGCGACAGGATTCTCAGCGATGATCTCCCTGCGCCAGGCGAACCCGAACATCCGGGCGAGCACCCCGCGCACCTTCCGGGCCGTCTCGGCCGAGCGCTTCGCCGCCACCGCGTCGACCACCGCCTGCACCTGCCCGCGCCGCACCTGGTCGAGCGGCAGGTGCCCGAGCTGCTCCGCGCAGTAGTCCCGCCACCGCTGCCGGTCGTCCGATGCGGATGCCTGGCCATTCCTCTCGATCATCTGCAGCCACCCTGCGGCGAAGTCCCCGGTCAGCGGCACCGGACCCCCGGGCTCGAGCTTCTCGACATCGACTTCGAGCGGCTGCAGGTCCACCACCTCCATGGCCCGCCCGATCTCAACGAGCGCGGCTAGCCGAATGCGCTCAGCCTCGTCCTCGCTTCCGAACGGGCCCAGGTCCCGGCGCACGCCGTCCGGAGTCCTGACCCGCACCCGGAACCTGCCAGAGGGCAGCCGCTCGGTGGTGCCGCTGCCGCGACGACGTCTCCCCCGACTCATGCGTCCTTCTCCGGGACCGGCGGCGTCCACCCGCTTCGCCGCAGCGCAGCTCGCGCGCGGGCCTGGTCGATCTCGGTGGGCGCGTCGATCGGCATTTCGGGAACTGTACGCGGTCGGCGCGGTGCTGTCCTGCGCCCACCCCGAGCTTCGAGTCTTTCCGCCTGGTCCGCGAGCCAGCGAGCGATGGTCACCAGGGCCAACCGAATGGGAACGCGGTCATTCACTTCCCCCCGATCCCACCACGATTCGTCGCCCAAATCCCCGGGGCAAGAAGTGGATCCGGTTGATGCCCCCTGAACATTTTCCGGCGGGGGTCACCCGCCTCGTGGGACCCGAGGAGCTGCTGGGGACGCCCCGGGCGGCCGAAGCGGCGACGTCCAGGTTCCCTGCTCGATCTGTCTCGCAATGCCGTGCAGCTCGTCCACCGTGTGCTCGAGCTGGTGCACGGTAAAACCGTGAGCTGCAGGGTCAGGTCCTACGCCACCGCCCTCGGGCGGGTCGTAGTCCGGGTCGGTGCGGTTCGGAAGGCTCAGGTACAGCCCGACCAGCGCCGCGAGACGCCACGAGACGCGCGCGGTCCGCGGTGCAGTGACCACGTGGTCCGCGTACATAGCCGGCACCACGGGCAACCCCGCGCAGGTCCCGGAGTACCGCTCGCTGGCAACGAACGGCACCAGCTGCTCTGCGACCCAGGCCAGGGCCAGCTGCCGCCGCAGGTCCGCGCGCCGCCCGCTTCGTTTCCACGAGCGCAACAGGCCCAGCGCGCCGATCAGCCCGATCAACGCCCGCGACGGCTGCGCATCGCCGAGCTCGGCGTGGCTCAGCGGCATCGGTCCCCGAGAGTGCGTGAACGGCTCAGCCGCCGGTAGCTCGCCCTGCAGGTCGTGCAGGGGCATTCGCTGCAGGAACGGCAAGAAGATCTCGCCTGCCTTGTCACCCACCTCCTGCACAAACTCCTCAGCGAAGGTCGCGATGTCTGCGTTCACCTCCTTCTCTGAGCGGAGGGAATACTCGTCCCAAGCGCTCCACTGGATGGACGCCGCTGCCGCCGTGAGCCAGTCGTCCCACCCCGGCAGCTCCTGAAGAATGAACGCGCGCAACTCGTCCCGCGTCACCATGCGCTCGAGCACGTTGCTCGCGGTCAGATGCTTTGCCATGCCGCCAGGCTACGGATTCCGCCGGTGCCCGTCACGCAACGGGCCCGTTAGCATCCGCAGCCATCGAAACTCCGCGAAATCAGACCGATCCTCCCCCCGTTCCGCACCGCGCGGGAGCCGGCTGGGCTCGTCACTCGGCGTCTTCGTCGGTCTCCTCTTCGTCCTCGACGTCGTCGCCCAGCTCCTCGTGCCCCTCGTCTTCGGCGTCGTCGCCCAGCTCCTCTTCCTCCTCGTCTTCGTCATCCTCGTCTTCGATGTCCTCGAGCATGGACTCGATGTCCTTGGCCCTGAACACCCAGATGCCGTCCAGCTCCACTAGCTCGTGTCGGTTGGCCCAGTAGGCCACCTCGCTCGCCTCCAGCGCGTACGCGTCCGCCACTGTCACGTGGCCCACGATTCCGCCGTTGTTGTTGATGATGTCTTCGATCGACTCCATGAACTACCTCCTGCCCAAGCGTGATCCACGACAGTGCCGAGGCGCCAGCGTTTCTGCCTCTACACCGTGCCGTCAGCGGTGTGCCCGCGCGCAACCGGTGACTACGCACCAGCTCGCCCAATCGCCGCATTGCGCGGCCAGCGTCGGGGCGACTGCGCTCCCCGGGATCCTGTCCTTCTAATTACTATTGTACCTGGCGATGACCGACGACTGCGCACGGACACGCTCGGCACCGAGCTGGTGCCCGGTGTTGCTCGGCGCCACGCTGACAACATGACCGACGACGAATTGAGCTGGAAGACAGCGGTGTACGAACAGGCGATCGGCGACGGCCAGATCGAGATGATGGCCTGGCAGATTGTCGAAGCCAGCAGCATCGAAGACGACCCGCCCGTGACCGCCGCCGACATGGCCTGCGCCCTGCGCTACTTGAAGACCTGCATGCTGCGCATGACCGTGAACGAGCTCAGCGCCGCCAGCTCCCGCACCATCGCGGGCCTCATGGCCCGCGGCGCCCTCGGTGCGCGGGACTACCGTCTCCGTCGTTCCCCCGCACGCGCTCCGGCACTGTCAGGAACCCCGCGGAAGCGCAAGTTGCGCAAGGGATGATCCCCACACCGTACCGAACAGAGGCCACATTCATCCGGCCGCTGGTCGGATCCGACGAGTCGCCGCCGCACATTCGTGCGGAAGATTCACTCCACGGACTTCAAACGAGTCGTGTGTCCCTGCCCAAATAAGTGACGAGGGGCTAGGTGGGGAAAGGGAACTCGCCAACCTGGCCCCGCGACGGGGCAGTGAGGAGCGCTGACGCGGGGCGTGTATCCGCGTCAGCGTGCCTCTGCTCTCCAGTCCAAGCAATGCGCCAGGCCACCGGTTTTCATTTCGACTTCGAGGCGTTTCGGTGAAGCGGCCTTTGTGCGCCGGAACTGCATCAGCGCGGATTGGTCGCCGAGCGCATCTGGCTGGACACATTCCTGGCAGGCCGGCGGGCATGTCAGAGTGGAACGCGGTCCCGTCTTGGTGGGGGTCTGCGTCGCTCGCTGCTGCGCGGGTAGCAGCCACGACAGCCCATCACTGCGCGAGCACACTGGCGAAGTCGCGGCGCTCGGAGCTGATGCGCAGGTGGTCGATTGCGCCACCCGACGCGGGAAACTCGAGGGTTTCGAGCACTTCGAGGCTACGGAAGGTGCTAC
>CAZSVU010000353.1:0-8783 GCA_964610275.1 uncultured Polyangiaceae bacterium | reverse complement strand
CTCACGGTCGCTCTCGAGGACACAGCACACGGCACCGAAGGTGCCCCAGAAGATGCGTGTTTTGGCCACACCGCAGCGGAGCTGTCCTCTGCCGGGCCGCCACCCCCGAGTTCGGCCCGGCAGAGGACATCGACTGCGACTTGTTGGACAGAGCACTAGATGCATCGTGGCGCCGTCTAGCTGCAGCGGAGACGGGGGACCAGAGGTTCGTGGGGAGCGTATGTGGGGCCGAGCCAGTTACAACGTGGATGGAATCGAGGCGGAACCACGGACACAGCCGGTCAGGCAGAGGATCCAACGGGCCACTCCGCTGCCGCGCGCCGCTCTCGGGTCGGGCCGATCGCAACAATGAGCTACAATATGCCTCGTCAGATGCAGCTTCCCCCTTCCTCAGCCCGGGCGATGCGGCCCCCGCGCATCGCGCCGGGTGACGTGTGCGCAGGGGGCACGGCTGCATCATCGCGGTTTTCCACCCCATACCCGGAGGTACAGTGACACCGCTTCGGCTCGCGTTCATCCTGACCCTGGTCATGGCCCCGTCGGCCGCGTGCGACGATTCTGGCGAAACAGGCGACGACTGTGGCCAGTACGGGCTGTACGACTGCTCCGGCGCCTGCCGGGATCTGGTTGGGGACGCGTTGAACTGTGGGCAGTGCGGCATCGTCTGTCCGCCGGGGCAAGTGTGCTCCTTCGGCGTGTGTGCGGCAGCCTGCGGTCCGCCGCTGACGCAGTGCGGGAGTTCCTGTGCCGACCTCTCGGTGAACTTCTACCACTGCGGCGCTTGCGACCGAGCGTGCACCGAGAACACCGCATGCGCGCAGGGGACCTGCAGCGGGGTCGGCCCTGGCACGGGTGGCCTGCCCGGGACCGGAGGCGGTGTGGGAATGGGCGGCGCTCCGGGCTTCGGAGGAACGTCGAACCTCGGTGGCGCACCGACGGCGCCTCAGGGTACGTGGCTCGCCCCAGTGTCGGCAGAGGCCCAGTCGAGGATCCAGTCCGAGTACGCCTCGTGGAAGCAGCGCTTCTTCACCGATTGCGGCAACGGGACGGGGTGCATTGAAGATTTACGCACTGGCATCTGCGTTTCCGAGGGTGTGGCGTACGGGATGCTCATGGCCGCCGGAATGGACGACCGTCCCCTGTTCGACAGCCTCTGGGGCTACTACCTGGGGCACCGCAACGGCAACGGCTTCATGCACTGGGAGACCAATGCTTGCGGCAGTGTGACCAGCTCGAATGGCGCCTCGGATGCGGATCTCGATGCGGCCATGGCTCTCCTTCAGGCCGAAGCCAAGTGGGGTGGGTACGCGAATCACGCCTCCACGCTCGTGTCCGCCATACGCAGCTACGAGACCGAGACGTGCAGCGGCAGAATCATTCTCAGGCCCGGGGACACCTGGGGGGGCTGCAGCAATGGCAACACGGTCAATCCCTCGTACTTCTCGCCCGGCTACTACCGGGTGTTTGCCGGTCGCTACAGCAGCCAGTCGGCGGACTGGATGCAAATGATCAACGATAGCTACACGCTGCTCGGCCAGTACCAGAACAGCATGAACGGGTTGATCTGTGGCTGGGCGAACCTCAGTACTGGTTGCACCTCGGACTACGATTGGGACGCCGTGCGCGCACCGTGGCGAGTTGCCACGGACTACGCCTGGTCGGGAGACGCTGCGTCGGGTCAAGTGCTCCAGCGCATCAGCGACTACGTCGATCGGAACGGGGGCATTGCGGGTGTTCCCTTCGACCCCAACAGCGCGTTCCGGGGCAGCCTCGCCCTGAGCGGTATGGTGCGGGGACAGGCCGTATTCGACCAGTACGTCAGCGACTGGCTCGCCTCGGCAACCTCGGACGCACAGTACTATCAGGGCACGCTGCGCGTGTTGTTCTTGATGTTTGCCGCGGGGCAATTCCCTTCCACGTTCTAGCCACAACCCGGGCGCGCGACCCGGCAAGGTTGACCTGGGAACGACTGCGGGGGCATTTAGCTGCGGAACATGACGGGTACCGAAGGCTCCTGGCTGCATCCGGTGTGGGGGTGGCTGACACTGGGGATGCTGACGGCACTGTGGGTGTGGCGTCGATGGGGCCTGCGCCGAGCGCTGCAGGTGGCGAGCCTCGCGCTCTTCGTCGGACTTCTGTGGCTGGCTGCTCACGACGGTGAGCCCGGGTGGCCCGTGGACTTCTTCCTGTTCTCCGATCCCCTGCTGGCCGGCGTTGCCACGCTGGCCGGTCGCATGGTCGTCGGGCTACTTGGTGTTTCGCTGGCGTTCGTGGCCCTCGCCGCTGTCATGGGCCGCGTGTTCTGTAGCCACGTCTGCCCGTTGGGAACGCTGCTCGACCTTACCGATCGTGTCGTGGCTCGCGCGCGGACTGCGCGCGACAATCACCTGAGGTTCGCTAGCGTCCGCTCGGTCAAGTTCCTCGTGCTGCTCGTCGTGGTGGGGTCCGGGGTCTTTGGGCTCAACCTGCTCGGGTTCGTCGACCCCATGGTTCTCTCGACGCGGTTTGCCGCCACGCTCTTTCACCCACTGCTCGTCTGGTTGAGCGCCTTGGGGCTGGAGGGACTGCGTCCGTTGGCGGACCGCATGGATTGGTTCTCGGTCGCATCCCATCGGATCGAGATTCGAGCTTTCGAGGGAACGGTCGGCACGGCGATCCTTCTCGCCGCACTGGTGCTCACGTCTCGGCTGCAGGCGCGTTTCTGGTGCCGGCACTTGTGCCCGCTGGGAGCGCTGCTCGCGTGGTTGGGAGCGTGGGCACCCTTCCGCCGTCGGGTCGTCGGGCAATGCCAGAGTTGCACCCAGTGCGCGAGGAAGTGCCCCATGGGCGCCATCGAGCCGGGGTCTGCACGGGAACGGCGCGCGGAGTGCATTGTGTGCCGCGCTTGCGTGAGCGTGTGCCCCCAGGGCGCGGCGAGCTTTGGGTTCTTCGCCCACCCGGAGGAATCGGAGCCGCGCGGGCCTCAGGTGTCGCGCCGCGCGTTCGTGGGGGCCGCTGCCGGAGGTGTGGCCACCGGCTGGGTCGTGCGACGAACACCGGGCGGCGATTCGCCGAGCGCCGTTCGCACTTCGCCCCCCTCGGTGCAGGTCATACGTCCGCCGGGCGCGCTACCCGAGTTCGACTTCTTGGCGCGGTGCGTGCGCTGTGGCGAATGTCTGCGCGCGTGCGTCACCAACACGCTGCAGCCCGATTGGAGCCGAGCCGGCTTCGAGGGGCTGTGGGCGCCCCACCTGAATTTGCGCCACGCCCACTGTCAGCAGGACTGCAACGCCTGCGGACAGGTTTGTCCCACCCACGCGCTACGTCCGCTGGACCTCGTCGAAAAGCGCCACGCTCGCGTGGGGACCGTGGTCATCGATCCGACCCGCTGTCTGCCGTGGGCGAAGCATGAAGCCTGCTTCATCTGTGAGGAGCAGTGCCCCTATGGTGCGGTGACTCTGATGCGTCCAGCACTGGGCCGGCCAGGTGTCCCCGACGTCGACCTGCGCCGCTGCAATGGATGCGGGCGGTGCGAGGACAAGTGTCCGGTGGATGGCAGCTCCGCGATCGTGGTCACGCCGCGCGGAGAGCTACGTCTGGCGGGGGGCTCATATCTGGAGGAGTGTCGACAGCGCGGATTGTCATTTGAGCCGAAACGCAAAGGTGACGTTGGGCCCGCCCCATTTCGTTTCCAGGGAGATCGTCTCCCGCCGGGGCTGAACTGAACGACGGAATCCCGCCCAGGACCGAGCGCATTCAGCCCCGCGCGAGGTTGGTCAAGCCAGCGTCCTGGGTCCAGGTCACGGCCTGCTCCCATTCCTGCATGCCGCGGGCTATCCGGTAGTGAAGGTGACCTCGTCGATGCTGAAGTCGAAGGGGCCAACCGCGTCATCGTCGTACGCCTCCCAGTGAAGCTCGATCAGCGTGGCCGGGTCCAGCGGCCCGCGTGCCGCTGGCACGGCGAATCCGCTTTGCCTGAGGTCGCTCCAGGCGAAGGTGAAGAGCTGCCATTCGTCGGTGAGCTGGATCGTGGCCGAGTGATGGTCGTAGCACCCAGGCTGACAGATGCCGGTGCCTCCCTGGTTGAGCGGCATGGTCATGGTCGAAGGCACGCGGAACCGAAGCTCCACGTTTCCTTTGGCCCAGAAACTGATCCCGCTGTACGCGCGTGCGTCGTAGGCGCAGTACTCGCCCGCGACCTGTCGCAGTGTCATCACCAGTCGCGCGAACCCGGGCATGCCCACGGCCGGCGGCTCTGCAGGGTCGCCCACGAAACCTTCACCCCAGGTGCGCGCGGCGAAGTCGGTGCCGTTGGCGCCGGACCCGGAACCGACGCCGCCGGTCGGTTCGAAATTGCCTTGCCCCGTCGGGGGGAGCTGGGTGCCGTCGGGGCTGCCATCGTTGAACGTGTACCAGAAGCCGATCCGGTCTCCCACCTGAGGCACCGAGTCGTCACCGTCTTCGAGATCGTCAATGAGTGGGTTGGTGCGATCGGCGGTCTGCTCCGGGCACATGGGATTGTCCGGCACGCCGCCCATGGAATTGGCTCCGCCGACACCGACACTCCCTCCGGTAGTGACGGTCGCGCCGCCGCTGCTCGAGCCACCTGCCGCGGTGGCCCCGGTGCCGGTCAGACCTCCTGTCGCGGCGGTGGTTCCACCGAAGCCCGGCGCGAGACCGGAGCCAGCGCCGCCAGCGGCGGGGCTCCCGCCCTCGCCGTAGAGCCCTTCGTCCCCCTCGCCGTCGCCGCTGTCGCCGGAACACGCTGGCAGTGCAAGCCAGACGACTCCCAAGAGTGGTGCAACGTGGAGCGCCTGGATTCGTAAGCCCCTCACAAACGCATTTCAGCAGGGCATCCCAGGGGTGTCAACTCAGCCAGTGTGCCCGAGGCACGCCGCCTCAGGAGGCACCCTCGCGCAGGCAACCGGCGGTTGCGCTCTGCTGGCTGAGGTTGCGTACGAGTGCGTGCGGCGCGCTCTTCGAGGAAGCCGAATCGGGGACGCGGGGTGCGGCATCCCGGCCGCTCGACACACTCCCGCAGGCGGGCTGGACTGATCGGCTCATCCACCGCAGCGTGGGGGACGGCGTGATCGGTGTCCGAGGAATGCGTGTCGCTCGCGGTGAATGCGTCGGTGGCGAATCCGTCAACGTCGACTGGCACCGTCGCCGTGCTGCCATGCTAGACTGACCGCACTGCCCACCGCGGACACTGCAACAGAAGTGGGCACGGTGGAGCCACTGTGGGGTGCTGTCGCACAGCAGGCCCCAGGCGCTACCGGCGGTCGTCTTGGAGCGACCGCATTCGAACGGTTTCGGAGGTGCCATGCGTCGTTTGGGTTGGTTGGTTCCTGTTGCCCTGCTTGCCGCATGCTCGGGGGAGTCCTTCCACGGGGACTCCGGATCGCAGATCGACACTGGCACCGCCGGTGTGGACGACCCCGGCATGGGCGGAGAATCCAGCGCCGTCGGTGGGAGTGTTGGGGCAGCGGGCGATCTGACGGCGGGCGCTCCGGGGAGCGGTGGCCGCGAAGCCAGTGGAGGGACCGAGTCCAGCGGAGGACGGACCTCTGGTGGCGGCTCTCCTTCGACCGGAGGCGTCCTCGTGAGCGGCGGCAGTGGGGGGAGCGGCGACGCGCCGTCCTGGGGCGGAGGCACCGGCGGCGCCGGTGGCAGTGTCGGTGTTGGTGGACGTGGGACTGGCGGTACCCCGACCGGGAGCGGTGGCGAGCCGGCCAGCGGTGGCGCCGAGGCAAGCGGTGGCGAGCCCGGCAGTGGTGGTGCCGAAGGCAGCGGTGGCGAGCCGGGCAGCGGCGGCGAAGGCAGCGGCGGCGAAGGCAGCGGCGGCGAAGGCAGCGGCGGCGAGCCGGGCAGCGGCGGCTCGCACCCCGGCGGGAGTGCCGGTGCCGAAACCGGAGGTGCTGCTGGCGACGCGGGTGCTGGCGGTGTCCCCGGCACGGGCGGCCTCATCGGCGTGGGCGGTATCGTCGCGTTCGGCGGGACCGGCGGCATCGTGCAAGGTCCTGGTCCAGAGTGCGTGGAGGCGTCGGAATGCGGGGTGCTCGACGACTGCTGCAGCTGCACCGCCGTGCCCATCGAGCAGGCCGGTGAGCAATGTGACACGACGTGCCCCCAGACCGTCTGCGACGCCGAGAACATCCCGTCCGACGCGACCCAGTGCGTGGCCGGGCACTGCAATCTCGGGCTCGATTGCGATCCCAGCAATGTCGTGTGCCTCCAGCCGCAGCCAGACTGCGGCGAGGGCCGAGTCCCCATGGTCGTGGGCAACTGCTGGGGAGCATGCGTCGATGCTTCGGACTGCGCCTCGGTGCCTTCGTGCGACGACTGCGACAAGGACCGCCACGTGTGCGTGGTGCTCGAAGCGCACACGCGGACCCACCACTGTGCCGAAGTGCCCACCGAGTGCCTGGACGATCGATCGTGCGATTGCCTCCAACTCAACGTATGTGTCGGCGTCTACGGCTACTGCAGCGACGGCACGGACGGGGAGATCCACTGCAGCTGTCCGGACTGCTAGACACCCCCGAATCGTCCCCTCCCAGCGGCCGAAGCGGCGACGGATTTGCGAGCGGAGGAACGCCACCCGAGGCGTGCAGATACTCCCCATCGACCGCTGCCACCACAATGGACTTGTGAAATCCAAGCCCGACGCCAGGTCCACGCAGGACAGCGTTCGTCCTGGTCGGTGGCCGTGTCCGCGCTGCGATAGGGTAGCGCACCGAGCAGGGTGTTGCGGCTGACGCGCTGCATGATCCGGGCCGTCTCCCCGTTCGGCAGGACCTGCGCGACACCGAGGATTTTGCACGTCCGTTTGATGCGCTTCAATGAGTTGCGCACCGTCCGGTATCCCCGCGCTGGTTGGGGAGGATCAGGTCGTCCGGGCCGGGACGCTCGCCTGTTTCAGCAGGCAGTTGGGTATGGGTACGAGCGCGATCGGCATGCAGGTGCGTTCAGATCGCATAGCACTGACACGCGGTTCCGATGTCATGGCACTCCATGGCCTGCCCCTCGCAATCGGGGACAAAGCAGGCCCCTTCGAACGACGATCCGTCCCAGTATGGCAGGCCCTCGCACAAGGCCGGCGCCGGAGGATACGCCTCTGCAGACGCGCACGTCGGACAGAGCCATGTCGGGATCAACACTCGGCCCTGCTCGGTGCTGTACCAACTGCTCGCACACACGCAGGGCCCGAAGGTCGGATCGCTGCAGCGGTCGCCCAGCACGTTGCCTGTGCGAGAGCACTCGAGCCCAGCAATCGCAGCTGCCGGGAGGTTGCGCGCGTCGGTCAGGTCTGTGCAGGCGACGTCGGGTTCTTTCTGTGTCACGCACGCTTCGCCGGCCTCGCCTCCCAGTCCTGCTGCGTTGCCCGCCCCGCCGCTGGCGTCTGCCCCGCCGCTGGCGTCTGCCCCGCCACTGGCGGGAGTCCCGCCGCTAGCGTCGCTGCCTCCCAGACCGTCCACGCCGCCGCTGCCAGGGTCGCCACCAGAGGCTTGGGCGCCACCCAGGTCGGCGGGGCCGCCGGACCCGTTGGAACCCCCCACGCCCGGCGCTCCACCGAGCGTCGGGGTGCCGGCGCTGCCTCCGAAGCCCGGCGCGCCACCGCCACTCCCGCCCAGACCGGTTTCGGCGGTCCCGGACGCGCCCCCGCCGCTCGCGCCCGCGATCCCGAATGCCGTCGCCGCTCCGCCGTCACTCGGTAGACCTCCGCCTGCGCCGGTCGCGTTGATCTGACCCGTGTCGTGCTCGGAATTCCCGCCGCAGCCCGCGGCGACGACCACAGGGACAACAATCAGAGCCAAACAGCGCCGGAGACACAGATGCGCCATGTTCCTAGCCTCCATAGTACCGCAGCGTGAGCGCGCCGCCACCGTCCCCCTGCAGGTCGATCAGGGTGGCACACTGGTCGCTGGTCGGGCCAAAGGACTTGCTCTGCCAGTCGCCGGTGAAGGTGTCGCTGCCGCCCGCGGCCGTGCAGGCGTTGGTCCAGGTGAACGGCACCGGGTAGCTGCCGGGCGACGTATTTTGCAGCTGCATGCTTCGCGTATCCCACCATTCGGGGTAGCCGTCACGGACCATGACGCAACCATCGTTGGCGACCGTCGCGTCATTGCCCGGTGCGCCGAGATCAATTGCCTCGCTTTCCCCACATTGTGGTGCTCCGGCCTGACAGGTCCCCCCAGCGCAGGTCCCGCCCAGGCAATCCTCGTCCACGGAACAGGCGCTGCCATCTGCGCACGCGCTGCAGCTTCCGCCGCAGTCCACAGCGGTCTCGTCCTGGTTCAGGATTCCGTCAAAGCAGCTCGGCGCAGGTCGGCAGGTTCCATCCACGCAGTTGCCGCTCGGGCAATCAGAGTGCGCGGAGCAGGAACCGCAATTGGGGCACTGGCGCCGGAGCACGTAGGTCGCGCCGCCACGCACCTCGCCGTCCTGGAGCGATAGCACGCGGAACCGTGCGGAGGTGTTCATGGGTCCGGAGCCCGACTCGTAGCGCAGCCCGAGCGCAATGAACGTACCAGCATCCACCGCCAGCTCGATGGTCTGCTCGGTTCCGACAACTGGGTATACGGCGTCGGGGTCGAGCCCGAGTTCGACTGCCTGGGCCTGCTCCTGGGCGCTCAGCGGCTTGCAGGCGCCAATCGCGTTCCAGTGCTGGAAGGCCACGTGTTCGACCACGGTGTCGGGGTAGAGCTCCACGTTCCTGGCCAGTATGGCGCCGTGGTGCACCCAACCTGGTTGTCCCAGAACCCGGACCCACGCATTCGGCGCAATCAGGGTTGCGTCGAGCG
>CAZSVU010000352.1:1777-8834 GCA_964610275.1 uncultured Polyangiaceae bacterium | reverse complement strand
GCAGCTCCCCGCTGGTGCCTGGGAGAAGTTCGACTTCACCGACTACACCAACTCGGCCGACGACGCCCACAACACCATCTCGCTCGGGGTCTGCCCAACCGACGGCACTCTGCACCTCGCGTTCGATCACCACGGCAACGACCTTCACTATCGCCGGTCTGTCCCCGATCTGACCACGTCACCCGGCACGGTGGCGTGGTCTGCCTCCAGCTTCACCGCGGTCACCAGCACTCTGGAAGGCACGACGCCAGTCGCCCTGGTCACCTACCCGCGATTCGTGGCCGAACCGAACGGCAGCAAGCTCCTGTTGGCGGCCCGCATCGGCAGCAGTGGCAGCGGCGACGAGTTCCTCTGGGAGTACGACTCCGGCACGCAGGCGTGGACGTCCCTCGGCAGATTCATCGATGGCATCACCGACAGCGTCAACGCCTACCTGCACGGCCTGTCCTACACGAGAGGCGGGTCTCGTCTGCACATGTCGTGGTGTTGGAGAGACACACCCGACGCCACGACCAACCACGATCTCTTCTATGCGTACAGCGATGACCACGGGCGCACCTGGCAGAACGACGCCGGCACCACGATCGCCACGACGGGATCCACTTTCATCACGCTCCACTCGTCCGGCGCCCAGGTGTGGGCGATCGGTCAGAACCGTGGTCTCATCAACCAGGAACACATGGCCGTGGATTCCGCGGGCAGAGTGCACGTTCTGCTGTCGCACATGCCCGACGCGCAGGCCGATGACTCGGACTTCACCAGCGCGCGCACGAAGAGTGAGTTCTTCCACTACTGGCGCGACACCACCGGCACTTGGAGCAGATCCGCCCTGGGACTGCCTGTGATCGCCAACTTCCGAGGCAAGCTGGCCGTCTCGTCGACCAACAACCTCTACGCGATTCTCCCTGATCTGCGCATCGCCGGTGCGTCCGCTGGTTCGGACTACACCGACTGGGTCCGGCTGGATTCGGCCGATTCGGGCCGCTTCTTCTCGGACCCCCTCATCGATACCGTTCGTCTCGAGACCGAGGACACACTCAGCATCTACTACCCAGAAGCATCCTCGGTAAACATCTGGGCGCTGGACTACTCGATTCGGTAGTGCGCGCAGGGTGTGCAGGCGCCGATGGCGCGACCTATCCAGTTCAACCGAGCCGACCGCCGTTGGCGGACCTTCTCCCGGCTGCTAGCGTGACGGTCATGCGGCAAGGTCGAGCCCCGGTCGTGGCCCTGATGGCGAGTGGAGTGGCCGTAGCACTGGCTCAGTTGACGGCGTGTGCCGAGGGCAAGGGAACCCCGGAGCAGCCACAGGATGACAGCCCAGCCGCCGGTGCAGGGCCGCAAATCGAGGGCCATGGCGGCGCTGCAGGAGCCGAAGCGTGGCCGGATCCGGTCCCGGCCCCGTACGCGCCGGACACCACCCTCGACCAGTATGCCGACCTCGATTCTCTCGGTGCACCGGTCGACCTCGCCGCCATCGACGAGGACGACGACTACGAGCACCGCACGGAGATCTTCTACCTCTCGGGCAGAGGATTCGACGACGCGGTCGACTGGGACTTCTACTGCACCGATGGCAGGGGGAGCGGCGAGTGGTCCACCATCGGGGTGCCGTCGAACTGGGAACAGTACGGGTTTGGCAACTACTCGTACGGGACAGCGCGCCTCACCGAAGAGCAGGGTCTCTACCGACGGGAGTTCCAAATTCCGGAGGGCTGGAACGACCAACGCATCTTCATCGTCTTCGAAGGGGCGATGACGGACACCGAGGTCAGCGTCAACGGGCAGAGCGCGGGTCCCGTCCACCAAGGCGGCTTCTATCGATTCGACTACGAAATCACGGACCTCGTCGACCTCCAGCAGACCAATCGCTTGGAGGTCACGGTCTCCAAGCACTCGGCGAACGACAGCGTGAACGAGGCCGAACGGCAGGGAGACTACTGGGCATTCGGCGGCATCTATCGGCCCGTGTACCTGACTGCAGTTCCCTCGCAATCCATCGAGCGAATCGCCGTCGACGCGCGTGCCGACGGCGGCCTGGACGTCGACGTGTTCTTGCGAGACCTGGCGTCGCCCGGGCAAGTGGTGGCGCGGCTCTTCGACTCCACGATGCAGCCGGTCGGGGAGCAGATCGAAGCTTCGGTTGACGCGGGGCAAGCTGAAGTCACCCTCTCGGGGCAGTTCTCGACGGTCGAGGAATGGAACCCTGAGAACCCGACGCGCTATCGGCTCGCCGTCGAGCTCCATGCTGACAATGGCGCCGTCCATGCCATCCGGGAGAACATCGGCTTTCGCACCATCGAAGTGCGCGCGCAGGATGGCATCTACCTGAACGGAAGCAAGCTGCTGCTCAAGGGGGTCAATCGCCACAGCTTCTGGCCCAGCAGCGGGAGGGCGCTCAGCGCCGAGCTGTCGGCGTACGACGTGCGCTTGATCAAGAGCATGAACATGAATGCGGTTCGGAGCTCGCACTATCCGCCGGACCGACACTTCCTCGATGCGTGCGACCGCGAAGGGCTCCTGGTGCTGGATGAGCTCGCCGGTTGGCAAAGTGGGTACGACACCGACGTGGGTACCGAGTTGGTGCGCGAGATGATCACCTTCGACGTGAACCACCCGAGCATCATCTTCTGGGACAACGCCAACGAGTGGGGGTGGAACCGGCGACTCATCCCCGAGTTTGCGAGTTGGGACCCGCAAGGGCGGGCAATCCTTCTGCCGGGGGACCGCAATGGAGATCTGAGGACCCCGCACTATCAGAGCTACGCGCAGGCGACCTACGAGCTTTCCCTCGGCACCCTCTACCTGACCACCGAGTTCGTCCACGCCATGTACGACCAGGGTGGCGGAGCAGCGCTGGCGGACTTCTGGGACCTCATCCGGAGCGAGCCGAACGGCGCTGGCGGCTTCATCTGGGCACTCGTGGACGAGGGGGTATTTCGGACGGACGCAGAGCGTGTCGATACGATGGGTAACTCGGCACCAGACGGGATCGTCGGTCCGTATCGCCAGAAGGAAGGGAGCTACTACACCATCCGGCAGGTGTGGTCGCCGGTGCAGGTCGAGATGCAGCAGGTGCCCGCAGACTTCGACGGTACCATTCCGCTGAGCAATCGGTATGCATTCACGGACCTTGCCGAGGTCAGCTTCGATTGGAGACTCGCGCGTTTCGACTTCACCACGGCCGAACGCGAGGTGGTTGCCTCAGGCACGGCCAGCGTGGCGAGCATCCCTCCCGGATCCTCAGGGGACCTTCAGTTGGTGCTGCCACCAGATTGGACTGATGCAGATGCGCTGCAGCTGGATGCGGTGGACGCCGAGGGCGGACGGATTGCCACCTGGTCGTGGATGATCGGCTCGGCGTCAGACACCAGCGCGGCTATCGTTGCCACGACGGGCACAGTGGCGGCGGAGTTGGCGCAGTCCGAGGATGGCGAACAGCTGCTGGTCACGGCCGGGTCTCGCGAGTTTGCCTTCAGCAATAGCAGCGGTCAGTTGCTGAGCGTCACGCACGGAGGGCAAGCCTACTCGTTTGGCCGGGGCCCGGCTCTGCTGGCTGGGGAGGCCGAGCTCGTGACGCTGGATTCGACCCTCGATGGCCAGGACGTCGTGATTACCACGACGTACTCCGGAAACCTCGAGCAGGTCCAGTGGCGTGTCCTCTCGAGCGGCTGGGCTGAGCTGACGTATCGCTATGCGCTCGAGGGCGAGTACGACTACTTCGGGGTGGGCTTCGAATACCCCGAGGAGAACGTCATCGGGGCTCAGTGGCTCGGGCGAGGTCCGCACCGCGTTTGGAAGAACCGGATGCAGGGTCCCTGGCACGACGTTTGGCAGCGGGACTACAACGACGGGATCCCGGGGCAGCGCTGGGACTACCCGGAGTTCAAGGGCTACTACGCCGACGTTCGCTGGCTACGCCTCTTGACCACCGAAGGCCCGATCCACGTGGTGATGGCGACCGACGAGCTCTTTCTGGGGCTCTTCGTCCCGCGCGACGGGATCGCCCCCCGCGAGAGCCCGATCGTCTACCCGGAACAGGGTATCTCGCTCCTGCACGGTATCTCTCCCATCGGCACCTTCACCCTGCCGGCTGCGGAGCTCGGCCCACAGGGTCAGCCCCACTCGCTCAGCGGTTCGTTCGAGGGGACAGTGTTTCTGTACTTCGGGGAACTCGCGGGTGAGCCGGCCGGGTAGAGTACGAGATTCGTCGCTTCGAAGATCGCCCGGAAGGCGACGTTCTCAGGAGCAACCGGCAACCCGGAGCTCGGTCACTGCGCCGTGATCACAGCTTGGGCCTGGGTCAGGCCCGACGACGTCGCCGTCACCGTGATCTGTCCCGACTGACCCGGTTGCGCCCGAACGATGGCGAGCGCCAGTCCGTTGAAGGCGTCGCGATTGGGTGAGCTGAACACGTCTTGGTCCATCGCGTTGCCGTTGTCGGTGGCGACGATTTCGCCCGGACCGCTCACGGAGAAGCTGATCGAGTTCGAGGCGCGAGGATCCATGCGGCCGGCGGAATCCACCACCGTGAGCTTGACAAAGCAGAGGTCGCGGCCGTCGTTCCTGATGGTGGTTCGGTCGGGGGAGAGCTCGAGCGCTGCGGCCGAGCCGGCCGTTTCCACGGTTTCCGTCGCCCACTGCTGGCCATTCTTGTAGGCCACCACGCTCACATCGCCCGCCTGGTACGTCACGTTGTCCCAGCGCAGGCGGTACTCGTACTGCCCCTTCTGCTGCCGCCCCTGCGATTGACCGTTGACGAAGAGCTCGGCCTCGTCCCCCGAGGTGTACACCATCACCGGCGTCACCTGCCCCACACGCTCGGGCCAGGTCCAGTGCGGGAGGATGTGCGCCATGGGCAGGTCCTGACGCCAGTAGGACTGGTAGAGGTAGAACCGATCCTTCGGGAACCCGGCCAAGTCGACGATGCCGCAGTACGAGCTCCGCGCGCCCCGGCCGGAATGGGGATCCGGCTCCCCGAGGTGGTCGAAGCCCGTCCAGACGAACTCCCCGCTCACGTACGCCCACCGGTCGTGAGACTCGAATTCCAGTTCTGGAACGTAGGACCAGTCCGCATGGTAGAGGTCGTAGGAGCTGACCTGACCGTCCGAGGTGAGACCACCGCCGTTGCTGGCTGGCTCACCGTCGGGTCCGACGACGGGAAAGGTATACACGCCGCGACTGCTATAGGTGTCGGAAGTCTCGGTGCCGACGATGAATCGGTTCGAGTAGGTGGAGTGGAAGTCCGGATACTCCGGGGCTGCGTCGCGCACGCCGCTGCCCTGATAGTTCAGGCCGATGGCTTCCATTGCGTCTGCAAACGCGCTGCCCGGGTTCGCGGCATTCATGCCAGACGTCGTCGGGCGGGTGGGATCCTCGTCGTTGGCGATGGCCCGGATGGCCTGTGCCGTGCCGGCACTTGCATCGTACTGTTCGGGGATCTCGTTGCCGATACTCCACATGAAGACCGATGGATGGTTGCGGTCACGCCGAATCATCGAGCGCAGATCCTGCTCGTGCCAGTCTGCGAAGAACAGGTGGTGGTCCAGATCCGTCTTCCCGCTGTACCAAACGTCGAAGGCCTCATCCATGATGAGGAAGCCCATGCTGTCCGCCAGGTCGTACAGCACCGGGCTCTCGGGGTTGTGGGCCGTCCGCACCGCGTTGGCTCCCATCTCGGCCAGGATCTCGAACTGCCGCTCCTTGCCGCGAACGTTCGCGACGCCACCCAGGGCGCCGAGGTCGTGGTGATTGCAGACGCCCTGGACCTTGACGTGGTCGCCATTCACGAACAAGCCCTGGTTGGAATCGTAGCTGAACGTGCGCACTCCGAAGCGCGTCTCGTATTCGTCCACGACAGTTCCCCCCACGCTCACGGCCGTCACCGCCACGTAGAGGTTCGGCTCCCCGATGGGAGGAACGCCCCAGAGCCTCGGATTGGCGATGCTGCCACTGGTCGCGGCCGTGGCCGATGCTCCGGCGGTGATACTCAGGCTGACCGCACCGATGGACGCGACCGGAGTGCCGGCGGGGTTGCCCGCCCCGTCGGCCTCGTAGACATCGGTTGCCACGCTAACGGAGACGTCTTGCGCGGAATCGTTGTCGACCGTGACATCGAGATCCACGGTGGCAGAGGAAGCGGAAACCTGGGGCGTCCGGACGTAGGTGCCCCACTGAGCGACGTGCACCGGATCCATCGTGACGAGCCACACATCGCGATAGATGCCGGCGCCGGGGTACCAGCGAGACGACCCTTGGTCCCAGTTCGTGCCGGCGGGCACCGGATTGTCCAGGCGCACCGCGATCGCGTTCTCCGAGCCAGCGGTGACGTAGGGCGTCACGTCGAGTCGATAGGAGGAGTAGCCGTAGGGCCAACCGCCTACGATCTGCCCATTGACCCACACCATGCTGTAGGACATGGCGCCATCGAGATCGATGAAGAAGGATTTTCCGGCATCCTCCGCGGGCAGGGTGAAGGTCTTGCGGTACCAGGCCACCCCGGTGGCCGGGAGGCGTCCCATGTTGGCGGGAACGGTGTTCGTGTAGGGGCCCTCGACGGCGTAGTCGTGAGGCAGCGTCACCGTACGCCAGGAGCTGTCGTCGAAGCTCGCCGAGGTGTAGGCAACGCTATCCCCGAGGTTGCCAGCGGGCCGCTGGTACCAGTCCCCCGGGTTCGAGAGGAAGTCGTTGCCCGTGGGGAGCACCCACTGCCGCGCGTTCGAGTAGGAGAGCTGGGAGGAGTCGGTTCCCGACGGGTCATTCTTCGTGAAGCGCCAGTCGTCGTTGAACAGAACACGCGTTCGCGTGCCGGTCGTGACCGAACCCCCGACGCCCGTGTCGCCGGCGCTGCCTGCGGTGCCCCCGCTGCTCGCACCGCCGGTTTCCCCCAGGCCCCCGCTGCCCGCCACGCCACCGGCTCCCACCAGGCCGCCGGCGCCCACCAGGCCGCCGGCGCCCACCAAGCCACCGGCGCCCACCAGGCCACCGGCTCCCACCAGGCCGCCGGCTCCCACCAGGCCACCGGCTCCCACCAGGCCACCGGCTCCCACCAGGCCAC
>CAZSVU010000352.1:0-1677 GCA_964610275.1 uncultured Polyangiaceae bacterium | reverse complement strand
CACCGGCTCCCACCAGGCCACCGGCTCCCACCAGGCCACCGGCTCCCACCAGGCCGCCGCTGCCCACCAGGTCGCCGCCAACACCGACCGCACCGCCGGTCGTCGCTCCGCCAGCCGCGACCCCCCCGGTCCCAACACCGCCGCCAGTCGCAGCACCATTGGCTCCGACGCCGCCAGCGTCGGCTCCCGAAGAATCAGAATTGGGCTCGCCGGAACATGCGGTGAGCCAGACCACAATGCCCGCTACGTGCACGAACTGTTTTCTCACGGGAGTTCCTTTGCTGCTCTATGATCAGCGGTTGGCAGAGTGATCTCGATTCCGCGTCGGGTGGCGCCCAACCGATGGAGCCACACCCGATCGTATGCGACATGTGACTACTGAAGTACCGGTGTATCCCACGGGATCCAGGTGGCCTCATCCACATTGTAGATGGAGCGCAGGATGTCCGTGTTGACGTTCTCTTGATCCAGGAGGAACCGATCGACGAACGCTTCGAGATCCGCGGTGAAGCCCGAATGCCAGGAGCAGTGGCCCGTGTTCTCCTCCGTCACGCCCATTCGCGTGGGAACGCCGAGAGCTGTGTAGATCTCGCGTGCCGCCAGCGCGTCGATGCGGGCTGCTTCCGCCCCCATCCGAGCGATCTGTGAGCTCTCGATCGCCAACACGGCGCGAGGCGCAATCATCCCGATCAGCTCATGATGGTCGTAGGGCAGTGTGTTCGGAGACACGTTCATGGGTTCGTACTGCTTCAGAACCTGCGCGTACCAGGGCGCCCCCTGCGCGTGATGGAGATTCTCCACCTCCGTGTTGTCGCGGTCCTCGAGCATGTCCGAGTAGCGCCAGGAGATGGTCCCCCCTCCGCCGGACTCATGAGGGATGGTGAGCGCGATTCGCTCGTCCCACGCCCCGGCGAAGAGCGCGATCTTTCCCTGGAAGGAACAGCCGCTCACGGCGAGACGTGTGGTGTCGATGTTGGCCTCGGGAAGCTCTTCCAGCGCATCGATGATGCGGCTGATACCCCAGGCCCAGCGCACCATGGATCCGGCAGTAGTCGAAGGATAGAGCTGGTAGAAATTGCCCTGGCTCCATGCGGTCCCGGAGAAACCATTGTCCATGATCTGGTCGGAGGAGAACGTGATGGTAGCGATTCCTCGCGAGCTGAAGACGTCCGCAGGGAGGCTTCCCGTTGGGCTATTGATGCCGATGATCGCGGGGATCGGGCCGCTCGGCGCGCCGGCGGGGCGGCTGATCGGGGCGGTCATAGTGAAGGAATTGCCCCCTTCGCCCACGGTGATGGTGAGCGTGTTGTTGGAGAAGCTCGCTTCGAACGTACTGGGCTTTCCCGGCTTCGCACCAGCGTCGTACTTCTCCAGAATCGCCTTGATCTCCGCACGGCGACAGGGCCACTGCGCCCTGCTGGTCATGATGCTCCCATCCGCCATCTCGAATGGGTTGGGCAGATAGGTGATCTCAGGAAGGGTGAACGGATCGTCCGCCAACGTCGGCAGCGGGCAGTCTTCACCCGTAAACTCTTCGTCGTAGACCAGCGGCATGTCTCCGCCAGAGCCGGCGCTGCCACCGACGCCCTGGTCGCCACCAACGCCCTGGTCGCCACCAACGTCCTGGTCGCCACCAACGCCCTGGTCGCCACCAACGCCCTGGTCGCCACCAACGCC
>CAZSVU010000351.1:0-8836 GCA_964610275.1 uncultured Polyangiaceae bacterium | reverse complement strand
ACGCGAGATCAACATTGCCTTCGACAAGGTCCGTTTGCTGGAGGCCACCCCGGAGGAGGCGATGGCATTCGCCCAGAAGCGCGTGGCTGCGAGTTGGCGACAACACCAGCGCCGCCTCGAAAGGCGAGGACTCGATGCACCCGTGCGCCCAGCGGAGCCCGAGCGATGACCGCGTCCGGACGCCGAGAGCTCTGGTACGGACTGGCATTCACGTCCCTATGGATGGTGGGCTTCGGCGTCTTCCTGCTCTACCCGGTGGTCGCGACGCTGTTCTACAGCTTCTGTGACTACTCGATCCTGCAGCCCCCTGTGTTCGTTGGGCTCGAGAACTACGGCAAGCTGGTTCGGGACGAGGTGTTCTGGCTCTCGCTGAAGAACACGCTGATCTACGCCGTGGCGTCGGTACCCTTGGGGACGCTGGTATCGCTGTCCCTGGCGCTACTGCTCAACTGTGACGTGAAAGGACGCACGATCTTCAGGACGGTGTTCTACCTGCCGGCGATTGTCCCGCTGGTCGCTTCCTCGATGCTCTGGCTTTGGATCTTCAACGGTCAGTACGGCATCCTGAACTGGGCGTTGGGGCCCATCGTGGGTGTCTTTGGAGCGAATCCACCTGCGTGGCTCACGGATCCCAACTGGGCCAAGCCCGCGCTGATCGTGATGAGCCTCTGGGGCGTCGGCAACTCGATGATCATCTATCTCGCCGGTCTGCAGGACGTTCCCAAACAGCTGTACGAGTCCGCAGCCATCGACGGCGCCAACAGCTGGCAGCGCTTCCGGCACGTCACGCTGCCGATGATCTCTCCGGTGGTCTACTTCAACGTGATCATGGGGATCATCGGCTCCCTGCAGGTGTTCACCCAAGTGTTCGTGATCGCAGGCGGGATTGGAGGGAACGCCAACCCGCTCGAGGGGAGCCCGGGACGATCGACGCTCTTTTACACCATCTACCTGTTCGCGACCGCCTTCTACGATCTGCGCATGGGCTATGCGTCCGCGCTGGCTTGGGTCCTGTTCGTGGTGGTCGCGGCGCTGACGGCCCTGGCGACACGCATCTCGCGTGGCCGCGTGCACTACACCAGTTGATCCCGATCCAGTCTAGAGCTTGTGAAGCAGTCCCACCCCATCAAACGATTCGTCATCTACGCCTGTCTGGGCTTCGGGACGATTGTCTTCGCATTTCCGCTGCTCTGGATGTTGGTTACGTCGCTGAGTCCTATCGAACAGACGGTGAGCTATCCTCCCAGGCTGCTGCCGTACGCGCACCACGCCGTGATCGATGGGCAGCGCATGGAAGTCACGGTGGACTCGGAAGTGCGCGAGCGTTCGGCTTTCGTGGAAGTCGTGTCCGGGTTGCGCACGGGCGTGCGGAGAGTGGTCCCGCTCGGCAGCTACGACCCCGCAGACCAATCGCTGCGCTTGATCAGATTCGTGGAGCCCGGCTCGTGGCAGATCACCGAACGGTCAAAGTCTTCGAAATCTGCGGAGAAGGACCTCAGGCGAGACGTCGTCACTCCCGATCAGGTGGAGCGGAGCGTGCAGTTTCGCTGGGACAACTATCCAAAGGCGCTCGCCTCCATGGGAGGGCGGAGTTTGGAGGAGATCGAAGGGTTCGTAGAGAAGACCGAGTCCACCGGGAAGGACGCCGACGTCAGCTTCTTCGCCTTCCTGGCCAATACGCTCATCGTGTGTGTGCTCGGAGTGGTCGGCACGGTCCTCTCCAATGCCATCATCGCGTACGGGTTTGCTCGCCTGCGATGGAGAGGTAGGGACTTATTCTTCGCGCTGACTCTGGCCACCATGATGATCCCCTACCCGGTGCTCATGGTGCCGTTGTTCGACCTGTTTCAGCAGCTGGGCTGGACCGGCACCCTGCTGCCGCTGTGGGTGCCTGCTTTCTTCGGGAACGCCTTCACCATCTTCCTGATGCGGCAGTTCTTCCGCACCATCCCGAACGAGCTGAGCGAAGCGGCGCGGATCGACGGCTGCAGCGAGTGGCGCATCTTCTGGCAGATCGTGCTCCCACTCAGCAAGCCAGTGCTCGCCGTCGCCGCGCTATTCCACTTCCTGTATGCCTGGAACGACTTCCTGGGCCCCCTCATCTACCTGACTCGGAAGCACACGTTCACCCTGGGCCTCGCGCTGCAGAACTACCAGACCACGCACGGCGGAGTGCAATGGCACTTCTTGATGGCCGCGAGCGCCGTGACGATCCTGCCAGTGGTCGTCCTGTTCTTCTTCACGCAGAAGACCTTCATCCGTGGCATCGCGACGACGGGTTCGAAAGGCTGACCGACCGGTCCTGGCCAGCCTTTCGGCGCGGGCTACATGGCGCAGACGCCCTGCACGGCGCGGCAGCGTTTGGCGTTCTTGCAGATCCCGGACTTCTTGCAGTCCGCATCCGAGGCCGCGATGCACTTGCTGTTCTTGGCGGAACAGAGCCCCTCGAGCTCGCAGCGTGACGACTCCTTGCAGTCTGCGTCCGAAGTGACTGCGCAAGCCTCGTCCTGAACGCTGCACATGCCGAAATTGGTGCACAGCTTGGACTTCTTGCATTGCTCGGCCACGGCCACGCACTTGCCGTCCTTCGCGGTGCATTGACCGGCCTTGTCGCAGCCTTTCGACTTCTTGCAGTCATCGTTCGTCGCTGCTGTGCAATTGCCGTCCTTTGCCGTGCAGCGGCCGGACTTGCCACACACGCTGCCTGGCATCGGGTCCTCGCTGGGCGAACCCCCGCAGTGGTACTTGGAAAGAGCGACGCATTTTCCGTCCTTCTTCACGCAGTGACCGTCGCTCTTGCAGCTCTGCTCGCATTCCGGATGAAACAGCGTTTCCAGGCTGACGCAGTTCCCTTCATGCGCGCCGCAGGCGCCTGACTTCTTGCATCCTTCGGACTTCTGGCATTCTGCGTCAGTCTTGGCCTGGCACTTGCCGTCGACTGCCGAGCACTGGCCATACATGCGACAAGCGTCGGATGCTTGACAGTCGGCGTCAGCTCCAGCCTTGCACTTGCCGGTTTCGTCCGCGGTGCACTTCCCCTCCTTCTTGCAGGGCTTGGCCTCCTTGCATTCTGCGTTCGGGTCGCAGCCGAGCAGCCCCGTGGCGACGAGAGCCGCTACGAATGCGAAGCCCGCGAGTCGTGGTGTGAGCATATCGATCCTCCTGTCGAACCATCACCTGGTTCGGACAAAGTCCCTTCGCGGACCGGGAGGCTACTCCAGTGGACCCGGGATTCACAGCTCGCGCTCCACAGACCGAAAAGTTCGGCAACACCCCTCGGAAACGGGGCATTCGTCGGGGGGCCGCGTGAGCGAGTCAGCTCGTGCTCTGCCGGGGCGTTGGCGGCACCAAGGCGTTCAG
Source organism: uncultured Polyangiaceae bacterium (assembly GCA_964610275.1). Taxonomy (GTDB): domain Bacteria; phylum Myxococcota_A; class Polyangia; order Polyangiales; family Polyangiaceae; genus JAFGBI01. Next base: position 5,476 of record CAZSVU010000351.1, on the reverse strand, counting down.
GAGCGGCCGTCGCCAACTCTTGCGATCGAAATCATGCGGGCCGAACCCCGACCGAAGCTCCCCGTAGGCGCCAGCACGTGCCGCCCGCGCCGGACGCTCACGGCTTCTTCACGCACTTGCCCCCTCGGGCCGTGCACTGACCGAACTCAGTGCACATGACCGAGTCTTTGCAGTCATTGTCGTTGGCTGCGGCGCAGGCGCCGAACTCGAACGTGCACAATCCCCGTGCGGCGCATTCGTCAGAGCCCTTGCAGTCGGCCATCTTCGCAGCCACGCACTTGCCGTCCTTCCACGAGCACTTGCCCACCTTCTTGCACTCCGGGGCTGCAGCGCACTTCTTATGCCCCGCCACGGCCTCAGCCTTCTTGCAGGTCTTCTCTTCGCTGCAGGCCAATCCGTCGGCGCAGTCTCCATCCTTCGCACACTTTGCTCCGGCTTTGGCCTTGGGCGGCTCCGGTGCGGCCTTCGGTTGTTCCTTCTCGCAGCCGATTGCTAGCATCAGCGCGCACACTGCGAGCGCACTTCTCGTCACCAGGTTCCACATGGCGGGCATTATCGGTGAAGCGCCCGCCTCATTCAACCGCAGGTGGGCGATTCACGTGGCCACGAGCTGGCATCACCGGAACAAGCCCGCTTCTGCGCGTTCGGAAGCGGCATGACGAGCCGCTGTGTGGCCAGATGATCCTGCTACTGCCACCAGGTGCATCCGCCGTCGACGCACCCGCAGCTCAAGCCTGCGGGCGCCGTGCAGTCGCAGGTGGAGATGCCCTCTCCGGAAGCCACGCCATAGCAGAGCTCACCTCCGCAGCCGCCCGGTACGCAGTCGGCGTCGCTGGTGCAGGCGTCTTCCGTACTGCGGGCGCACCCTCCCGAGACCGGGATCCTGTCTCCCGAGCTGTTCCCTCCGCTGGCGGATGAGGCTCCCGCGGATCCCCCTGTGCCTGGGCTTGCGCCGCCGTTCGGCGTGGCGTCACCCCCTGCGCTGCCGCCGGTGACGCTACTGGAGCCCGCGCTGCCCCCCACACCCGACGTATCGTCGTTGTCATTTCCGCAGCTCACCGAGCCGAAGGTGAGCAGTGCCAGAACCGCAAGGTGTGCTGGCTTCACCTGGTTGCTCTCGCGCATGGTCACTACGATACGTGCACGAGTGCACACGTGCCACCCTGGGTCGAGGCGTCTGCTGCGATCTGCCGGCTACCTCCTCCGCTCCGTCAGCTGACCTCTGACCCGGTCGATTTCGCGTGGGGTGCCGGCCGCGGTGCTGGTCAGCGATGCTCGGACCGCCGCCCGTGGGCCCGCCGCGACTGCCGTTTTCGGAGCCGCCCGGTGCGTCCCCAGGGCAGGCAGTCCGAGGGACCGGAGCCGGCCGGCGGTCGGCTCGGCGGCGCAGATTGGCGCCCCCGACCGGCGGTCGCCGAACCGGGCAGAGCCCAGGATCTCGAGCCAGGAGGTCGAGATCCGCCCTGATTCTGCTTCAATATGCGGCTCCTCTCGGGGCTTCGGCGCCGCTCCGGCAAGCCCCCGAGCCTGAAGAAAAGGGCACCTTGTATCCGGATGGAAAGGCGCGCTAGCATCAAAATAGCATCGAGTATTTTCCGCACGCGCAGGAGGGAAGGCATGCGGCCACGCAAGTTCATGGGACTCAGCTCCAATTCAATCCAACACCTCGCCGCGGCGCTGCTCGCTGGTGCCTTGATCAGCAGCCTGGGCGCAGGCACGGCCAACGCGCAGAGTACTCCTTCAGCGGCCGACCGTGAGACAGCTCACGCCGCGTATGGCGAAGGTCGAGCGGCATTCGACAAGGGCGACTTTGAAACTGCGTACCAGAAGTTCAAGCTCGCCAACGAAACGATCCCGAGCCCGCATGCGGCCTTCTACGTGGCCATGTCCTTGGACGAGGCCGGCAAGACCGAGCAGGCGAAGGAGGAATTCGACAAGCTGTTGGCTGATCCCAACGTCGGGAAGCTCGGCGAGGACAAGCTCAACTTGGCCAAGGAACGACAACGTGCGCTCGAGGCGGAGTTGGCGATGAGAGCATCTGCCATGGAACCGGAACCGGAACCGGAACCGGAACCGGAGGTGGTCGATCCGCAAGCAGTGATCCAGTCCGACTTCGGCGAGTCCGCGGGGCCCCCACCGGAGGAGCAGCACAAGCCGTTCATGCTCCGCCTCACGCCTACAGACGGCATGTGGGAGGTTGGCATCCTGACTGGACCGATCATCATCTCGCGCGCGCACAAGCTGCACGATGAAGAACGGTTCCGCCGCGCGTACATGTTTCCGAGCTGGATGTATGGTCTCCGTCTGGGCTACTTCCCCTCGAAGTATGTCGGGCTCGAAGGGGAGCTCGCGTTCGGGACAGCCAGAGTGCGGACCGTGGACCAGACCGCCAACCTCCTCACCTACCGCGGCCACATCGCCGGGCAGCTTCCCGATTGGCGCCTGACCCCGTATGCGGTGCTGGGTGTTGGTGCGATGCATGCCAACAGTGACGCGATGGGGAGTGACACTGACTTCATGTTGTACTTCGGTCTGGGCGCCAAGCTGGCGGTCACCGAGTACGTCGCCCTGCGCCTGGACATCCGCGAAGACCTGACCGAGCACGTCGATGCGGGCATGGCCGGCAGCGAGGAAATCCTTCTGGGATTCAGCCTGACCTTCGGACGCGAGTAGCGGATTGTGGCCATTCGGCCGCTCGCGTGTGCGGCGCTGCTCCTGGCGAGCACGACGGCGCCGCTAGCGAGGGCGGCGGAGCCTTCGAGTTCTGCGGCAATCGAGGTCTCCGGCGAGAACGATCCAGCGTACGTCCGCGCCTTCGTCGAGCAGGTGATCGCGGTCGGGCTCAGCACGGCGTTCTACTGGGGTTTTCGCGATCGCAACGTGGCGGATTGGGACAATCCCAGTCTGCGGGCTCGCCTGAACGGACAGGCCTGGGTCTACGACAACAACGACCTACCGGTGAACTTCGCGCTCCACCCGGCGACCGGCATGGGCGCCTACCTGCTGGCGCGCGGAAATGGTCTGAGCTTTCCGGTCGCGTACGCCTATGCCTTCTTCTCGTCCTTCGCGTGGGAGACCGCAGTCGAGTTCAAGGAGAAGATCAGCATCAACGACGTGCTGGTTACGCCGACCGCGGGGATGGCCATGGGAGAGTTCTTCCACAAGCTGGGCCTCTACCTGGACAGCACGCCGGATCCCGGATTCTTCCGCAGCACGCTGCAGTGGTCGCCGCTCGGGCTGAGCGTGAGGGGGCACCGAGCCATCGACGGTCGCGACGTCCCGACCGATCGTCCGCGGGACAGCCTGGGGCTGGCCCGCGGTATCTGGCATGCCTTCGAGGTCGATGCCGGGGTGGCAAGCGTTTGGAGCACCCGTGCTCGCCAACACACTCGGTATGGGTACGGGTTCGCTGGCCACCTCGTCACGCTGCCGGGCTACCTCCGCGACGGTTCATTCTCCCGCTTCTTCCACCGGGCTGAGCTGAGCTCGTTTGACCTGCAAGCCGAGCACTCGGTCCACGGGAACGGACTGTCCTTTGCCGCCGACACGGTGCTGCTCGGTGGTCACATCCAGCAAATCCGCGGCGCAGGTCGGGCTCGTCACGGCATCGCTGCCACCGTGGGAACGAGCCTTGGCCTCCGCTACCGTCGGTCTCTGGCCGCCGGCGTCGACGAGCAACTCGGGGCGCTGCATTTGCCGGGGCTGGCGATCGACTGGCACGCGATGATGCCGGGGGTCGTGTTGTCGGTGCGTGGGCGGGCCAGCGCGGATTTCGTGGGCGCTGGCGCTTCGGCCTACGCGGACTGGGAGGCGGCGAATCCGGACGAGGTGGGCAAGAGCATCCTCAGAAAGCAGGGGTACTTCTTCGGCTGGGGCGGCTCGGCGCGAGTCCGGGCAAGTCTGAACGTCGGACCCTTCTCTCTGCGAGGCCGCGTCTTCTACGGCCGATACACGTCGGACGAGGGACAGGACCGCGCCCCAGAGCTCGTGACCATCGAGGTTCCGGCTGATGCCGAGCACCTCGAGTACGGTGGTGCTCTCCTGCTGAGTCCCCCCGAGGTACCGGTTGCAGTCGGTCCGTTCGGTGAGGGACGGCGATATCGCTCCTGGGTGGGGGGATTCTCCCGGACGGAGAGGATCATGGCGCAGGGAGTCACGATAGTGGGCCACTTCTGAACAACTGTACCCGTCGCCCGCGTCACCCCTCGGGGTGGTGCGAGATGAGGGGACGGACTACCTCTGTAGTTTCGAGTGCTGGCGTGTTACGGACGGAGTTCCGGGTGAGTGGGGGCGGCTGAGGTGGTGGTGTGAGAGAGGACTCGTTGGAATGGCGTCACGGTTGACCCCGGTAGCGACGCCAGTTGTGCGCCCGGAGGAACCGACCGCCGATGGCGGAGCGGACACGCGGCTCGCGCAGGCGCGAGCCGTGCTCGAGCTCGAGTCGGGCGCCATCGCCTCGCTGGCGACGCACCTCGACGACAGCTTCTGCCGAGCCGCAGACCTCCTCCAGTGTTGCACCGGTCGGGTCATCGTCACCGGGGTCGGCAAGAGCGGTCACGTGGCACGCAAGCTCGCTGCCACCTTCTCCTGCGTCGGTACTCCGAGCCTCTTCCTGCACGCCGCCGAAGCCGCACACGGCGACCTCGGCATGGTCGCCCGGGGCGACGTGCTGCTGATCATCAGCAAGAGTGGCGAAGTCGACGAGCTCAAGCGCATCGTCCCCTCCTTCCGCGAGCGCGAAATTCCGATCGTGGCCGTAGTGGGTCGCAAGAGCTCCACGCTCGGACGCTGGGCAGACGTGGTGCTCGAGGCTCCGGTGGAGCGCGAAGCCTGTCCCCACGACCTGATCCCCACGACATCGGCAATTGCGGCCATGGCGTTGGGCGATGCCCTGGCCATGGCCCTCTTGGACGCGCGAGGCTTCACCGCAGAGCAGTTTGCCAGCCTGCACCCCGGGGGCTCGTTGGGGCGGGACTTGAGCAGCCGCGTGCACGACTCGATGCTCACGACCGACCTGCCGTTCGTGTCCACGGACACTCCGGTGGGCGACGCTCTGGTGATCATGACCAGCGGCTGCTGCGGCCTGGCCATCGTGGTGGACGAGGACCGGCAACTTCTAGGAGTAGTTACTGATGGGGACCTGCGCCGGGCTCTTCAGCGGCGTGAGGATTTGCGTCAACTGCCCATCTCGGAGATCATGACGCGTGACCCCGTGACCATTTCGGAAGGCGGGACACTTCATGAAGCGCAAGCGCGAATGTTGCGCCTCAAGCTTCAGAGTCTCATCGTTCTGGATGCAGAGCGTCGCGTGACCGGGGTCATCCAGATCTTCAATGGCAGCTGACCAACCAATCCGCCACCGCTGGCGCGCAGCCTGCGCGCTCTTCGCGGTGGCCACTGCCGCAGCCTGCGGCGGCGCCCAGCCCCCCCCCAACGATCCCGCGGTGCTCGACGCCAACGACACCGGCAGCACCGT
>CAZSVU010000350.1:5593-8843 GCA_964610275.1 uncultured Polyangiaceae bacterium | reverse complement strand
GAGAAGTATCGGTCCTGGTCGACGCAGTAGCTCGCTTCCACCTCGGCCATCATGGCGCGGGTGAACGCGACATCCTGCCCGTTGCTGTTGGGCCACCCCGTGGTCCCGTCGGATTCCAGGCCCTGCGGGCTGACGTAGATCGCGCCGGGCCAGTTGGACCTGACGTTGTACATTCTCATGGCCATCTCCGCCGTACCGCCCATCGGATGAAACAGGAAGACGACGGGATACGCCTGAGAGGAGTCATAGTCGTCAGGCAATTGGACGTAGTACGTTCGGTCCGTCCCATCGACGTTGAGGGTGCAGGGCGAGCCGGAGTCGCTGCACGGCGCTGGCCAGTCTGCCGCGCCGCAAGCGTCGCTGCCGGTCACCCCACCCGTTCCGGTGCCGCCAGTCTCTGGGTCACCGCCCACGCCGCTGCCGCCAGCGCCTGGATCACCGCCGACGCCCGAGCCACCGGAGCCGGGGTCGCCGCCCACGCCCGAGCCACCGGAGCCGGGGTCGCCGCCCACGCCGCTGCCGCCGGAACCGGGGTCGCCGCCCACGCCGCTGCCGCCGGAACCGGGATCGCCACCGACGCCCGTGCCGCCGGAACCGGGATCGCCACCGACGCCCGTGCCGCCGGAACCGGGGTCGCCGCCCACGCCAGTGCCGGGACCACCGCCGATGGCCGGGCTGTCGCCGCCCACCCCATCCACGGGCAATCCCCCGCTGCCCAGGCCGCTCGCCCCACCGACGCCGGGCGCGGTTCCGCCGCTGCCAGAGTCGTTCGATCCCTCCTCGGATGAGCACGCCAACGCGACGATCGTCGCCACGGCAATCAGACCAGGCCTGAGTCCCAACGTCTTCACGGTGTACCTCCGAATTCGTGAGAGTTCGATCGCACCAACCCCGCTTTGCACGAACCAGTCACACCAGGTGCGGAGCTGGATGCCCGCTCACCAAGTCGAGTCTAGCCGGCGTCGCCTCCAGCGAGAAGGGACAATCGAGAAGGGATAGACACGTACTTCGGCATTACCTCAGAGTCTACACCGCCAGCAGAAGAGGCGCCCGACACGCGGCTGTCCAATGCCCGCGACAACTGAAACGACCCGTGGACGAGCGACCGCGGCGAACGTTGAGTGCCGCACCAGCGAGACGCGGACGCACGACTCGGGGATCAGTGCGGGCCATCCGCGGACACTGAAATGTCCCAGTGCCAGGTGTCGACGCGCCGCAACGTTCGGTGCTCTTCCATTCGGAGTAGGCCTTTAGGCCTACTCCCGCCCCGCGGATGGCAGCGCGGTCGTCGCGGTCACAATCGCGGTCTACTGCGGCGGTACATGCAGCAGGCAGAACGTCGGGTTGAAGTCGCCCAAAGGCGACGGGAGGTGGCCCAGGGCGCCGCCAGTGGCCACGCTGCCGCCGGTTGCTGTGTCGAAGCCGGCGATGCCTGGACCAGCTCCAGCCAAGCCAGAATCATTCGCGTTGTCTTCGGACGCGCAGGCCAGGGCCCGGGCGACCACGGATGGGACGGCAAGCATCCCAGGCCGCTGTAATGTTCCAGTTGCAGGGGGTGAAGGTGCTCCTCTGTTCGCGCGCGCGCGGTGTGGCATAGCCTAGTGACCCTGTGGCTGTGGCGATCAGCCCGTCTTCTTCCTTTCCCAAATCAAACCTCTGCCCAAGGGCTCCAAGTGGTGCTCCATCTGCCCGAGCACCACTTGGAGCACCACTACGCGCAACGACTGGCTCATCCGCGTGACGCTGTGCTGGTGATGTCGGTGACCTGCAACGGTCGGCAGCGGCAGAAGACCGGACGCTTGCCGCTTGCCACGGTCGACGTCGAGAGCGTCCTGCGATTTCAGTTCGTTACCTACCGGACACTGCACTGGCTCCAATTCGGAGCTACGCTACAGTACTCCCATGGCTGGAGAGGATCGGCAGCGACGGCGCGCTTGGGAGCTAGCCCACAAGATCCTCAGCCTCACCAAGGTTGTTCCCAGGCGAGAGGGCTGCGACCGACTCGAGATCAGCACCCGGGAGATCTGCAGGGCCATGGGGCAACCCGATGGAGCAAAGCTGGAGGACGTGAGGGACTTCGTCTTGCAGGTCGTCGGGTTCTTGCAGGAGCACGACGTGCATCTGGTGTGCGGGTGCGGCTACCTCTCCCTGATGGCGTCGGCTGAGGACTGGAGTGAGCGCTTCGTCGAGCTAGGCAGCGAGCTGACCTCGTTCGCACCCCTCGATCTCGAACAGTACTTCCTCGAGCACGTCATCAACACGCCGCGCGCTTGCAGCACGAACGTTCCACAGGCATGCCAGCGCAAGGACGAGCCCAACCGCTGACGCCCCGCGCCTCCATCGCTATCAGCAGGGGACCCGATTATCCGTCTTGATACTTGGCCATGCGCGCGGGCGTTGCGAGCTGCGCACCGTGAGTTCCGTCGGCGTCGGATTCCGCGGTGTCGTGCGAGATCTCGCACGAGACGCGTCGGCTCGTGCGCCGCGCGTTGTGATCACAGCAGGGGTGTCATCTTCCGTCCCTGTCGTCGCACTTGGTGCTGCACAGCCCACGCCCCAACCGGAACCTGGCCGTGTGATCGGTGGCTGGGCGTTCTGCATTAACTGGGTGGCGCCGCCCGCGGTTCGTCGATGGGACGAAGTCGAACGGGGTGGAGGGTGCACGGAGACGCCGAGATGAAGAAGAATCGCTTGGGCCAATGGGTGAGCCTGTCGGTGGTCGCGGCCATGCTGCCAGGTTGCGGCACCAAGGACGCTGCGGACAGTGAAGATGGAGCAGCGGGTGCCGGATCCGGCGGATGTGCAGTTGGCCAGCTACTCTGCAATGGGATCTGTGTCGACACCAGCAGCGACGTTGGCAACTGCGGTGCGTGCGGTACGGTGTGTGCCGCAGGTGAAGCGTGCTCCACTGGCACCTGCGTCCCCGGTGGAGTCGGCGGATCAACCGGCTCCGGAGGAGCCGGAGTGGGCGGCACGAGCGTGGGTGGTGCCCTGGGCCTGGGAGGCACGGGCGTCGGCGGCGGCCTCGGCTCCGGCGGTAACCTCGGCTCCGGCGGTGACCTTGGCTTCGGCGGTAACCTTGGCATCGGCGGCGATCAGGGCGTGGGCGGCGACCCCGGCATCGGCGGCGATCAGGGCGTGGGCGGCGACCAGGGCATCGGCGGCGACCAGGGCATCGGCGGCGACCTGGGCGTGGGCGGCGACCTGGGCGTGGGCGGCGACCTGGGCGTGGGCGGCGACCTGGGCGTGG
>CAZSVU010000350.1:0-5493 GCA_964610275.1 uncultured Polyangiaceae bacterium | reverse complement strand
GCGGCACCGGTACCGGCGGCAGCACCGACTGGTACCCCTGCGACGGAGACACGAGTGGTTACGACGCCGTCGTCATCCAATCCGGCAACACCTGGACGGTCACGAACGGCGGCAGCACCGAGTACACGGGGAGCGACATGGAGTCAGCCATGAGGGCTGCCTACGGTAGCCTCAGCTCCGGACGCAGCTCCAAGGAAAGCGTGCTCATTCAGGGGTCGGGCGACGTCGACGCCAACTCACAGGTCGGAATCCCGAGTTACACGATCGTCAACGTTTGCGGGACGATCAACGTGACCGGCTCAGCATCCTCGTCGGATCGTTCGCCGATGTACGCGCGCAACGCCACGGACATCGACATCCCCAACTTGAACCTCACCGGCAATGCCCAGTACGGAATGTTTTTCCGCGACGTCAGCAATCTGCACTTGGGCAATATCAACATCAATGGCACTGGCGGCCTCGGGATTCGCATCGACAGCAACGGTAGCTGGGATCGCAGCAACGCCAGCAACATCACCCTCGACACCGTGCACGTCGAGAACACGGGCGGCCACGGCGTCGAGTTCTACGGCGCAGACGGCATTGAGATCGGTACTGTTGTGGCGCGCAACACGTCTGACTGCGGTCTCATCTTGAACAACTCGATCAACGCCAATATCGGGCTCGTCGACGCCGTGGACGCCGCCTACATCAACACGGGTTATGCAGCGTTCCGTACCGCGAACACCAACGGGCGGTACGATGACGGAAGCTATCCCACCAACATCCGGCTGGGTGAGCTTCGGGCCAGCGGCGGGGGCCGTGGCTTCTTCTGCGTTTCGGGCAGCGGCGGCGTCCAGATCGACAATTTCACCATCGACGAGACCAACGGGGATCCGTCGATCTTCATCGAGAACTGCTACAACGTCATTCTCGCCTCCTCGACGGGCTCGGGTACGCTGATCGGCGGACGCGCGTACATCGGCCACAACTCCGACAATGGAGACCCGTCGCGGGACGTCACCTTTCAGAACATCACCTTGCAGAGCGGCGCGAACATCCAGCAGAACAGCGCCACCTGCGGCCTGAACAACACTGCGATCAACGTGACGGGTGGCACGATCGACATGTGCGGTTGACTCGGGCGCGCGTGGCTGTTTGCGGGGTGCCAGCGCCCTGGCGGCTACGTTCCGGCTGGAATGGCCAGCCTCGGCGCGGGCGGGGCGCTCATGTCGCTGCCCACGTAGAAGCTCGTGTGGGGCGCCTGCACGTAGCCCTGGGTCATTTCACCCACGCCGATCCGGTACTCAGGATTCTGCATGAAGGTGTAGAGGCGCGTCGAAGTCACGTCCGTGTTCACGTACACACGAAGTTCGCTATTGCCGCCACAGAGCCACCAGGCTTCCTCGCGCCAGTCACCGAGGATATCGGCGTAGCCCATGGGGATGTCCCGGGTGCCGGCAGAGCAGCCACTGGCGCTCATTTGGGAGCCGAGGCTCGAGCCGTTCCACTTGCTGATGGTGGTGCCGCTGATGAGCTCCCGCTCCAGGTCGTCGTCCCACCAGATCGCCATGTTGGGTGTGTTGGGGCGCGAGCCACGATCGGTGCCCTGGGCGTCGTAGAGCGGACTCTCACCGACGGCCCAGCACTCCATGCCGCGGTAGCGGGCGTCGATGTTCGCGCACAGGCCCCGGCCCACGTCGCCCCAATCACCGGTCGGCCCCCAGATTAGCGCGCCCGTACTCGCGTCACGCAGCGAGACGGGGTGGGTGTAGGTGTCCGCGAACTCTTGGACGTAGAAGATTTCCATCCCCGGGCGATCGGGATCGATGTCACTCATGTGGAAGCGATCACCGTGCGCCTCCTGTGTGTTCCAGAGTACGCTGCTGCCATCGTCGTCGATGGCCACGTTGAAGAAGAGGAACTCGTCCCGTCCGTCGCCGTCGATGTCACCCGCGCGAACGTTGTGTCCGTAGTTGCCGCCGCCATTCGAAACGAACCAGACCCAGCGTTGCGTCAACTGGCCGTTCCGATAGTCGTAGGCGTGCACCTCGTCCCGAGAGTTGCCGCCGCGGGTGATGACCACGCTGGCTTGCTGCCCGTCGAGGTACGCGGGGGACATCATGTTGCGATTGTAGCGGTACCCGTCGCTGCCCCAGGGACCGACCGGGATCCAGGGCGCTCGCGCCAGTGTGCCGCCGGTCGCTCCATCCCAGACTTCGAGGTACTCGACGTCCGGGTGGTCGTTCCAGTACACGTCCCCGTTGGCCTCCTTGTAGTCGGTGACGTTGTCGCCGTTGATGTCTCCGTCGCCGCCGAGGGAGGTCGCGACCTCGCTCGCCTTGAGGGCGACTTCGGCGCGGCCGTCGCCATCGAGGTCGAAGACGATGAAGGGCGAGAACCAGACACCGGGGCGAACGTTGGGGCCGACGTCGCGCTCCCACATGAACTGGCCATTGCCGTTGTACGCTTGAAGCTTGATCGTTTCGTCGGGATAGGGATCCGCCTGGGTGACGTCGCGATCGCCATCGGAGCGCTTGACCACGAAGTCGTAGCGGCAGTCGCCGTCGAGGTCGCCGACCCCAACCAGCCGCCCCGCCTGCGTGGTCCCGCTGTTGTTCAACGGTATGGTGATGTAGCTGTTCGGGCTCGCCGTGACTGTCTCCGAGTCGCCCTGCTCCACGCCGTCGACTACGGGCGTCACGTGATACGCGCTCCCCTGCGCAGCACCCTGGTCGAGGTAGTTCGTCGAGTCAGTGATCGGTTGCGCGTTCACCAGAGTCGCGTCGCGGTAGACGTTGAACGCGATGGTGGCTGGATCGGTCGCCTTGAGCCGCCAACTTACGTAGTTGCCACTGCCCGAACGCACGGCGACCACGCCGCGACATTCCGCGAGAGATCCGGTGCTTCCGCCGTTGCCGTCGCCGCCGGTGCCGTCACCACCCGTGCCGATGCCGCCACTACCATCACCGCCGGTGCCGTCGCCGCCGGTGCCGTCACCACCCGTGCCGACGCCGCCACCACCCGTGCCGATGCCGCCACTGCCATCACCGCCGGTGCCGTTGCCGCCGGTGCCGGTGCCGCCGGTGCCGTTGCCACCGGTGCCGTTGCCGCCGGTGCCATCACCGCCGGTTCCTGCTGTCGCGCACTGGTTGCCCTGACACGTCTGCCCTGCGGGGCAACTCTCCGCGGCGTTCCAGTCGGTGCACCCGGTGCCCTGTACGGCGCAGGTCTGCACCTGGTTGCCGGCGCATTGGGTGGTCCCGGCCGTGCAGACATCGCTGCACGCTCCGACGCAGGCCTGGCCCACGCACGCTTGACCGGCGGGGCAGAGGGTGGCGGGGTTCCAGTCCAGGCAACCGTTGAGCTGCCGGGAGCACGTGTGGACCTGGAGCGAGTCCACACATTCGGTGGTACCGTCAGCGCACAGGTCGGTACAAGTCGACTGGCAAGCCACGCCATTGCAGGTCTGACCGGAAGGGCAATCCGCGGGCGGACCCCAAACGGCGCAGCCGGTCGCGTCCGTGACACACTGCTGGATCTGGATCCCCGCGCACTGGTAGGCTCCCGGAGTGCACAGGTCGGTGCACCCTGCGACGCATTGCCCTGACTGACACGTCTGTCCGGCAGCGCAGGTCACCGGTGCGTTCCAGTCTGCACATCCGGTCCCCTGGATGGCGCAGGTCCGAACCGCGTTGCCGAAACACTCGACGGTGCCGGCCGAGCAGGTGCTCGTGCAAGCGACTGCTCCTCCGGTACCGCTGAGCCCTCCGGTTCCCGTTAGCCCGCCGGCGCCGTCGGTGTCCGAAGCATCTCCCGACTCATCAGGGGAAGAACAACCCGTCCAGGCGGCCAGGGCGAACAACAAGATCGTTTGACGTCGCATGTGAGACCTCCACCCCAAGATCAAGTGATGCATGGGGGGCGACTTTCGATCAACGGTGTCGTGTGCAGGGCGACTTGGGAGAGTGGTGCTGCGGAAATCCAGCGGTGCTGGACCAGGACTTTGGTGGTCCCGCGTGAAACCGGGGCACTCCGGCGGGGTCACTGCCGGGTGGGGGTGTAGTCCTGCCCACTCGTCGCCCGTAGCAGCGCATCCAGCAACCCCGTCGTGCTCCACTGGTACGTGTAGCGGTTGAACTCGCCACCGTTGTCCCACATGAAGGGCGCCACGCCCATACCATGCGCCACGTACGTGACGTACTCCATCCAGAAGACCCGGCTGGCGTCACCGTTCCGATCGCGGATCGAGGGATGTCCGTCCAGTAGCCAGAATAGGTCTCGTCGACGTCGTCGGATGCGTTGCCGGAGCAGGAGTCGAGAGTGTTGTCCAGGTTCCAGCATCCGGGATCGAAGCCGCCGATGGGCTCCTGGCCGCGGCCGCTGCTCCCCCCCTACCACCCCAGCGCGCTCGCCAGCGGGACGGAGAGTTCGTCGGCCATGGCCGAGTGAGTGGCGATGCTGGGGTGCCAATCACAGCCCGGACTGGGGTTGTTGGCGGTGAGTTCGTACGTGGCGACGCGGTCGTCGCCCGCGTCGTTGCGGTTGGTCACGGCAGCAGCAATGTTGGCGCGAGCCGTCGACAGATCTGCGCCTGAAAGCAGCGGCCCTATCGTGCAGAGGATGTAGGCGTTGGGATAGCGCTGTCGGATATTGAGCAGTAGCGCCTCGTAGCCGTCGATGAAGACCTCGGCCTCCGGGTCGTTGTCGGTGCTGTAGTCATTCGTGCCCAGATTCACGATGACCGTATCCGGCTCCCAGGAGAATGCCCACACCGTGGACGAATCCTGCGGGACGGCCCGCTCGAAATAGGCTGGCATGGGCGGCGACGCGGTGTCGCCGCCGTAGTTGACGACCACGCCTCTGCCAGACCACGCGATGGTCGAGACCTCGGCATCCTGTGCTCGTGCCAGCACGGCTCCGTACGCCAGATAGTGATTCTCGGTGTCTGCGGAGAACGAGCAGCTGGTATCCGCGCCCTCGTTGCCGTAGCCACACGTGATGGAGTCGCCGACGATCTCGATGCGTCGCGCGGGTGGGGCAGGGGGCGCCAGGAGCTCGCCATCGACGGCCTCGACTCCTTGGAGGGTCGTCACCCCGAAGCTGGCTTCTCCCCGCCGGTAGACCTCGACGGTATGCTCACCCTCGGCGAGACCGCTCACGACGTCGTAGGTGTCGGTGCCTCTCGTGGTCAGCAGATTCGCACCGAGCTCCCCATCGACGAGGACGGTGTACTGAACCGCGGCACCGCTCTGAGAGATTCTGAGTCCCGTACCGGAGAAGTGGGCAACGAAACCGGTGCCAGACCACGCCATCCGCACTCCGGTTTCGTCACAGCCGTCGTGACGCCCCACGAGGTGTACGCCGAGATCGACCGGATCGGGGCAGACGACGTCGTCGGCGGGTGCCCCCGCGCTGCCCGTGGCACCTCTATTGCCGGCCACGGAGGATCCTCCTCCGTCCGCAGCCTGGGCACCCCCATCCGAGGGGGCGGAAGGGTGACCGCTGCCGCCG
>CAZSVU010000349.1:0-8858 GCA_964610275.1 uncultured Polyangiaceae bacterium | reverse complement strand
CGCGTTCGGCCCGGCGGAGGACAACGATTGCGACTTGTGAGACACAGCACTAGTACCCCGCCGCGTCCCGCGCCCAGTCGTTCAGCTCCAGGGAGCTTGCGCGACTCTTCTGGGGGCGCGCGGCGGCGGGTGCGCGGCGAGCCTTCTGGACGGTGCGGCGTCGTGCCGCCAGACTCTCAGCGCTTCGCTTCAGGCGCTGCTTGAGCTTCGGGGAGCTGGCGCGTTGGGAGCTCCGACGCAGCTCGGCTTCGGCCTGGGCCAATTGTCGATCGGCGACATCCAGGCGCCCCGCATTGGCATCGCGTGCCGCCTGGTCTGTGAGATCTGCTGCCCTGAACGTCGAGACGATGGCGTTGGCTCGCTGGTTCAGGCTGTTTGCCGCCAGCCCCTCGTCCTCGGTCAAGGTGCCGCGCACGATGGTTTCTTGCACGCGTGCGAGACCGCCCTCGTGGTGGTCGGTGAAGTGCAGCCGAGCACTCAGCAACGCGCGTTCGCCCAGCGCGGGGCTGCGCAGCCGCACGCGGACGACGAACTCACGCGCTTGCCCCGAATGCAGGCTGCCGAGCGGGAAGCGTATCGAGCCATCCGTGCCTCGAATGTGGTGTCCCCAGTGCGGCGCGTAGATGCTGACCCCCGGAGCAGGCACGAGCTCCAGCGACGCATTCGTGGCCAGAGTCGTCTGCACCAGATTGAGCTCCTCCTCGACGATGCTGGCGAGTTGCTCGGTGCTTTCCAGATGGTAGAGCCGGCCGCTGGAGCGCTCGGCCAGGGCATTGAGGGTGTACTCGTCGTAGTCGAGACCAATGCCGAGCGCGCTGATCTGCACGCCCTGCGCGATGGCCTCCTCGCCCAGGCGCCCCAGCTGGTGGGGCGAGCCTGGTCCGACCGTGGCTCGACCGTCCGAAATCAGGATGACTCGGCGAACGGGATGCGTCGCGGGCGCATGGGCCACGGTGGCCTTGGCATCGAGCACGGCTTGGTACAAGTTGGTGGCGCCGTTGGCGTAGAACCGGTCGATGATCGTGTGGAGTCGGCCGCGAGTTTCCGGGTGCAGCGACTGCAAGTGGGAATGAGGATGAACTCGGCTCTCGAACGAGTAGAGGGCGAGCAGGTCGCCGTCGGCCAGCTGCTCCACCACCGTACGGGCAGATTCGCGAGCGTGCTGGATCTTGGCGCCCGCCATCGAGCCCGAGGTGTCCACGGTCATCACGACCGCAGTGGGCAACCGGCGTCGTTCACCGACCACCGGGACGTTGACCCAGATGGCCACCTGGTGCTCCTGCTGGCCGGACCACAGGTATCGACTGGTGGCTTCGGCACCGAGCCAGGGGGTCGAGCTCGGATCGACACGCACGTCGGGACGGTCGGGCTCTGCTCGGGGTTCCGCGATCGCGGCCGCCGCCGACGACGCTGGTGCCTCCGCAGACGCTTCACCGCTGGCGATCACAGCCCCGTTGCGATTCGGGCCGGCCGTGGCCGGTCCCGACGCAGCGACGGATGGGGGGGGGGTGCCCCCACTGCAGCCGGCTGCGAAGGCGAGGGTGAGTAGTGCGAAGAGTGCAGTCTTGTTCATGGATCGCTCCCCGGGCCGCGGACGGCCTCACGCTTGCTTGGAGCTACGCGCGAGCGGCCAGGAACGATCTGCAGGTTTTGACCCAGTACGGTGGAATCGGGGTGCGCGGGGAGCGTTTGCGGTTTCCGGCCCCGGCGATCGTGAAAAACCCCAACGATTCTGAAGCCCTCCCCGCTCTGCGGTGCTGGGCGCACCGTGCCTGAGCCAGCGGCCGTGCTACAACGCGGGCGAACAGGAGGCGGTGAGATGAACACACGACTCGCGTGGGAGTACAGGGGAGTTCTCGTCCCGGTGGCCTTGTGTCTGGCGGGTTGCACTGGCGGCGGAGGTGGAGGTCGTTCGGCTCCCACGGACGCGGGCACGGATCTGCCCGAGGTGACGGCGGTCATGGGCCGGGTGCTGGAACCCAACGGCGACGGCCTGGCAGAGGTACGCGTCACGACCGGTACGGACGAAACCACGTCAGCCAGCGACGGCACCTTCGAGCTCGAGACCCAAGCCGGGTCGAGCGTGGTCGTCGAGCTCTTGCGGCCGGGCTACCTGCGTGGGCTGGAGCGTTTGGACGTGCTGGAAGGGACACCGACCGCGTTGGAGGTCACCCTGATGCCCGAGGCCGCACCGGTGGCACTGGATGCCGACGCCGGAGGGACTGCGACTGGCGCACGGGGCGCCTCGATGATCGCGCCCGGCCAGGCGTTCGTCGATGCGAGCGGCAACGCCGTTGTCGGAGAGGTGCAGGTGCATCTCACGCCCCTCGATCCGGCAGTCGACGCCGAACTGGCGGCTTACCCCGGCGACCTGCGCGCCGAGACCGCGGACGGCACGCTCGTCCAGCTCGAGACCCTCGGCGTGCTGGACGTCACCGTTCGTCAGAACGGAGAAGATCTGCAGATCGCCGACGACCAGAGCATCGAGATCCGCATCCCCGCTCCATCATCGGGAGCCGACACCTGGCCCGCGACGGTTCCGCTCTGGAGCTTCGACGAGCAGACCGCCGATTGGGTGGAGGAGGGGACTGCGACCTACGACGCGACCGATCACACCTATGGCGGGACCATCACGCATCTCTCCCCTTGGAACGCCGACCTGATCCTGGATGCCACCTGTGTGCGTGGGACGGTCGTGGACGAGCAGGGGAATCCCATTCCAGGCGCGCTGATCCAGACTGCGGGCATCGACTACCTGGGCACCAGCTCGGCGACGGCCGATCAGTCCGGACAGTTCTGCGTGGTGGTGCGCAGTAACTCACGGGTGCGGATCACCGCGATTCACCCGCTGGGTGGTGGCACCACGCGCGAGGTGACCAGTGGCTCGGCTGCAACTACCGTACCTCCCAATTGCAGTACGTGTGATGACCAGGGCAACTGGACGGTGGAGCAGGGCAGCGTCACTGGCCCGAGCGGGCAACAGACCGACTGCGCGGACCTGGGCAACCCCTACACCGGCACTTGCGTCGAGCCCATGATGGACATGTTCGTCTGTTTCGACCCACAGGGCGCGTGCACCTATGACCTCGATCAGGGCGTCATCGTCTACGACAACGGCGTTCGCATGACGACGGCCGGTACCCTGAGTCAGCTGTACGGCCCGTCCGGGCAGGAGTGTGGCTCGATCGAAACCGTTATCGAGGGCACCGAGTACTCGACACTCTACACGGACGCGGCGGGCGAAACCTGGACGCTTCGCACCACCGACCAGAGTGACACGGTCATCGAGTGCTCCGACGGCACGACGGTCACCGTCACCTCGGAAGAGTCGGCTGTGCTGAATGCCTGCTCGGGTGCTGGCAGTGCTGCGGCTGAGGAGTGCACCATCGTGGGCACCGGGCTTCCCGGCACCTGCACGTCCGACACCGACTGCGCTGCTGGCGAAGTCTGCTGTGTCAATGTCGGCTACTGCTTGCCGGACATCGAAGGGATTTGCGACGCCGCCGGTGCCTGAAACGCCGCTCCGCCCGCCGGGTTGAAGGCTCCGTCCTCGACTCAACGCGCCTTCACCGAGAACCCGTAGGTGCGCTGGCAGTCGCTGCCGGCGTCGATGGTCTGGGTGAAGACGATGCCCTCGCCGTGGGCCAGCGTCTCGCTTCCGACGCTGAACAAGGAAGCAGCGCTGTCGCCGTGAAAGATCTCGGCCTCGCTGAAGCTGGAGCTGGTGGACACCTCGAAGAACGACTGGGCAGTGCCGAGCAGGCTGAAGCTCACGCGTGAGCCCGCCTCACCCAGCTCCAGGGTCGAGCAGCGGACGCTGCGGCGACCCACCTCGGTCTGGACCTCACACACCCGAACAATCTGGGAGAAGTCCGCCGCGTCACTGCACTCGCCGACATCGCTGACGCTCACGAGCTCGACCTCGTAGCTCGAGCGGGCCGCCGGAGAGTCGTTGGTGGCGATGCGGGCTGCGTGGGCCATTCCAGGCAGCACGACCAAGCCCAGGCCGAGGGTGGCAACCAGTGAGCGGATGGGGCGGGCGGGGCTGAACATCTTGGCTTTCTCCGAGTGTCTGTGACCGATGACCTGTCCTTTTGCAGGGACCGTGCCAGACGCGAAATGCATGAAAAGAAAGCCTCGTGTGTGGCGGAGCCCGTGGCGTGTGCAGCCGGCTGCACAGGTCGGCCCGTGTCAGGCCCTGCCCAGTGTGCAGATCCCTGCACAGGCGGTAGCGGCCCCGGTGCCCCCCACGGGTGGAGCCCAGGCCGACTGGTACCCGCGTCCGTGCGGACTTGCTGGGCTCAGTGGCCCCAGCCCAGGAGGCCGACCAGCAGCTTGCTGCAGAGGATGATGGTGACGAGCGCCGTCGGGTAGACCGTGGCGTAGGCCGCAGAGGCGGCGTGGCTGCCCGAGAGGGTGGTGGCTGCGGCCAGACCCGGGGTGCTCGTCATTCCCCCGGCAATGACGCCCAGCGTGTGGAAGAGGTGGAGCCCGAGCACCCTCCGGCAGAGGATCACCCCGCCCAACAGAGGGACCAAGGTGACGCTGATGCCACTGAGCAGGAGCCCGACTCCGTGACTGCGCAGCGTGGGAACGATGGTGGCGCCGGCTCCAGTGCCCACGGCAGCCAGAAAGAGCATGAGCCCGAGTTGCCGCAGCAGCTGGTTGGCGGGTCCAGGCAGACTCCAGATCACGCGTCCGGTGTTGTAGAGCCCGCCCAAGACGATGCCCGCGATCAACACCCCGCCGGTCACGCCCAAGCGGATTTCGCCCACGACCGGCAACGGGATGGGGATCTGGCCGACGACGAACCCCACCAGAATTCCGGCCACCAGCGCGAACACGTCCGCGGCGTAAGTCGACTCCAGATCGTCACCGAACCGCTTGGCCACGTTCGCCACCGAGCTCTCGTTGCCCACCACCGTCGCCACATCGCCGCGCCGAATCCTCATCTCAGGGGAAGGCGTGAGGTCGAAACCGTTGCGGTGGATGCGCGAGATTCGGACGTTGAAGACCTCGGTCAGGTTCAGCGAGGCCAGACGCTTCCCCACCACCTGCTTGGACGAGACGATGATGCCGCGCGCGGTCAAGTCCTCCGAGAAGCGGATTTCTTCGTCGATGCGCTTGCCGACGAGGAGGTGCACCTTCTCGAGATCGCGTTCGGTTCCCACGGCCCGCACTCGGTCCCCCTCGTGCAGCCGCGTGTCGGCCGTGACCAACGTGGCGCTGTTCGCGTCCCGCGGTTGAATGCGGGTCAGCGTCACTGCAGCCACTTCGCTGAGTGCCAACTCGCGCAGGGACTTTCCGAACACGTTGGGGTTGTTCACGACGAGGTGGTGGACTGCGAGCGGTGGATGCTCGGCCAGGGCCTCGGTGCGGACTCTGGCTTCCTCGCTGGGTAGGTCGATCCGCAGGACAGTGGGGAGGAGCTTGATGCACAGCACCACGCCGACGACGCCGAAGAGATAGGTCACGCCGTAGGCAGACGCGGTGGTCGGGTCGGACGTCAGCTCGATGGCAGCGGCCAATCCTGGAGTACTCGTCAGCGCACCCGCGAGAATACCTGCCCCCATGCTCGGCCCGTATCCGAGCAGCAGGCAGACCCCGAGGCAGGTCACGAAGCCGAGGCCGACGACCGCGGCTGCGCCGAGGCTCAGTCGCAACCCGGTCGCCCGCAGCGAGGACACGAACCCCGGCCCTGCCTGCAGCCCGATGCTGTAGATGAAGAGCGTCAGCCCGAGCGTCTGGATGAGCGGAGGGAGCACCCGACCGAAGTAGCCGAAGCCGAGCGCTACGATCAGGATCGCGGTGTTTCCGAGCGAGAAGGAACCAAACGGAATTCTGCCCATGATCTCGCCGCAGACGAGGATCGCGAACAGGATGAACACGGGGTTGGAAGCGAGCTGCATGGGAAGGATGGCTGGATCAGCCCGGTCGGCGTCGTACCACGGACACGGCCCGGAACGCTCGCCCAGAGCTGCTTCGGTCGACCCAGGCTCCCGTGCATCGCCGCGGGGTCTGGGTCTTCCAGGCTTCCTCGAGTTCCTCCGCCTGCTCGGCAGGGTGGGGTGCCCTTTGGCCTCGAGATGGACCGCCCAGCTCCGTGCTCACCAGACGCATCATGCTACCGGCGCAGCGCCGGGGTGGCAACGCCAGCGCCAGGCCGGTAGCTGGGAGCGGGGGCGGTCTGCGATGGCTCACTGACCGAAGCGGCCGGCGCCTGCGTGCTGGGCTGAGCGCTCGGGACGGAGCCGGCGTCGTCCGCGCGGGGGTCGTCTGTTTCCGGCGCGCCGATTTCGGAGCCGGGGCCTCCGAGGCGAAGCGCGGCCACCTGTCCTTGTCTCGCAAAGTCGATGGCTTCGCCGAGCAGGCGGGCGGCTTCCTGCGGGGCGTGGAACCCCATGCTGTTCTCTGCCGCGATGTAGTCCAAGCGCCACTGGGCGCGACGCTGCAGTCGCCGCGCGGGTTCGAGTTGCTCGTCCGTGGCGCCGGCCTGCTTGGCGGCCACGATGGCGTCAATCAGGTCCACGATGGCACTGCCGCCCCGCTGCAGCAGGCCGTAGTTGGTGAGCTGAATGCCCTCGGCCCGGGCCTTCAGCTCGCCTTCGGGGAAGCGGTGACAGGTCTGGCAGGCCCGGTTGATGTTGAGCAGTGGGCTGCGCACCCAGTGATCACTCACTTTGGCCGCGCCCTCCCGCATGTACGGCATGTGGCAATCCGAGCAAGATACGCCGCTGCGAGAGTGGATACCCCGAGTCCAGAGCTCGAACTCTGGGTGCTGAGCCTTCAGGATGGGCGCACCAGTCTCCTGGTGGACGTAGTCGACGAACTTCCCGCCGTCCGGAAACACCGTCTCGTCCCAGAACTTTTCCGCGGCATCCGCAGACAGACCCTTTCCCCACGGAAACGTGAGCGGCATCTTCGAAGAGCAGTAGTACTCGACATGGCACTGCCCACACACGTAGGAACGTAACTCGTTGCGCGTCGCATCCGAGTTCGGATCGTAGGGACGCTTTCGGTCGCCCTCGCGCCAGATGGTGATGGAGGGCAGCGCCGGGACCGGGGCGTCCGACGCAGCCAGTCTGCGGATCCCTTGAATGAATCCCGGACGCGTCACACGAATCGCCATCGTGTCCGGATCATGACAGTCAACGCAGCTCACGGGATGCGCGTGCCCCATGTCGTGTAGCTTCTGGTTCAGCTCCGCGTAGCTGTACTGATAGGACTTCTCGAACCCTACCACCGCGTCGCCGTTTCCCAAGGTGCGATAAAGCGGCATGATGGATGCGTGACAATGTAGGCACGAGCCCGACTGCGGCTTCGTCAACCGCCGAGTCGCTTCTTGGTCGGCCAACATGTAGGCGTGACCTCGTCGATCGCGGTAGTCGATGGAGAAGGCGTATCCGAGGAACATGCGCTTCAGCCATGGATCGCGCTCAATTCTCTCTTCGGGGAGGGCTTCGCTTCCCGAATGGCCACCGAATCGAGTGTAGGTTGTCAGTGAAGTGCGCTGGTAGCCGTCATACTGCGACGGCCAATTGCGACCCCAGATCGCCGCATCGGTAGTGTCCTCGGAGACCTCCACGACCCGAATGTAGGGCTGGCGTTGCTCCACTTTTCGCTCGAAGATGTTGGTCAACAGGGCCGTGATTCCGGCGGTCCCGGCCGCCACCAGTGCGATCACGACCCCGTATGCGGCGCGGCTACTGAGCCAGCGTCGTTTCCGTGCTGCAGCCCGGGCATCCCGCGGTGGGTCGCTCCGTTCTTCGGTCGGTGCTTCGTTTGGGGTCTCGCTCATTTTCCACCTTGCGGGTCTGGGTCAACGGCGTGAGGTACTGGACCGCAGAGGACCCGGTTCCTCCGGCATGGCCGCGCAATTCGTCTCCTAGGGTGAAGCCTCCTCGCGCGAGGCAGCGCGGGCCGTCGGAACCCGCTGCAATTCTGCGCTCCGCAGCGGGCCACCGAGGCCGGCGCGTTCACCGTGCCCAACGGTTGCGTGACAGTGAATGCACTGCGGGGCCTCGCTCAGCCCGCCCGCAGTCTCGGCGGTAGGGCCGGGAAGGTCCGACCGCTCATGCCGTGCGAGCATGGGCACCAGTGCCGGATGACATCTCACGCAGTTGTCATGCAGAATGCGCAGCCCCGCGGGCTGCACGAAGATGGGCTCGCGAAACCGCTGGGTCGTGAATTTCTCGCCGTGCCGCCAACCGTTTTCGGCCTTTGCCAGGTACTTGGGCACCAGCGCTTGTGGCAGGTGGCAGTCCACACATACCGCCACCGCATGGTGGCTTCCTTTTTGCCAACCGTCATACTCCGCCTGCATGATGTGGCAATTCACGCAGGCCGCAGGATCCGAGCTGAAGTAGGAGAGGCCTTCGGCGTAGCGAAAAGTGTAGCCCCCAACTCCAGCCAGCGCCCCGAGCACACACGATAGCCCGAGTGGCCACCAGAACGCGATGCGGTTAGCGGCTACGGTGGCCGTTGCAGTGCCTGGTCTCGATGGACGCGATGAAGTGGTCAGCCGGAAGACTCCCTCTGCCCGGAGACTCTCGCGTCTGGCATGACGGGCGCAAGCCTCCAGTTCTGCCCCGGGACCAGTCGCGGAGGGAACCAATAGCGTCCGCTCGGCGGTCCGCCGCTGGTGCTGGCACGCGGCAACCAGAACGGCCAGATCGCCCGGCGAGAACGCCGCTCGTGTCTGGATTCCCGGCGAGGACACTGGACGCGAGTCCGACGGGCGCGGTCCGGCTGCCGTCGAGAGACTCAGGATTCTTCCGAGCGCGGGCTGCCTCGGTGCCGGTCACACCCTTGCTCGGAGTTCGGGCCGGCCGGGGTGAAGAAGATGGAGCAAGGTCGCT
>CAZSVU010000348.1:0-8866 GCA_964610275.1 uncultured Polyangiaceae bacterium | reverse complement strand
CCCACCGCCGCCCGGGTATCGTCTCACGATTGCGGTGTTTAGCGCCGAGAACTAGGTAGTACGCCCGGTCGACCCAGTTCCTTCCCAAGAAATCCGTCAGTGGGGGGATCCAACCGGGGAAGCAGCAATGCACCCGTGTCGGAGCAGACACCGCGCGCACCCGTACGGACACAGGCTCGGTCACACTTTGACGAGGTCCACCGACTCCCAGGCAACCCCGCACTGCTGAATCCCGGGGGCCGGAGCCACCCCGCCACTGTAATCCCGCCGTTGGCACTCCCGTTGCTTAGACGACGACCGAGTCCAGGAGACACCCCAAGGAGATTTTCGAAATGTCAGCTAAACACCTCCCCCACCCCGTTGCCATCGTCCTCGCCTCTGCCGCCCTGAGCTGCGCGGCCACGCTCAGCGTGGCGTGGCCCAGCGTGCTCCACGCCGAGGACGACCAGAAGGCAGCCGCCGCCGAGAACGAGAAGGAAGTACCGCCTGGGGCCGCCCAGTTTGGTAACGTCGCGGCGGTGAGCGAGCTCGTCAAGAACGAAAAGGGCAAAGGCGTCCGAGTGCGTCTGGTGGCCTACAACACTTCCGAGGACCGGGAGGAGATCGCGCAACTCGACGTGCGGGTGGAGAGGTTCGTGGCCAACCCCATGTCGCGGTCTGGACCAGAGCCGGAAGTCGCGTGGCACGAAAGCACCAAGTTTGTGATTCCCCCAGGGGAACGGCTGGAGCGCGAGTACGTGCTGCCCCCAGACGTGGTCAAGGCCATCCAGGCAGCCGCCAAGGCTTCCGCCAAGAAGCCGAAGGAGGATGAACCCCCGCCGGTCATCACCTCCTACCAAGCCTCGGTGATGCGACCCGAGCGACCCCAGGCCCGCGGCTAACTCGACCTGGCCAACGGGAGGACTCGACCATGAGCACTAGCATCGGACGCAAGCTGGCCTGGGGGGGGGTTGGCACCCTGCTTGGCCTCGGAATCGCGGTGCTGGTGCTCCTGACGGTGACGCGCAGCCCGGCCGAGCAACAGCGCGATGCGACGTCGACGCCGCCGGCGCTCCTCTCGGAGACGGACGGCCCAATCCGCGAGGTGGCCCTGCACTACGTGCCCAGGATCTTCGGGGCCGTGCAGCAGACCTACACCGACTTCCTGCGAGCTCTGCCGCGGGACGTCGCGCTGAGAGTCGTCGTGGCCGACGATCTCGGCACGACAGACCAGCAGCGGCTGCGCGACTTCTTCGACAGCATCGACCCCAGCCTGTGGCATCGCACCCGCATCGTTCCCAGCCCCGGGCCCATCACGACCTGGTCCAAGGATCGGTCCTTGGTGACCGCGCCGAGCTCGAACGGACCCGCCTGGCTCGTCGCACCCGCGGAGCCCGACCACAAGTGGCCCGAACGGTACGGGGACTGGCTCACGGTGGAGGCCCTGGCTCACACCAGCTCGCGCCGGTTCGAGCGCCACGTCGCCCCGTTCGATTTCGACGCCGGTGATTTCGCGGTGGCGCAGCGGCACATCATCGTGGACGCCAATCTGATCTTGAAGAATCAGCGCCGCGGGATCGTCGACGTGGGAGCGCTGGAGCGCCGCCTCGAAGCCTGGCTGGGCGCTCCGGTGGTCGTGCTGGGCACGCGGCCCGGCGATACGCCCCCGCATCACCTCAGCATGTACATGACACCGCTGCACGACGACGTGATGCTCGTGGGCGATCCGCGCCGTGCTCGGGAACTGGTGGGCTCGGACTTCCACCCTGGCGCCAACTCCGCCGAAACGGGACGACCACTCGTGGCGGACTTCTCCGATGTCGCACAACGACGCTTCGACACCGCGGCCGAGCGCCTGGCCCAGCTGGGCTACCGGGTGATCCGCATCCCCAACGTGCCCCTCGAAGACAAGACCTACATCACCTATACGAACGGCGTGTACGAGACCCGCGACGGGCGACGCATTGCCTACCTGCCAAGCTACGGCATCGACGAACTGGACCTCGCCGCCCGGGAGACGTACGCGCGCCTCGGCTGGGAAGTTCGCCCCATCCGGGTACGGCACGTGTATCCGTATCACGGGACCATCGGCTGTCTGGTCAACGTGCTCGCGCGCGGCTGAGTTGCCCAGCCGCCGCCGGAACCGCACCCACCCCGGGTCGCCCCGAGAACCATCACTTCCCGCGGGCGATTCGGGCTATAGGTGTGCCGACGCCGTCATGCCGGACGCACCGGACACGTTCGCGGGCTTTCGAGCCACGCGCCACTTCGCATCCCTCGACGGCCTGCGGTGCCTCAGCATCATCCCCGTGGTCTGGCATCACAGCAATCCAGTCCTACCGCCGGGTGTCCTGGGCAAGGGGACGTTTGGCGTCGACCTCTTCTTCGCCATCAGTGGCTTTCTCATCACCACCTTGCTCCTGCGCGAACGCAGTGCCCGCGGGCAGGTCTCCCTGCGCGGCTTCTACATGCGACGCAGCCTGCGAATCTTCCCGGTCTACTACGCGGGGTTGGGGCTCTTCTGCCTGCACGCCTGGCTCATCGCACCGGACGGGCCACAGCGAGACCACTTCTTCGACAGCCTCATCTACCACGCCACCTACACCACCAATTGGCTCGTGGACTTCAGCGTCGCGCACCCGGTGACCTTCGCCTTCGCCTGGTCGCTGGCGTGCGAGGAGCAGTTCTACCTGACCTGGCCCTGGGCGATTCGGCTGACGAAGAAGGCGTGGCTTCCGGCGTTGATCGTCGGGTTCGCGCTGCTGGTCGATCAGGCCGCCGAGCGCGTCTGGCTTTCCGCGATACTGCCCCCCGGCTCCCTCCGTCTCCACATCGTCTACAGCCTGGCCACGCCCATCTGCCTGGGGTGTCTCGCAGCCCTGGCGCTGCACCACCGCGCCTGGTTCCGGGTCGTCGAAGGCGTTCTCGGCTGGCGGCTGAGCGCTCCCGCAGTGCTCCTGCTGCTCGGCTACGTGGTGTCTCGAAATGACCTCTCCAACTTCACCGTACACGTGGTGCTCGCCCTCCTGGTGGTGGCGTGCTGCATTCGTCCGGACCACGGTCTCGCCTGGCTCCTCAATCGGCGCGCGCTCGCCCACGTCGGCCAGGTGAGCTACGGCATCTACTTGTTGCACGTCATGGTCATCGGGATGTGGCGATGCGTGTTGCCCCAACCCGACACGCACGTACTTCTGGTATTCGGGCTCGCCTTGCTCGGCAGCATCGGCGTGGCCACGGTTTCCCACCGGTACTTCGAGACGCCCTTCTTGAAGCTCAAGGACCGGTTCCGTCCGCGTTCCGCAGTCTCCGGCGACCGGCAGACGGTTCGTTCTACATCTGTCGAAGGCACGCTCGTCCCGCTCGGACAGCATTCTCACGGCTAATCCGGCGAATGCACCACGCACAGAGAGCGTGGTCGACGGGAGCACGAAACTGGCCTACGACCCCCGCCACGGGGATCCGCATGAAGGAAGACCACCACCTCAAGCTGCGCGAGAAACTCTCCTACGGTTTCGGCGACCTGGCCTCGGTTCTGTACTGGCAGACCTTCATGGCCTACCTGATGCTGTTCTACACCGACGTGTTCGGGATCAGCGCGGCCGCGGTGGCCACCATGTTTCTGGTCAGTCGGCTGTGGGACGGCGTGAACGACCCCCTCATGGGGATCCTGGCGGATCGCACCGTGACCCGGTGGGGCAAGTTCCGACCCTACCTCCTCTGGATCTGCGTCCCGTTCGCCGTGGTCGGGGTTCTGGCGTTCACGACGCCGGATCTCGACTCCACCGGCAAGCTCATCTGGGCCTACGTGACGTTCATGCTCCTAATGATGCTCTACACGGCGATCAACATCCCCTACACGGCCATGCTCGGGGTGCTCACGCCGAATCCAGACGAGCGCACCAGCTTGTCGTCCATCAAGTTTCTGTTCGCGTTTGGCGCGGGCGTCATCGTCTCGGCCACTCTGCTGCCCATGGTGAAGTGGCTGGGTGCTGACAATGAAGCCCGCGGCTGGCAACTGTCGTTCGTGGTCTATGGCGTGGCCGCCGTGGCCTTCTTCTTGATCGCCTTCGGCGGCACGCGTGAACGCGTGAGCCCGCCCAAAGCTCAGAAGACATCCATCAAGCAAGACGTGCGGGACCTGGTCGCCAACCGTCCGTGGGTCATCCTGCTGGTGACGACCATCACGTTCATCCTGTTTGTGGCGACGCGCATCAGCGCCGCGGCGCACTACTTCAAGTACTACGTGGGCGAGCAGGTGCTGGATCTGCCCTTCACCAGTGGCCCCAGCACCTACTCCTTCGAGACCCTGATCTCCGCGTTCAACACCATTGGTCAGATCGCGGCCATCATCGGCGTGTTGATGGTCAGCTGGTTCGCGCGGAAGGTCGGCAAGAAGCGCGCCTTCATCATCCTATTCGTGGTCTCGGTCCTCTCCACCGCGGCGTTCTACTTCGTGCAGCCGCATCAGGTCTTTCTGCTGTTCGCGCTCAACGTGATCGGGTCACTCACCGGAGGGCCCCTGAGCGCCGTGATCTGGGCGATGTACGCCGACGCCGCGGACTACTCGGAGTGGAAGCTCGGGCGGCGCGCCACCGGACTGGTGTTCTCGGCCTCCACCATGTCCCAGAAGTTCGGCTGGGCCTTTGGCTCCGCCGTCGCCGGCTGGCTGATGAGCGCCGTCGGTTTTCAGCCCAACGTGGAGCAGACGGCCGAGGCCAAGCACGGGCTGGTGCTGCTCGTCAGCCTGATCCCCGCTGCCGTGGGGGTGCTCTCGATCCTGATCGTCACCTTGTATCCTCTCGACGAAGCCAAGGTGAAGGCGATGGAGCAGGACCTCAGGAAGCGGCGGGAGGAAGCGGTCGAGAATCCTCCGGAGGAAGCCGAGCGCGGGGCTGACCAGGAGAAGACCGAGTCAGCTGAGGATTCGCCCTGAGTCGAGGTCCGCGCTGCCTCCGTGGCCGCAGATCGGTGTGATCCCGGTCGCGTGGCGTCCTCGAGGGCGGTATCCTGTCTGGCAGCATGGTCACGGGTGCCGCTGCCGAACTGAAAGGGTTGACCCTGACCGTCACCGAGCGATGCAATTTGCGCTGCGGCTACTGCCATGCACGCCGCTCGGCCCGCACCATGAAGACGGACGTGGCCGACGCTGCGGTGGACCTGCTGATGCACACGGCCGCGGACGCCGAAAACGTCAGCCTGTCCTTCTACGGCGGAGAGCCATTCTTGGAGCCGGCATTGCTCCGGCGCGTGCTCGCTCGGGCGCGCCAGCAGTCGCGTCCGGGCCAGCACGTCCGGTGCGTGACCCCCACCAACGGCCTGCTGCTGGATGCTGCCGCGCTCGATCTCTGCCGCGAGCACGGCATCTCGCTCGCAGTGAGCGTCGATGGGACCCAGGGTCGGATCGACCGGCCCCTGGCCGATGGCGGGGATTCGACGCCTCGTCTGCTCGAGCGAATCTCTGAGACCCTCGCGAGGATGCCCTCGGGAGAGTCCCTCGCCCGGATGACGGTGACCCCAGACAACGTGGCGACGCTCTGCGAGAACGTGAAATCCGTGGCTCGTCTGGGCTTCGGCCGGATCGTGTATCAGCCGGCCTGGGAGCTCGAGTGGAGTGAGGCCGCCGTCGACACGTGGTGCCGAGAACAGCACCGCATCGTGACCTGGCTGGTGGGAGCGCGAGCAGCCGGTGCGCCCGCACCACGCCTCCCTGCCCTGGAAGCGATCGAGGCCCGCCTTCGGCGCGGCAAACCTCGGCGAGAGTGTGGCGCGGGAGTGCGCTTCGCAGCGGTGGCGACAGACGGCCAGATCTTCCCGTGCTACCGATTCGTCTTCGAGGACCGGGCGCGTGCCGTTCGGCTCGGTGATGTCGAGCGCGGCCTGACCTTCCGGGACGTCCGCGCCGAGTTGGCCTCGTTGCCTGCCGACGCGCAGCGTCCAGAGGATGGCACCTGCGAGTCGTGTCCGGCCAGTGACGGGTGCACCCACTACTGCCCTGCCCTGGGCTACCTCTTGCTCGGGGACCTGCGAGCGGTACCGAGGCGCGTGTGTCGACTGATGATTGGCCAGGTGGAAGCGGTGCGGCACGCCCTGCTGCGGCCCCGGCAGAGCCGCCGTCGCTCCGCACCTCCCGCCTGGGCAGCAGCGGTGGTGGCCGCAGCCAGCGCCCTGTCCGCCACGGGCTGCGGCGGCATCACCGAGACCGGACGCGCGCCGAGCGCCGACGCTTCGACCGACGCCGAGGCGGGCGCGGATATGCAGGACAGCTCGGCCGATGGCTCGACGGACGCCAACGCACCCATCGACGCCGGCATCAACCTCTCGCTGGACGCCGCAGCGGGTGTATGCCTCGTGTTGATTGAAGAAGACGCCGGAGCCGACGGCGAGATTCCGCCGCCGGATGTGTGTTCAGGGATCTGCTGACCATGAAGCCACCCACCAAGCGCCCTCCCAATCGACCCGCGCTGCCCGGCTGGGCTGCTGCCGCCGTACTGATCACGGGCTCCCTCCAGCTTCCGGGCTGCGGTGACACAGAGGAAGACCGGGGGCAGACGCTGCCAGCCGAAGCGGAAGACGCCGGCGGCACGGACGCCGGATCCACCGCAGACGCCAGTGATGCAGCCAGTGATGCCGCGAACGACGTGGAGCCGCAGGACGCTGCAGGTGTCACCGACGCCGAACCCGACGACGCGTCCATCGTGGATCCCGGTATCTGCCCAGTGTGAGCCGTCCTCGAGCAAAGCTCGAGGCCCTGCTGGTCAACTGCGTCGTGCCACCCACGCCGGCATGCGCGTGTGCTGCCAGCGCAACGGCTCGCCCCGCAGCCCACCGTGGACCTGCTCCACCTCGAAGCCGGCTTCGCGGAGCATTCGACTGAGCTCGTGTGGCGCATAGAGGCGCACGCTGCTCGTGGGCAGCGTCAGGCGCTCGCCGCGGTGTGCAAACAGCGTTCGTTCGCTGATCACCCGAGCGGTCATCGCGTCGTAGCAATGCGATTCACGGCGCACGCCTCGCGGGGCCTCGCTCCAGCTCTCCTCGGGCAAGCGCGATACCAGCGCGAGCGAGTTGTTGACGTGCAGCAGCAAACGACCCTCCGGGGCGAGCACGTCTCGCACGGCGCGCAGCACCCCGAGGTTCTCCTCGTCGCTAAAGTAGCCGAAGGCCGTGTATAGACAAACACAGCCGGCGAAGGGTCCGAGCTGGGAGAGATCGCGCATGTCGCGCTCCACCCAGTCGACCCGTACGTGCAGTTGCTCGCCGAGCTGGCGAGCGACCTCCAGTTGGCGAGGCGAGAGGTCCAGCCCGGTCACGTCGTAGCCGCGCTCGGCCAGGGGGATGGCGTGGCGTCCGAACCCGCAGCCCAGGTCCAGCACACGGCTGGCCCCAGGCAAGGCCAGCGCCTGATCGATGAAGTCGATCTCCTCCACCGCCGCGCCCTGCTGCACCAGATCTTCGAAGAAGAGCAGGTATCGTTCGTCGAAGAGCTCGCGGTACCAGTCGCTCACGTCCACTCGCCGTCCTTCGGAGTGGACGGTACCACGGGATTGAGCGGAGCCGTATCCACTGCCGCACTCACCGCGCGCTCTCCGCCATTGCCGGCGCAACACATCCCCCACGCTCGGGCTTGACGACCGGCGAGACGCCGGCCAACTTCGGCTTCGGCGATCCCGAGGTCAAAGGCATGGTCAAGCGTGAAGCACTCCTCGCAGCGGCACTGGTCCTGGTGGCTGGGCTCGGCTGCAAGATGTGTTCGAAGGAGGGCTCGGAGACGAAGCCTGCGGCAAGCGGGTCCGCCGCGACATCGAGCTCCGTCGGCCGAGGCGCGGGCCTGGCTGCGCCCGGCAACGACCCAGTCGTGGTCGAGCTCGCCGAGAAGGCTCTCAGCTGCGAGTGGGGTAGCGGTGGACTTAAGTACAGCTGCAAGCCCGCCCAAGCCTGGGCCAAGTCCGGGCTGATGAAGGACGGCAAGGCCGACGCGACGCTGGTGGCCATGCTGGACGACCAGCGCCCGCCCGTGCGTTGGCTGGGCGCCAAGTCCCTGCTGCAGAATGGCCGGGAGTACGCGGTGGATGCGACGCTAGCGGGGCGCGTGCTAGCCGCGGCACGAGCCGAGACGGACGTCGTGGTGGCGGAACCGCTCGGCTCCGCCGCGGGCAAGATCGACGTGACCAAGACTGGCCTGAAGAACGAGGTCGAGCGGCTCGTCTCCACCCACTCGCTCAGCAAGCTGCGTGCTGCCCTGGTGCAGCGCGCGCAGTCCAGCAACCGCGAAGCCCTCTTCGAGTTCACCGTCACGGTGGCCGAGCAGGACCCGGATGCGTCGGTGCGTCGCGCCGCCATCGACGCTCTCTGGATCGCAACTCCGGGACAGAAGAAGGGGCCCGCCTGCGATGCATGGCTCGACCGCATGAGCTCGGATCCGTCGGATGAAGTCGCCGCCAAGGCCGCCTACCTACTTCTGTTTGCGCCACGCGGTCAGTGTCGAGCCCAGTGGGACGCGGCGCTGAGCGTCGTCGAAGCGCGGGCGGCCGCCGGCATGGCCAAGGACGGCAACTGGGGCGCCTGCCTGCCCTACTTCCACGAGCAGGACCAGGCCAGCACAGCGCAGAAGTCACGCGCGGTGGCCATCGCCAAGCAAATGGTCGAGAACACCGGCAACTCCGGCGTCGCGCGCAGCCGCGCCATCACCCTCGTGGGCAGGAAAGCCCCGGATGGCATGGCGTACGTCGCCCAGTTCACGGAGGACCAGGACTACCTGGTCAAGTCGGTGGTCGAGCGCATGCTCGGAATACGGTAGCTTCTTTCCGGCGCTGAATGCGCTGAGACCGAACGCAGCGGTTTTGGGGTGGGGCCCCGCCACGCGCGCGTGGTGGGGCGGGGTCTTGGTCAA
>CAZSVU010000347.1:0-8880 GCA_964610275.1 uncultured Polyangiaceae bacterium | reverse complement strand
TCGTACCCCTTGCTGAAGACCCGCCCGGCATAGTCCACGAACTTGAGGTAGCCGTCGGCGTCGTCCGGGTTGCGCGCGCGCACCTGCTCCAGCATGGCGTCGGCGTCTCCGACGTAGTCGAACGCATCCCCGTCCGGCCACATCAGTCGGTAGAACGGGGTAACCGGTAGCATCTCGACGTGGTCTTCAATGCGCTTGCCGGCTATTTCGAACAGCTCCTCGAACACCATCGGAGCCGTGATCACGGTCGGGCCGGCATCGAAGATGTATCCTTCATCTTCGTATACGTAGGCGCGCCCACCCGGCTTGTCGCGGGTCTCGAAGAGAACGGTCGAGACCCCGGCGACCTGCAACCGTATCGCCGCGGCCAATCCTCCGAAACCACTTCCCACCACAGCCGCGCGCAGCGACTTGGCGCCGGATCCGCCGTTACCCCTAGTCATAGCTCGTCTCCAATCGATCGATCTCCCTGGCCAGAGCCGACAGCGGCTCTGAGCTCCCCAAGCGCAGTTGAAGCTCGCCAAGAGCTCCGGTCAGGTGTTCGTGCACCCGCTCGCGACCCAGCTCGGCCACACCGTCCCGAAGGCGGGCTGCCAGGCGTTCGGCAGGCGCTCGCCCGGCACGGACCTCCCGCGCGAGCTCCCTGAGCCTCGCATAGGCCACGTCTGGCTCGCTCTCGGCCAGCCAGGCCCACGGCCAGGTGAGCCGACCGAGCCGCAGATCTTCAAAGCCTTTGTGGAGCCGGCGCTGGCTGGTCAGCCCTCCCAGGTCATCGAGCATCTGCAGCCCGGCCCCGAGCCGACAGCCAAATTCCGCCAGTGCCGCCAACACCTCGTCCTCCGCACCAGCCGCCAGTGCCCCCACCTCGGCGGCGAGCTGCATGAGCCGTCCGGTCTTGAGCCGGGTCGAGGCGCACACCACCAGGGGCACGTCGGCGCGTGCGAGTTGATCGACGATGATGGAAATGTCGAGCGCCTGACCGAAATGGCAGGCGAGCATCGCCCGACTCATGCGGCGCAACATCGCGTGCTGGATGGGCGCGGCGACAGGCAGGCGTTCCACCAGAGTCAGCGCCCAGAAGTAGAGCCAGTTGCCGGCGTTCAACGCCACGGGCGTTCCGTACGCCACGTGCAACGTGGGAGCCCCACGGCGTGACTCGGAGTCGTCCTCGATGTCGTCGACCACGAGTGATCCGGCGTGGAGGATCTCGAGCAGCGCGGGGATGTCTGCCGGGATGGGCGGGGCGCCCCCGGCCAGGGCATAGCTGGCGGCCAGCAGCCGGGCACGAAACTCCTTGCCCGGTCGGCTGAGCACGCGCTCGAGCGGCGCCCCGAGGGCCTGGTTCCAGAGGTGCGCGGGAACCTGCTCCCCCACCGCGCCGAGCAGCTGTCTGAGACCTTCGTGGGAGAACTGCTGACCCAGCAGGTCGAGCAGCGGCGATTTCAGATCGACTGCGGAAGCGGTGCCGGTCATGACGTGCCTCCCGAGAGCAATCGACCGAGCGAGAATCCCCGCGGCGGCCGCCCCACCACCACGCGAGCTCGATCCCAGGCGGTGGTCGTGAGTGCATAGAAGCGCAAGATCGTCGATTCGGGAAGACGGTAGAATCGCGACAAAGGACTGTACCGCTGCTCAGGTGCGAATGCGTGGAACATCATCCGATTCAGCAGCAGCGCATAACGAGTCTGACGCCGGTGTTCCCGCACCATCCGGTGGTAGTCCGCGTCGAAAACGTTTCCGGGAAGCCGAGCGGCCACGTGGCGCGCCAGCCGCAGCGCCAGCGGGAAGGAATATCCAGTCGTGGGGTGGAACCAACCGCCCTGGTACCCCGCGACCAGCGGGCTCTCGGTGGACTGCTCGGAAGTCTGCTGGATGGGTATGGGCAACACCCCGGCCTCCTCACGCTCGACCCCGTCCCAGGTCAACCCGAGCCGGCGAGCATAGCCAATGACTTCTTCCCGCAAGCTCTCACGGTCGAGACGGGGCGAGTCCGAGTAGTAGGTGTCTTCCACCAATACGCGCCGCTCGCTCAGCGGTAACACGTAGAAGAAGCGAAACCCGTCAGTTTGCGGCACAGTGGCGTCGATCAGCACGGGCTCGGTGACCGGGCTGGGACCATCGAGCTTCAGTTCGAGGCCCAGAAACTTCTGGTAGCCTGCAGCTCCCTGGCCGGCGTACCGGTCCGGCCCCCTCGCGTCGACGACCAGCTCAGCCTCTACTCGGCGTCCGTCCGCCAGGCGAACGTGGTCGGGCCCGATCTCGTCCGCCGCCACCCCGGTGACGAGCTCGCAGCCGTCGTGCTCCGAGATTCGTCCTTGGACGACCTCGTCCAGTCGGTCTGACAGGATGGAAGCGTACTCCTGGGGAAGCTCTCGCTCGTGGTCCGGGAACGCCACCCGGTGGCGAGGCCAGCGGCGCTCGACCAGTGACTCGATGAAGGGCCAGTCGCCTGGCTCGACCACCGCAGTATGGAAGGACCAGGTGTGGTTGCCCCCGAGGCGGGCGTCCCGCTCCACCAGCAGAATCCGACTATCGGCCCGGCGGTGCAGCATGGCCAGCAGAATGAGGCTGTTCTGCAGGCCCCCACCGACCAGAGCGACGTCAAAACGGAGGCTGTCGGGACTTGTTGCCACAATCCAACTGTATAGGTATTGACGAGTAAATGTCTAGTCTCAGGTTAGGAATGAGGGCGGATCGGACCCGCCTCTGTGCAGCCGACGGAGTTTACCCATGCCAGCCCGAGACACGAAGCGAATCCTGTTCATCGCGGAGAACGTAACCACCGCCCAGGTGAGCCGACTGGCGAGCTTGGCCAGCCATCTCCCCTCGGATCGGTTCGAGGTTCACTTCGCGGCAGCAGAGTTCAGCCCGACGATCTTCTCGGGTTCAGGTTTTCAGCGACACCGAATCGACTCGCTGCCGCGCGAGCAGATGCTGAGCGCGGTCGCAGCAGGCAAGCAGGTCTACGACACGGCGGTGCTCTCCCGCTACCTCGAGGAGAAGCGTTCCCTGCGGCGGTCTCGCAGATGCTCGAGTCCCCTGCCCATCCCCATTCCCCCTGCCCATCCCCATTTCCTCCCCCCTTCCTCAGAGCCCGACCACGACGCCCCGCGACAGTCAGCGCTGCACAGCTGGATGACGCGCCCTGGCTAGCGAGCGGCCAACTGAGGCGTTCCGATTTCGGTCGTGGTCATCTGGTCGACGATCTCCGAAAACGTATGGTGTGCGTCGTAGGCCCGCAGCTCTCCGGCCAGCTGCCGTGCTCGCCGAGCGTACGTCTGGTCCGCCAGCACCAGGGCCACTGCAGCTCGAAGTCGAGCAGCAGTGAGTGTGCCCGAGCGCAGCGTGACACCAGCCCCGTACCGGTCGATGGCCTGCATCGAGAGATACTGGTCGAGGTTGAAGGGAACACCGATGATGGGCGTGCCCTCGCTGAGAGCCTGGTACCCGGTGGTGCTCCCCCCGTTACAGATCACCAGGTCAGCCCGTCGCGCTGCGAGATGACCGGGGAGGTAGTCCGCGAAGAATATGTTCGAGCCAGAAGCGCTGGCCCGGACACGCCCTGCCGTGGCGAGCATGACGTTGACGGGAAGGTCTCTCAGACCATCGATCACGGTCGGCAGCAGGTCGATTCTTCCCGATGACCCCAGCGTGACATAGATGGTCGGCTTGAAGCGATCGATCGACGACCACCACTCGGGCAAAGCCACATCGGGTGACCAGAGCACCGGTCCCAAGTAGTGCTGGTGCGACGGCAGGTTCGTCGTCGGAACCAGGCTCGGGATGTCCGGAAACAGTACGGCGTCGCCGGCGGTGAGCACCTCGGGCAGGCTCCCGAGAGACGGCAAACCATGCTCTTTCCGGACGTCGTTCAGCGGGCGAGCAAAGTGGTCGAACACCCACCGCATGGCTCGGGGAAAGTGGCGCCCGGCCAGCTCTTCACCCAGCAGCCGCACCATGGGGTGATCGGGCAATGGGAATGCCTCACGCTCTGCGTGCGGGCTCCAGTAAGCGTTGATCAGGTTGGCGTAGGGCACGCCCGCCACCGGCGCGCTCACCGCCAGAGACTGCCGGAAGTCACCCACCACGAGGTCTGGCTGCACCTGGCTGAAAAGCTCCAGCTCCTCCGTCACGTACCGACGCAGTGTACGCTGGTCGTACATGCGGCGGCCACTCTCGATGGCCCGTTCGACGAACCACCGGGGGATCGTATGGATGGGCCAGCGGTGAAATGAAGTCCCGCGGAAGATCAGTGGGTCGAAATCCGAACAGGCGAAGTGGATCTCGTACCGCCTCGGGTCGAGGGACTTCGCCAAGGTCACCAGGCGCACGACCTGCGCCAGCGTGACGTTCTCGGCGACGAACAGGACGCGCCGCCGAGGAGTCACAGGTACAACATCTTGATGACGAGGGACTTGGTGCCTGCTCCCACGCGGAACGCCGCTTCCTTGAACGCCGGCGGGCCGAACATGCCGGGCTTGGCGTTGTTGGAGAAGCCGAAGCCCTCGGTGGGAATGCCCAGAACGGTGTCCATCTCCCCGTCACCGTCCTCGTCGTGAATGACGCCCACCGCGTAGGTTCCGGGCTCCACACCCTTGAAGCCGCAGTTGGCCTTGCCATCCTTCACCGTGGTGCGGCCCCCCTTCACCGCGGCTTCACCGTCCGGGAAACCCTTGGCGCCCTTGAACAGCGCACACAGCACCTGGCCATCGCTGTTGCGCATGCCGTGCATTTGAACCGTTACCTGTCCCCCTTGGCCTGCCGAGGCGCTTCCCGCCATCGCGATGGAGGCCAAGAACGGTATTGCCAGTGCTCTGAACCAATTCATCGTTTGCTCCTGCGGGTATTACGAGCAGCGGCGCCAGAGGTTACGGGCGAGAAGACAAATGCCGCCGCTCAGGAGCAAATGGGGAGCCACGAGAGCGGCCTCAGGGCCGGGGGCTGGGCTCGTGCTGCCGGAGCGGGCCGGCGTGAGCGCGCAGAGTGCTCAGCTCTTCTCGTCGCCCCCCACGCCGCGGTAGAGCGCCGCGCCGAGAGCTCCACCGACAATCGGGGCCACCCAGAAGAGCCACAGCTGAGCCAGGGCCCAGCCGCCGACGAACAGGGCGGGGCCAGTGCTGCGGGCGGGGTTCACCGAGACGTTGGTGACCGGGATGCCAATCAGGTGGATGAGGGTCAGACAGAGACCAATGGCAATCGGAGCGAATCCGGCCGGCGCCCGACTGGACGTGGCTCCCATGATGACGAACAAGAAGATGGCAGTGAGCACGACCTCTGCCACCAGTGCGGCCGTCAGCGAGTAGCCACCGGGAGAGTGGTCGCCGAACCCGTTCGAGGCGAATCCAGCGCTGACGTCGAAACCGGCCTTTCCGCTGGCGATGACATACAGCACGGCCGCAGCGGCGATGGCCCCAACCACCTGGGCTCCCACGTACGGAAGGAGCTCCTTCGCTGGAAAGCGCTTGCCCACCACGAGGCCGACGGACACCGCCGGGTTGAGGTGACAGCCGGAAATGTGCCCGATGGCAAACGCCATCGTCAGCACGGTCAGTCCGAACGCCAGCGATACGCCGAGCAGCCCGATTCCCACCTGGGGAAAGGCAGCCGCCAGCACCGCGCTGCCGCAGCCCCCGAATACCAGCCAGAACGTTCCGATGAGCTCTGCAATCGCCCGCTTGTGCAATGCCATGATTCCTCCAGTCTTGCCGCTCCTGCCCCCGCCCACCCGGATCTTCCAGCGGCGCCCCATGCCTAGAGCCGCATTGAGCGGTCGGCAACTGGTCGACTCCCGGAACGACGGCGTCATCCTACGCCCACCCCAGATTCCGGGCAAAGTCGCGCCGGCCCGCCCCCACGCCCCCCACGCCGCAGCCCCACGAAACCGACGCTGGCGCAATCGATCTTGGGGGACCAGCCGCCACAGACGGACTTCGTCAGTCTATCCCGCCCCGTGGCCTTGACCTTCCAGCAACTGGAAGCATTACGTTCTGGTCGGCACTACGTTCTCATCCGGACACGATTCATGACCGCGCCGCAGCAACTCCGGCTCCCGATCGAAGGGATGACCTGCGCCACCTGCAGCGCGCGAATCGAGAAGGTGGTCGGGCGGCTCGACGGCGTGTCCGAGGTGAACGTCAATCTCGCGTCGGAGCAGGCCAGCGTCCGCCTCGAGTCGGGAAGATCGGCGCCAGCAGACGTCGTGGCTGCAATCGAGCGGGCAGGATTCTCGGTGCCCGCGACCTCGGTTCGACTGAGCATCACGGGCATGACCTGCGCCACTTGCTCAGGTCGGGTCGAGAAGGTGCTCCGACGGCTTCCTGGGGTGGTCTCGGCGCAGGTGAACCTGGCGAGCGAGACCGCGTCGGTGGCCTACACCCGCGGCGTCACCGACGTCCCGGCTTTGACGGCGGCGGTCGAACGCGCGGGATACGGCGCAGCGCCCGCGCCGTCGGACGTCGCCGAGGAGCAGGCACGAGAGCGAGAAGCGTCGCGGGCGGCACGCCGTGATTGGGTTCACTTGGCCGTCGCCACGGTGCTCACTCTACCCCTGGTCGCGCCGATGGTGGCGATGCCGCTCGGCGTGCACTGGATGCTTCCAGCCTGGGCAGAGCTGGTGCTGGCCACGCCGGTACAGTTCTACTTCGGAGCGAGGTTCTATCGCGGGGCGTGGGGAGCACTTCGAGCACGTACCGGAAGCATGGACGTGCTGGTCGCGCTGGGAACCAGCGCTGCGTACGGCCTCAGCATCGCGATGATGCTGACCCGCCCGGGGGCACACGTGTACTTCGAGGCGTCAGCCGCGGTAGTGACGCTGGTTCTGTTGGGCAAGACGATGGAGGCGCGTGCCAAGCGCGGGACCACCCGAGCCGTGCGGGCGTTGATGCAACTCCGCTCGGACACGGCCCGGGTGCTTCGCGACGGGCGTGAGATCGAGATCAGCGCGGACGCCGTGGGAACAGGCGAGACCGTGATGATCAAGCCGGGCGAGCGTGTGCCGGTCGACGGACGCATTCTGCGCGGGCAGAGCGAGCTCGACGAGTCCCTGATCACGGGAGAGAGCCTCCCACAGGCGCGCGGAGAGGGAGACACGGTGACCGGCGGATCCATCAACGGGTCCGGGCTCTTGCACGTCGAGGCCACGCGCGTGGGCGCCGAGAGCTTGCTGGCACAGATCGTCGCACTCGTGGAAGGAGCGCAGGCCACCAAGGCCCCCGTCCAACGACTGGTGGATCGGATTGCCGCCGTCTTCGTGCCCGTCGTGCTGGCCATTGCCCTGGTCTCGTTTGGAGGTTGGTGGCTTGCGGGCGCTCCGGTGAGCGAAGCGCTCATCAACGCGGTCTCGGTGCTCGTCATTGCGTGCCCCTGTGCGCTCGGGTTGGCCACCCCCACGGCGCTGGTCGTCGGGACCGGCGCTGCCGCTCGGGCCGGCATTCTGATCAAGGATGCCGAAGCGCTGGAGCTGGCGCACGCGGCCAACGTGGTGGTGTTCGACAAGACCGGCACGCTGACCGTGGGACGACCGGAAGTGCGCGCGGTGCACGCGAATGACGGGGCCGAGTCTGGCCTGATTGCCCTCACTGCTGCCGCACAAACGGGTAGCGAGCACCCGCTGGGTCGAGCCGTGATCCAACACGCGCGAGAGCTTGGGCTAGAGCTCGCGACGCTGGAGAGCTTCTCTGCCGTCCCGGGCAAGGGCCTGCGCGCCAGGGTCTCGGGACAAGCGGTCGCGGTGGGCAACCGTACCCTGATGGCAGAGAACGGGATCGAGACCGAGCCGCTGGAAAGCCGAGCGCAAGAGCTGGAACAGCGCGGCCTGACGGTCATGTGGAGTGCCCTGCTGGAGCCGGAGGCACAGTTGCTCGGTGTGATCGGCGTCGGCGATGCGCCTCGCGAAGGAGCGCGCCGCGCAGTCGCCGAGCTCGGTCGCCAGGGCGTCGAGGTGGTGATGCTCACCGGCGACAATGCCCGCTCGGCGCGGGCAGTGGCGGAGGAGCTCGGCATCCGGCGCGTAACGGCCGAGGTGCTGCCCCAGGACAAGGCAAAGGTTGTGCAAGAGCTCCGCGCAGACGGGCTGGTGGTCGCGATGGTAGGCGACGGTGTGAACGACGCGCCGGCGTTGGCTGCCGCAGACGTGGGGCTGGCCATGGCCTCCGGAACGGACGTGGCCATGCACACCGCTGGCATTACTCTCATGCGGCCAGAGCCCCGCCTGGTGCCAGACGCCATCTCCATCTCTCGCGCCACCCGCAGCAAGATCCGCCAGAACCTGTTCTGGGCCTTCGTCTACAACGTCATCGGCCTACCGCTGGCAGCTTTGGGCTTCCTGAGCCCGGTGATTGCGGGCGCCGCCATGGCCGCTTCGAGCGTGAGCGTGGTAACGAATTCCCTCCTGCTCCGGCGCTGGAGGCCGAGCAGCTAGCATCACGGCAGAACCAAGGCGTGCCCCGACGCCAGGGAGAATCGAGCATGGACAGCAAAACGTATCGCGTGGATGGCATGACCTGTGGGGGTTGCGTGGCCTCCATGACACGCGCGCTGAAGCACGTGCTTCCGGATCAGGAGGTCGAAGTCACGCTGGAGGGCGGGCTCGTTCGCGTCGAAGGCGATCACGATCCCGGGCAGGTGGAACAGGCGGCCGACTCAGCAGGCTTCACCTACGTCGGGCCAGTCAGCCCTTGAGCACCCGCCCGGAAGCAAAGCTCCCGGGCTTCCACACCAACCTCCGTTCCCCCTGCTGCTTCCCAACCAGAAGCGCCACAGTAGGATCAATGTTGCTTTGTCGGGGCCTGCCTCAGCTGAGCATTGGTCACCGTTCGTGGTCCCCTTCTCCACGGGCCACTCGTGGAAGCTCGTGGTGGCGCTGCCGGGGGTAGAGACGGA
>CAZSVU010000346.1:0-8893 GCA_964610275.1 uncultured Polyangiaceae bacterium | reverse complement strand
GGTACTTGTCCGCCGTGACGACGATAGGACGGTCGGCATCACGAAGCGCATTGAACGTGTGGAAGAACTCCTCCTGCGTCTGTTCGCGCCCGGCCAAGAACTGGATGTCGTCGAGCAGCAGAAGATCACATTCACTTCGGTACCGCGCGCGGAACTCCTCCATGCGATGGTTCTGAAGAGCCTGGATGAATTCGTTGGTGAAGTGCTCCGCGGACACGTAGACGATGCGCGCTTCCGGACGCTCGGCCAGCACTTTGTGAGCGATGGCGTGCATCAAGTGCGTTTTGCCGAGCCCGGTGCGTCCGGCCAGAAAGAGGGGGTTATACCGAGGACCACCGCCACCTGCGGACGCAAACGCCGCCGCGTGAGCCAGCTGGTTGGACGGTCCCACGACGAAGTTGTCGAACGTGTGCTTGGCGTTGAGCAGCGTGGCAAGAGTAGCCCGCGATGAATGGACCGGAGCCGGTCGGTCGGAGCGCGGCCCCGGCCTGGCCGAAGGCCGGGACGGGACGACCGCCTTGGCGGTGCGCGCCTCTTCCTCTGGTTGAGACTGCGGCTCGTAGACCGGCGAGCTGAGCTCGTTGGAGATGCGCCACTTCACTCGGAGCCCCTCGGAGAAGTCCGGAGACAGAGATTCCTGCAGGTGCCCCAACAGTGTCGGCAGGAAGTGCGTCTTCACCCAGTCCCGCACGAAATCGTTGCGGGCGGTGAGTTGAAGCTCCCCAGCTTCGAGTCGGTCGAACTGCACGTTCGAGAACCACTGCCTGAAGGTGGCGGGTGACCGGCCACGGGTGTGCGCGACCGCGTTCAGCCAAATGTCCAGATAGGGTGAGCGATTCGGCATCGACAGCAGTGATGGGTTCAAGGCCTGGGTTGTCACGTACTTCCCCCAACTTTTCCACAGCTGTGGACAAGCTGGGCTATTCGCGGCTCCGGAGCCGGTCGTGCCGGACTTCTTTGCCGCTGCCCCCGCCAACTGACTCTGAGTCTGATCGGATCGTCAGGGAGGTGCCCCTGTGTGTCTGGTGTTCACGATCGAGGCCACCTGCCTCTTGGTGCGTCTGGTGCTGCACCAGGGGTTCTGCCCTCCCTCTGGCGCCATCGAACTCTCCTCGCTGCTAGCACCCGATCTCTGCCGAGTTCAATGACGTTTTTTGGGCGAGTGCCGAACTCGTTGAAAAAGCGCGGGTTGTCCAAACGCATTGAACAGAGAGTGTCGGAGTTGTCGCGTTCCGTGTCCTGTGCACCTCGGCAACGAGCAAGTATAGAGCGCGTTCACGGCACGCGCCGCGAGGGGCCGTTCGCATCGTGCACCAACATCCGGGGTTTCGTACGTCAAGTGTCGCCGGCAAAAAAGTTGCGACGCTGTCATCGAGCCGATCGGATTTGTTGGCCGGACCAGCCTGGCGGCGTTAGCTCTTGACACAGGGTCCACCCTCACCCCGACAGAGCCATTGGTCATGAGACGAAGCGAAGCTCGAGCAGCGACGCGAGGTCGGCAGACTGCGATCGCGTTGACGGCGACGCTACTGCTGTCTCCGGCTCTCGCCCGTGCCGAAGCGAGCGGCCTGCCACCCGAGGTCGGCTACAACTACGGCGACATTGAAACGCCGCGCGCCGCCGCCATGAATGGTGCCGTGCGCGCATCTGGTGCGGCACTCGAGGCCCTCTTCTTCAATCCGGCTGGGATGCCAACCACGCGCGTCTACCACATCGGCGCCGTCGCTCAGGTGTGGCCAGAAGCCGGACGTCAGAGCTACGGGGGCGGCGCGACCGACTCGATCGTCAGCAGTGCGGGACTGGCCGGAGGGCTCGGCGGAACCTGGACGCTGCAGGATCCGGATGGGCTCGACCGGCGCTCCACGGACATCCGGTTTGCTTTGGCCTATCCGTTTTCGGAGCACTTCTCCGTCGGAGCTGGCATCCGCTACCTCTGGTTGGAGCAGAACGGCCAGGGGCCGCTCGGGGCGAGCTTGGTTTCTGGCGGACTGGCGGACGACAACATCGTTCGCGCCATCACCTTCGACGCCGGAGTGACGGTACGACCGGCCGATTTCCTGTCTCTAGCCTTGGTGGGATCCAACTTGAGCCATCCGGGCCACGGGTTTCTGCCCACCACTCTGGGGGGCGGCGTGAGCGTCGGCTCCCGGGTGTTCACGCTGGAAGCGGACCTGCTCGCAGATTTCACCACCTGGGGTCGGACTGCCGCGCGCGCCATGGGAGGGGTCGAGGTTCTGGCTTCGGACAACTTCCCGCTGCGTCTCGGCTACCGCTACGATGACGGCGCGGGCAGCCACTCCGTGAGCGGTGGCGTGGGCTATGTCGAACGCATGTTTGCCGTGGAACTCGCGGTCAGGCGCGTGGTGAGCGGCGACGCTGCCACAGCCATCGTGCTCGGCTTCACCTACCACCTCGAGTCCACCGAGTTGACCCCGACGCCCACCGACACGTTCTGAGCCGCTTCGCTCGTGTGTCTGGTGTAGATTCCCCCCGGGCCAGTGGCGAGGTGAGGTGCAGGTGGCGCCAGACGTGAGCACGCGAAAGAGGGGTCAGACCTGGGCGCAAGCAGCGCGTACGACGCTCTTGATGGCCACCACGGTCTACGCCGTGCTGCTGGGCGCGGGGTTGTGCCGTGATGAGTTCTTCGAGAGCGCCTACTTCTGGCGCAACGCTGTCTCCGACGACGCGAGGCGAGAGTTGTTGATCTGGGTGGTGGGGGTCACCGCGGTGGCTGCCCTGCTGACGCTCGCCTGGAGCGTGCGTGCCCGCACGGAGGAGTCCACCGTTCAGCGCGCCTGGCGGTTCGCACGGCGCGCCGCGCCGTTGGGACCCCTGGCACTCATGCCGTGCCTGCTGAACTGGAAGCTCTGGCAACACCACGATCTGACCTTCCTGGTGCTGGTGCTCGTGGATTCCCTGGCTTTGGGCGTTGCGGTTACCGCTGCCCTGCGAGCCGGTCCCAGCGGCGCCGAAGCGCGTCTGGGCGCGCGCCTCACCGCTGCGAAGGCGTTCCAGGGCTGGGTCCGGCTCACCGCGCAGCGACGACTCTGGTTGAGTCTAGTCGGCGCCGCCGCCGCAGCGTACGCGGTTTGGTTCTCGTACCATACGGTGGTCTGGCACCTGTCGGTGAGATCTGGGTACGACCTGGCCATCCAGGACAACATTCTGTGGAACCTCCTGCACGGCGGACCGTTTTTCAAGGCGGCGCCGACGCTCGGCCCCACC
Organism: uncultured Polyangiaceae bacterium; assembly: GCA_964610275.1. GTDB lineage: Bacteria > Myxococcota_A > Polyangia > Polyangiales > Polyangiaceae > JAFGBI01. Next base: position 5,668 of record CAZSVU010000346.1, on the reverse strand, counting down.
GGCTCCCACTTCGGACGCCACGCCACGTTGGTGAGCTACCTGCTGCTTCCCTTCTACGCCGTTCACTCTTCCGCAGCGACGCTGCTGGTGCTGCAGTCCACGCTGCTGGGAGCAGCTGCCGTGCCGCTCTTCCTGTTTGCGCGTCGCCAATTGGGGGACGCCGGCGGCGCGGTGGTGGCGCTCGCCTATCTGCTGCATCCAGCGCTTCAGCAGAGCAATCTCTTCGAGTTTCACTACGTCAAGCTCGGGCTACCGTTTTTCTACGCGGCCCTCTGGTTGCTCGACGCCGGCCGTCGTCGCTGGGCGCTGGTGGCGGCGGGGCTCACGCTCCTGGTGCGTGAGGACGTGGCCACATGGGTCGTGCTGCTCGGGCTCTGGGGGCTTCTGTCAGGGCGATCGCCTCGCACCAGTCTGGGGATGGCGGCAATTGGCGGAGTCTACGTGGCGGTGATCAAGTTCGTCGCCATGCCCGCCTTCTCGTCCGACGGCGACCAGCTGCTGTTCATGTACAAGGGCCTACTGCCAGAAGGGAAGTCCAGCTTTGCGTGGGTGATGGCTACGGCAGTCGCCAACCCCGGTTTCACGCTGAAGCATCTGCTCGAGGTCGACAAGCTCATCTACTTCCTGCAGGTCCTGGTTCCGTTGGCGCTCATTCCGCTGCGACGGCCGGTGGGTTGGTTTGCGCTACTGCCGGGCGCCATCTACTGCCTGCTCTCCACGCGCTACCGCCCCCTGATTGACATTCACTACCAGTACTCGGCTCACTTTCTCGCGTTCCTCTTTCCAGCGCTGGCGCTTGCGATTCGGGGCGTCGGTTCCCGCGCGCCGCAGCAGACCGCAGCGGCGGACGCCGGCGAGAATGGTGAGCCCGCGCCGGCGGCCTCCATCGCCGCTCGCGAGCAGACCGCCGGACGGCGCGGAGCGCTCGCCGCTCTGATCGCCGCAACGCTGCTCTGCTCCTATCAGTATGGAGCGGTGCTCCAGCAGAACACGTCGCGAGGAGGCCCCGTTCCCTACCGCTTCGGCTGGGACGAGGAGGGCAGCACGCGTCACCAGGCGCTCGCCAAGTTGATGCAGGGGATCCCTCCGCAGGCGCGCGTCACCGCGTCGGCGTTTCTGGTTCCTCAGATCTCTGCGCGTCCCGACGGGTACAGTCTCTCGCTGGGGCTGTACGACGCGGAATGGCTGCTCGCGCCGACCGTGCCGCGTGAGTACGTGGGCAAGGAGTTGGACCGAACGCGCCAGGCGCTTTCCAGCGGATGGGGCGTCGTGGCGATCGAGGGACCGTTCTTTGTGGCGCGCAAGGGGCAGGCCTCCGAGCTCAACCGAGACGTTTTGGGGTCTCTCAGCGGCCGTACCGAGCACGGGCGCCCAGGCGTGCGCCGGCAGGGGTTGCCGCGATAGGACTCCGCTGATGCGGTGTTTGGGGTTCTCGCCCGGCAGGGCGGTCCAAAGACCGTTCGAGTCGAGCGCTCGCCGATTGGACCGTAGGGCTCAGGTCAGCTGATCCAGCAGCGCCCGGTGCAGTGCCGCAGCGCCGGCACGCAACCGATCCGGCGAGACCTCGCACTGCGGGGGGAGCGCGGCCTCGGAACGAAGTTGGTCGATGGCGCGTGGGTTGCGGTACCAATCCTCGTCGTGTGACTCGGTGAGCTCTCGAGCACGGAGGGGCGCCAGCAGCAAGCCCGCGAAACGCTGTCCATCGTCCAGGTGCAGCTGCCAGAGAAGGCCCGGGCATGAGCGGGGTAGCCCCACACCGAGTGCGCGTTCGACGGCGAGAGGAAATGCGTTCCGCCAAGCCGTGGCCCCGGCCAAGGCCCGCGAGCGCAGCGTCACTCGGAGGGCTGCGGCCCGCGACTCGAGCAGCGCCACGCGGGCGAGCGCACGTCGGTGTTTCGCCCAATCCCGCTCGCCCAGGTGTAGTCGACGGCGGACGAAGCTCGGGTTGAGCGGCAACAGGGCAAACAGGGCGCCGTGGCTGCGACGACTCGAGCCATGGGGATCATGAGCCACCACGAAGGGTTGGTTGGTGGAAGCAGCCGCGTCTGCCCAAGCCGCACCCACGCGTGCCAGACCACGAAGAAAGCTCGACGCCGCGTAGGCGCGTGGCAGCGGGCCAGGGTCGAGCTCCAAACCCTCGACCAGTCCGCCCTCAGCGAGCAGATCCCGAAGGGCGCGCGCGTCGAGACGCGCGGGCCAGCCGGCTCCTGCGTCCTCCGCCATTGCTGCGCCGAGCCACTCCGCTGGCGACTGCGTGCCCGAGGTCTGGACCAGCTCGTCGCTGAGCTGCAGCCATTCGTCTGCGACGTCTGCGACCTCGGGGCAGGGCAGCTCGAGCACATCGGGAGTATCCAATCCCATCCGTACTGCGATCTCGCGGCGCCGCTCCCAAAGCAGGGTGGAATGCTGCACCACGCTTTCGCCACGTTGCATCGCCGTATCGAGCCAGCTGGCGCGCTGCGCCCGGCCCGCCAGTGCGCGGTGGACCATGGCGGCCAGCGAGAGCTGCGCAGTCTCCGGTTGCTCCACCCCGTGCAGACGCACTCGGCGCTCGAAGGTGACTGCGGTCAGGCAGGGAAGATTGATGCGCTGCTCGGCGAATCGATAGACCCAGCGCCGCAAGGGTTGGCGCAGTGGATCGGTTTCTGGGAGTTCCGAAACCCGACGAAACAGCGTCCGACCGGCGATCTCGCGATCGAGCCAAAACGGGTCCGTGTCGAGCGCGGTGCCTCGACGCAGAGAGCGTCGCCAGCGTCGCCAGCGCTGCGCCGTCTCGCGGACGGCACGGTCCAGCGCGAGAGGATCGAGCTCAGTCGTCATGCGTGGTCACCTTCGGCACCTTCCTGCGCTGTTGGGCGGTTCAGGTTTCGTCGCCCAGCATGATGGTGAAACGAAGCACCAGGGATGCGTACGAGTCCAGGTAGCCGTGCTCGTTCTTGGGCACGTCGACGCACTCGCCATCTCCACCACTGCTGCAGCGCCGTATCTTGTCCACGGTGAACTGGGTGAACGAAAGCCCGGGGCCCAGTCGAAGATGATTGCCCAAGTAGAAGTCCGCGCCGAAACCGAGCTGGAAGCCTGGACCCGCGCCGGTCTCCTCGTAGCGCGACCCATCTTGCTCATCGAAGGCAGTGCCGGCTGCGGCTCCGCCCACGCTCGCCTCCACGTAGGGGTCCAGGGGACCCTCTTCCAGGAAGTACCCGCGTGCGACGAGGCCCAAATAGACCGAACCCGCTGCGCCCCGGTTCCGGGCGAGACGTTCGGGAGGCCGATATTGGAACGCCGTCACGTCCAGCGTTCCGCCCCAGGCGAAGTGCGGCGCCACTCTCCACAACGCGACCAGGCCGGCGGCTCCCCCGCTGGTGACGCCGGCGCAGGTGTCGCTCGAAGCTTTACCCGCCCGGCAGAACGGGGTGACCAGCGCCAGCTGTGGGATGAGCTCGAAGGACCGGCGTGCGTACTCGGCCTCTTCCACCTCCAGCGGAGGCGGTGGCGTGAGCGGAGGCGCACCGGGTGGCGGGTACTGCCACGCGGTCGCGCTGGTGTTGGCAGGGGCCGCGGCGGGACCAGCCGCCGTGGCTGGTGCAGGCTCGGCTGGCTGTGTGGTTGTGGAGGGTTCGACCGCCGACTGAGCCGGCGGTGTGGGCGCGGCGTCGGCCGTCTCCGCTGGTGGCTCTGCGGTGGCTGCCTCTCCCGCGTTGGCGGGGGCGCGCTGACCGGCGGCGCTCGTCCCGGTCTGAGTTGTCGGCTCAGCTCGCGCCCCACTCGCCGTCGCGCACAGTGCCAGGACCACCAGATTGGAACGGACGCGATGCGGCGCGGTCACGAGCCCTACCGTACACCGAATTCAGGCACCCACGACAGACCGGGGGGCCGCCTTCGTCCGTCCAGTGGACCCGACCCAGGGCCGGCACTAGGCTTGAGCCCGATGAGTCAACTCGACGACGATCTCAGCCAAGCGCTCGCGGAGGCGGCCCCCCCCCCTGCGCCCGAGCCCAGTCCTCCGAGCCCGCCTGCGGCCCCCGACCGCGACGCCCGGGGCGCTGCTCGACGCAAGCTGGCGCTCGTGATTGCGCTCGTGGCCATGGGAGGCGCCATCGTTGCGCTGGTCGTGACCAGTTTCCGCAGCGCAGCGGTCTACTCCAAGGGAGTCGACGAGTTGGTCGCGGAGCGCGAATCGCTCACGGACCGGCACGTGCGCGTCGACGGGGTATTGGTGAGCGGTACGCTGCGACGTCGCGACGAACCCTGCGAGTACCGATTCGCCCTGGAAAAGAACGGGTCCAGAATCGACATTCGCTACCCGCAGTGCGTGGTCCCGGACACGCTGAGGGACTACCCGGGCGTGGTCGTCCAAGTGACCGCCGAGGGCCGTCTGGCGAGCGAGGGGCACTTCGACGCTGACCAGATACTGGCCAAGTGCCCGTCCAAGTACGAGATGAACGAGCGCGCTGGGAAGGGCAAGCAGGCGCCGCACCAGCCTGCGCGTCCGCTTGCGCTTCCGAACCAGGGGACGACCGGCTCGGAGCGATCGAGGGCGAACTGAGAACGGACCATGTGGGATCGCTTCCTTCGGGCCTGCCGGCGCGAGCCGGTCGATGCAACTCCGGTATGGTTCATGCGCCAGGCGGGGCGCTACATGGAGGAGTACCGCGCCATTCGCCAACGGCACACGTTGCTGGAAATTTGCCTTCAGCCCGAGTTGGCGGCCGAAGTCACGTTGCAGCCGGTGCGCAAGCTGGGAGTCGACGCCGCCATCCTGTTCGCCGACATCCTGCTCCCCCTGGAACCGATGGGTGCCTCGTTTCATTTTGCCGCGGGGGAAGGGCCGGTCTTCGACCAGCCCGTCCGCGACGCGTCCGCGGTCGAGGCACTGAGGATCATCGATCCGGTCGAGTCGCTGCCCCACGTGCTCGAGGCCATTCGCATCCTCCGCGCCGAATTGGACGGACGAACCCCCCTGATCGGATTTGCCGGCGCGCCGTTCACGCTGGCCAGCTACTTGGTGGAGGGCGGCAAGAGTCAGAACTACGCGAACACCAAACGTATGATGTATCGCGATCCAGGCTTGTGGAACGCCCTCATGGAGAAGCTCGCCGAGGTCGTCCGAAGCTACCTTCGAGCTCAAGTGGCTGCAGGTGCGCAGGCGGTTCAGCTGTTTGACTCCTGGGTCGGGTCTCTCTGTCCGGACGACTACGTGCAATTCATCCAGCCGCACGTCCGCGGAATTCTCAGCGACCTACAAGCGACCGGCGTGCCGGTGATTCATTTCGGAACGAATACCGGTGCGCTGCTCGAGCACCTGCGCGACGCGGGTGGGACCGTCATCGGTGTGGATTGGCGCACGCCACTGGACCTCGCGCGGCGCCGCTTGGGCGCGGGCGTGGCAGTACAAGGGAACTTGGATCCCCTGCTACTCGGCGCGCCGCGCCCACTGCTGGACGCGCGGGTGGAGAACATACTCGAGCGCGCCGGTTCCGAGCCCGGACACGTGTTCAACCTCGGCCACGGGATCTTGCCGGACACCTCTCCGGACACGGCCAAGTACGTCGTGGACTTGGTGCACGAGCGGACTGCACGATGAGCCCAGTTTCGGACGCGCGTCGCAGGCGTGTCGTCGTGGTGGGGGGAGGTATCACCCTTGCTCGGAGTTCGGGCCGGGCAGTGT
>CAZSVU010000345.1:0-8896 GCA_964610275.1 uncultured Polyangiaceae bacterium | reverse complement strand
ACCTTGCTCCATCTTCTTCACCCCGGCCGGCCCGAACTCCGAGCAAGGGTGGGCACTGACCATCTGCTATCAGGAGGCGGGTGCGGCAGCGACGTACGTCGAGAACCTGCAGACGGTGCACACCAACACGCCGGATACGTTCTATGTTTGCGAACCGCGACCGACATCCCGTGGGGACGGGTCAGCGACTCCTCAATGAGCGCACGAACCGACCCAGCTCCCTGGTTCGTCGTTCGTCCAGAGCGTGAAACGCCGCCCCGAATCCAGTCTTGGAAAACCACCGCACCGACGCAGGAAGCAGGAGCCATTCGCCGTCCAGAGAGAAGCGCAACACGATGGTGATCTGCTCGCCGTAGTCGGGAACGACTGGCGCCGCGAGATGCATGCCAGTGATGCTGATGTCCGTCACCCGAGCCACTAGCTTCTGCCCGCCGTGGCGCGAGACGACCACGCTGAAGTCCGCGGGCACGCGCACGGCGATGCGCCGTATCCCGCTGGCTGCAGCGTCGCGCAGCGATCTGTTGGCCGTGGATTGGCTCACGATCGACGACCCCCGAGGCTCGGATTCACGCCCTGCTTGGCAATTCGCTGCGACGTCAATAGGCCCCGGCAGCCTCTCTGTCCATGGGTTTGTCGCAGCTCCGGAGTGTTGCCAGCCCCGGCCGCGACGGAGTCTACGCAAACACAGTAAAAATCCACCTCGCATGTGCACGCGAGTGATCGGGTGAGCAATTTCTGGAAGGAACGCGGGGAGACATCGCCGCCAACGGATTCCTGCTTGGCTGCAACCCATCGGAACCCCGGAGGGCGGCCGTGTTCCGGCCGCCCTCCGGGGTGCGCCAAGTCCAAGCTCATGAGCCGCCGGGGCGTCCACCACCGGGGCCACCCCGCCTGCCGCGCATGCCCGGTCGAGGCTGGAGCTTGCCGCTGGCGCGGGCTGCCTGCATCTCGTCGCGAGTCACGGCGCCGTCATGGTCGGCGTCGGCAACGCTGACGTGCTGCCAGACGGGCTCCGGCACCTCGCTCTGCTGCAAGCGACCGTCGCCGTTCGCGTCGAAGCGTTCGAACACGCGCCCGCCGGGTTCTCCTCGCTTGCCCCGTTCGCCGGCCTTGCCCCGCTCGCCGGGCGGGCCGCCCTTGCCGCGCGGCGGCTCGAGCTTGCCAGCGGCGCGAGCTGCCTGCACCTCTTCGCGAGTCACCGCGCCGTCCTGGTCAGCGTCTGCGACGCTCAGGTGTTGCCAGACGAATTCCGGCACCTCGCTCTGCTGCAAGCGGCCGTCACCATTCGCGTCAAACCGTTCGAACTGGCGTCCGCCTGGGTCGCCACCCTTGCCGCGCTTCCCGCGCTTCCCGCGCTCACCCCACTGGCCATTCGGGCGACGGGGTGGGGCCAGCTTCCCGCTCTGCAGTGCGGCCTGATACTCCGCCAGGGTCACGGCACCATCGGCGTCGGCGTCGGCAGCGGACATGTGCTGCCACTTGCGTGGTCCCGCCTCCGCGGCGGTCAGCTTGCCGTCGCCGTCGGCGTCGGCCCGCGTGAATCTCTCTTGCATCCGTTGCCGCATGGCGCCCTGGATCTCGGTGCGGCTCAGCGCGCCGTCTCCATCGGCATCCGCCTTGGCCCACCAATCCCGGGCTCGGTCCGGCAGCTCCCCGAGCTCCACCCGGCCATCATGATTCTTGTCGAGGCGGTCGAACAGAGCATCGGGACCGCGCTGGCCGCGGTCCGGCGCCGAGCTGCTTGAAGCTCCGGGAGCCGCGGCGGACGATAGCTCGGAGCTCGCGCGGCCTGCCGTGGTGTTGGTTGTGTCCGGGCCGCTACAGGCGCTCATGCCCAGTGCTGCGCCAATGACGGCAAGCAGCGCGACGGACGGAAACGGCTTGGAGTGCGAGAATTGCATGACAGGGTCCTTCTTCGGAGTTGGGTGGGTAGAGGGTCTGCTCCATCGACGTCGCGCAGCCCGCTGCCCCTACGGCGCGGCTCGAGCCCCCTCGCGAATCGACGTCCGATCGGGTCCGGCTCCTGGCCTTGCGGCCAAAGTCCCACACCGTGCCCGTCATTTCGACCGGTTCTTCGGACCGTAGGGATCTCTCCTGTCGGCGCGTCCATGCTGACGGAGGTAATGTCCTGCCTGGAGAAATCGTCTGTTGAGCAATCTCGATCAGGCATTCGAGCGGGTTCTGAAGGGGGACACGCAGGCCTTCCAGGAGGTCGTCGATGCAACGAGCGATCGGCTGGTTCGATTGGGTGCCAGGATGCTGGGCAGCCTGGCGGACGCGGAGGACGTCGTGCAGGAAGCCTATGTGAAGGCGTATCAAGCGCTCATTGCCGGACAATTCGACGGCCGCTCGAGCCCCGAGACCTGGCTCTACCGAATCGTGACCAACGGATCCATCGACGCCTTGAGGAAGCGCGCGCGACGCAAGCTCTCCTCCGACGAGGCGGTGGACCCGGGCTACGACGGTGTGGCTTCTGCCGAAGCACAGCTCGCACTGGCAGAGCTCGAGGATTGGCTGGGCCAGTTGCCCCCAGACCAACGAGCCACCGTTACGCTCAAGGCGCTCGAGGGGCTGACCTCCAGCGAAGTTGCGAAGATCATGGAATGCAGTGAGGGAGCGGTGGAGCAGCGGCTAGTTCGTGCGCGCGCAACGCTCCGGAAGTTGAGAGAAGGCAGTCATGACGCAAACTGACGAAACCCTCGACACGAAATTCCAGCGTCTGGCCAACGCCACTGCCGAGCTGCGGGCACGTCCGGGCTTCACCGAGCGGGTAATGGTCGCCGCCGAGGCGGCGAACGCACCGCTCTGGCTGGAGTCCGTAGCGGTATCGGCACGAAGTGTCTTCGCCGTGGCAGTGCTCGTGGCGGTGTCGGCGCTCGGTCTGGCGGTTCACAGCGATTGGGCGGCGACTGAAGCCTCTGCCGTCGCCTTCGGCACCATGGAAGTCGATTGGCAATGAATGCAAAACTCAAAGGTGTGCTGATCCTGGCCGGAGTGTTTGCCCTCGGCGCCGTGACGGGTGCGGGGAGCTCCTGGGCCTGGCTCCAACGAGAGGTGGCGGATGAGCTCGGCGGCCAAACGGACCGCCGCTTCGAACGCCGGCACCTCAAGGCGCTGGCGCGCGAGCTCGACTTGTCCGATGCGCAACGCACCAAGATCGGCGAGCTCATGGCGTCCCACCGCGAGGAGCACGAGCAGCTCATGCGCAACCTGGCCGAAGACTGCGGGGGTGAGCTCCGACAACACCGAGAGAAGGTCGCGGACGAAATCAGAGGCGTACTCGATCCGGAGCAGCAGCAGCGATTCGATGACCTGCGCAAGAAGCAGCTGGAGCGTTTTCCGCTGATGGGTCCGCCACGCGGTGGGCCCAAGGGTGCCCGCGGACAGGGCCGGCGCGGGCAGCGCCCAGGGAACGAGTCCAGGGCACCGCGCGATCCGGCACGCACGTTCAGTCAGTTCGACGAGAACGGTGACGGGAAGCTCAGCGAGGACGAAGTCCCCGCGCGAGCTTGGCGGCGCATGCAGCGCGCTGACGAGGACGGCGACGGCCTGATCTCACACGAAGAGCTGGCCGACCACCCTGCGCAGCGCAGACGCCGCAGGGGCGCACCGGGAAGGGGACCAGAACGCGGGGGCGCGCAACCGCCGCCACCGCCGCAGAAGCGGTGAGCCGATCCCTCGCTGCTGCAGCGCATGGAAGGCTGAGTCGAGCTCGGTTGCAGCGACGCGAAGCAACGACCTTGTCACTCGGCGGCGGACGAGCCATCCTGGACAGGGCGCACGCCGGGAGCTTCGATGCAGTCCGTCCAGAGCGCGATTCGTCAGCAAGTGTCCTGGCTTGCGGTGGGGCTCTGCCTGCTCGCTGCGCCCGCCGCGGCATTCCCCGGTGTTTGCGTCGGGAAGGGCTCCGAATCGCGTGTGGTGCACACCACGTACGTCGTGCTCATGCTGAAGGACGCCGTGTCCGTGGTGACGATCATGCCGGACTATCAGGGGCCGCTGGACGGGTTCGCCTGCCTGATCCCGGTCCCCAGCGACGTGACGCGCGCACGAATCAAGACCGTCAAGCGCAACGTACTGAGTCGTGTCGAACAGCTCACCGCTCCTCGGTACCACGCCTTCTACGAGCAGGATCCTTGCCGTCCGGGGGCAGCGGAGCAGGATTGGGAGCACAAGTTCGAGGTGCAGGGGCTCGGCGCTCTCGCGACAGGGATCCCGCCGGCTGATCGTACCGAAAAGGTTCCCAAGGAGCTGGTCGTACCCATCGACCCGGAGTTCAAACGGGACGACGGCGAATTCTCCTATCAGCTGCTCGAGGTGCACAACCGGTCAGAGTTGGACGCTTGGCTGAGCACACGGGGGTACGACGCGCCCAGCGGTGCTCGCGAGACACTGACTGCGCGGCTGGCCGGAGGGTCGCGACTACTGGTGGCAGAGGTGGATCTCGACCAGGTCGAGTTGTCGGGCGAGGGGCGGGTTCAACTGGGAGGAATTCGCTATTGGACGACGCAACCGGCGCTGACGGTCGCGTCCACCCTCGGTCTGGCGAACGCCGACGCCGTCCAAGATTCCTTCGTCTTCGTGCTGCATCCCACCCAGCGATTCGAGTCCAAGAACTACCGGAATCGGACGCCACCCACCAACGTCCGAGTCGATCCAGACGCGGAAGAGCGGGTCGCGCAGCTGTACAACGCCATCCACGACCGCATCTTGGCGCGGCAGCCCCAGACGGTGTTGACGGAGTTTGCGTGGCCAACGACCGGTTGCGGCGAGCCTTGCCCCAACGCTCCTCTCGAGGTGCGCGAGTTGATGGCTCTGGGGGGCGACGTGCTGGAGGAGGAGACCGTATCAACGGCCGATCGCGCACCGCCGCCGCCGCCGGAAACGGAGGCCGAAGTGGCAGCCTTCGCCCAGGAGATCAAGGCGATGAGTCCGGCCGACCGGGCTCACGCTCGCGCACAGCGCGGCCGAGACCGCCGCGAGCTGGCTCGGCGCAGGGCCCTGATTGCGCGCCAGCGTTTCGTACTCACTCGGCTCCACCATCGCTACGGTCCCAAGGACTTGCCGCGCGATCTCGAGGTGGGTCCGGCAGAGAAACACCTCGAGGGCGGGATAGGCATTCCGACAGGTCCACTGGCCGCGCTCGCTCTCGACACTTCGCCGGCGCGCTCGAGCCGGTTCCAGGTGAGGTTCACGCATGCGTTCACCTGGGATGGCAACACGAGCTGTCCCCATGCCGAGCGCTGGCGCTGGGGTCGGCGCTGGCAGCGTCTGGGCCACCAGGTGCGCAAAGTCTGGGTCGGGCGGGACCTGCCTGACGCGAAGCGCGACGCGGCACTCGCCACGACTTCGATTCAGTCCCGCCTGCCAGAGCTCGGCTTCGGCATTCCACCGCCCGCCGATGAAGCCGATCCGCCCGCTCCTGCCCAACGCGGCAGCACCTGCCGATGCACTCACCCGGCCGGTCGCTGCCCCGTTCTGCCGTCTTCAGCGTGGCTGGCCTGGCTGGGGTGGGCCGGGTGGTGGCTCCGCAGGTCGAGTCGTGGCTGAGCCGAAGGCTTCACTCCGGTGGGCAGTCACCGTGCTCCAACCAGTACAAGGCCGCGCTCAGTCGAGCCTCCACGGGATCTCCCAGGGCATGCTCGAAGTCATCCGGCACGGGGCAGTCCGGGGCGAAGCCTCCGTAGTAGTTGCCTTCGTCGTCTGCATTGCGAGACGCATGCGTGATCGGCGTGATCGCCCAGTCGCAGTAGCTCCAGGTATCTGCCCCAACGGGCTTCCCATAGGTGCGTTCACCGACCAGCGCAACGTCGACAAAGGGAGTGAGACCGTTGATGACCAACTCACTCGCTGACGCAGTGTTCAAGCTGGTGATGACCGCCAGCCGGCTGAGCCCGAGTGCCGACAGCTCATCCTGAAAGAGTAGCTCGCGGTCCAGCTCGGGGTACTGGTCGTTGTAGTCCTGCAGCAGAAACCGCTCGCCCACCACGTGGGGGCTGGCAATCAAGCTGGCGAGGGTGCGGGCCACTGCGTTGAAGCCCCCGGGGTTGTAGCGAAGATCCAACACCAGCTCATCGACGCCAGCTCCTCGGAACCCTTCGAAGGCCGCCCGCAGCTCGGCATCCGATACGCCGAGGAATCGATTGAACACCAGGTAGCCCACGGTGCCGAAGCCGGTGTCGAGCACCTCGGAATGATGAACCGTGGTCATCTGCACCAACGCCTTCTCCAGCGTCACCTCTCGCGAGTCACCGACCGCATCCACGATGTCGAAGGTGAGAGCGTACCCTTCCTCGTTCGGACCCCATACTTCGTTCCATCGGCCGTCGTCGAGGATCTGCGCCAGCGGTTCGCCGTTGATGGCGACCACCTCCGCGCCACGCTCGACGCCCGCTTCGGCCGCCGGCGAGCCGTGGTCACGGAAGGCGATCCGGAGCCGGCCCTCGCTGTCCCAGAGCAGGAACCAGCCGAAGTTGACGTATTGCCCCTCTTCGTAGAAGACCGTGCGCTCGACCAAAGGGGACATGCTCGACCACCGGTCGAGCTCCGCGTACCGCATGGCATTGAGTAGCGCTTGCGGCGACTCGAATGCGTCGATCTCCTCCTGCGTGTATGTCGGCGTCCGATCGTACCAGAGGTAGTAGCTCGTCATGAGGGCGTGAACGTAGCGGTTCTGCCCTTCGGTGGAGCAGTCGTCACCGCTAGCCGTCGCTCCGGCCTGTCCCGCGGCGGCAGCCGACCCCCCACCTCCACCCGCGCCACCACTTGTGGCCGACGTGCCCCCGGCACCGGTGAATGCACCGCCTTCGCCCGCGCAGAGGCAACCGGCCGCTCCTGCAAACCAAGCCCCGCCGTTCGCGCCATGAGCCGTCGTGGGGGGGTCTTGGCAGGCTGGAGCTCCGCCCAGGAGAGCGATACCCACGACTCCCGTCGTTGCCCAGACTCCCGGGCGGGTTCTCCGCCATGCCTCTACCGCGCGCATCGATTCGCGAAGGAGAATGGGCCACTCTGGCGCCTCAGGCAAGCCCGACGAGCTGTCTCGGCGAGCGAACGCGAGACGCCCACACGACCGAGAAGGGTCATCGGCTTCTGGGTCCCGCTTCGGGCAGCTCGCGGCGAACCCGGCCTCGGCTACGGCTGCACGTCCAGCGTTCCGACCAACACACGGTCATGGGCCACGTGCGCGCGTCCAGGTGCTGCGATGGCAACGCGACCGCCGTCTCCGGAGACGTGCCAGAGGCCGACGTAGACTCGCCACAGACCCTGCTTCCGGCGCCCCAAGTGAACCGAGAATGCGTCCCGCAACAGTGGGCCCCTCGGCATGTCGGCGAAGAACGCGGTAGCGGCCACGACATGGTGATCCAGCTTGATGACCCGCCCGCCCGGGCCCTCGAGGTGAACGAAGACACCCACCGAGTGCGGAACGGAACCCGTCACCTGCCAATACAGCTCGAAGTGCGCGTTGCGGCTCTCGTCCACCCCCGAGGGCACGCGCGCGCCCGCGAGATGCACCGGCACCGCGAAGTCGACTGAAAGTGGCTCGCTGCCCTGAGGCAGCCGGTCGATCTGGACCGGAGTCCCATTGGCGTTGCGCGCCACCGGAGTGGCAAGAGGAGGCTGCGCGATCCCCCACCACGACAGCACCAACGCGACCCAAGGAGCCACACTCAGCCCCACCACGTGGTGGGCCGTGCGCCGCGCGAGCAGTCTCCCCTTGCTGCGCCGCAGCCACCACAGGCCGCACAGCGCACACAGCGCGGTCAGCGACACCACCGCACCGCCGATGGCAGAGCGGGGACGGAAACGGAGCGTCAAGTCATACTCCCCGGGGGGAAGGTCGACGGCGATGCGTCCCCGATCGGACAGCACCTGGCCGCGATTCGCTCGCCACCCCGGGTGCCAGTTCTGGTTGACCACGAGGCGGGCCGCGCGTCTTGCCACCACCCTGAGGTCAATGCGACCGGGCGACCATCGCCGACGCTCGACCGTCCCCGCGCCCGGATCCGGGAAGAACTCCTCCTGGGCGAGAGCCCCGCTGAGCTCCGTCGACTGGGGAACCGGATAGGCCTCCCAGCACGAGATCGACCCGCGCTGCATGGGGGCATAGTATCCGGCGAGCCATCGATTCCCGCGCGCCTGGCGAAATTCCTGCTTCACTTCGCCGGGAGGAGGACTGAGCCACATTTGAGCCCAGGCGCCGTGAGCGCTGGCGATGGTGCCAGCGTACGCCAGCGTGAGCGCTACTCCCGCCAGCAGCCATAGCGGCCAGAGCCATGCGCGGCGTCGGGTCGCCTGCGTCAGCACGCCCAGTCCGGCGGCAATCAACTCGACGGCGTAGAATGCCGCGAAGAACAGGAACCGTTCGGGATAGCGCAAAGTCTCGAATGCAGGCAGGGCACGCAGCCACACGAACGGACCCGCTCCCGCCGCATAGCCAAGGGCGGTCCAGACACTCAATCCGAGCAGAATCAAGGCCGGCCAGAAGCGTCGGCGCAACACGCCGAGCGGCGCCAGGAGCAGAGCCCAGAAGCCGAAGTAGAACGTGCCTTGCAGCCCGAGATTCCCGCGGTCCACCCAGGCCGGGCTGAACACGGCGCTCTGCAGGCCCTGCCACGTGTGTCCCGGTGTCCCCGCCATGATCCGTGGTGCGGCGCGCATTGTCTCGGCGATGGGCCAGAGCCGAAACATGCAGACCGCCAGAGCGAACCCAGCTGCCAGCAGTAGGAACGTCGAACCCCGCCACACCCGATCCCAGCTAGTTCCCGGCGCCAACTGGGCTCCGGACGCCGAGCGCCCCCAACCGGGTGAGGGCGCTCGGCGTCCTCCGTAGCCCGAACCATCGCCGACTGGCGGTGCTCTTCCGGGGTCTTTGGCAAAGACCCCGCCCCACCACGCG
>CAZSVU010000344.1:0-8911 GCA_964610275.1 uncultured Polyangiaceae bacterium | reverse complement strand
AAGACCATGTCACCGAATCTGGACCGGGTGGGGTGGCCGTGGGGGGCGGCGTGGGCAGTGGTGGCACTTCGGCTGGAGGAACCTCCAGCGTGGGTGGCGCCAGTGTGGCCGGAGGTCAGGGCGGCAGTGCGGCGGGAGGCGCGGGTGGTACCCTGACTGCAGGCGCAGCGGGCAGCGCGGGCGCCGAGGCCACGGGTGGGAGCGCCGGCACCTTCACCTGCGATACCGGCGAGACACTGCGGGACCCCGATGCATTCGTGCATCCGGGAGGACTACACAAGCGGTCCGACCTCGATCGCATGCGCTACCTGGTGGAGGCTGGCCTCGATCCCTGGGCGACGTCTTTCCAGAACCTGAGCAACCAATCGCCAGCTCAGTACGACTACGCGGTACGGGGCGATCCGAGCTGGACCGTGGTCAACCGCGAGGGCACGCACGGCTCCGAGTTCCAGTCGGATGCCAACGCCGCCTACCTCAACGCCCTGATGTGGGCCGTCACCGGCGACACTCGCCACGCCGACAAGTGCGTCGAGATCTTCAATACCTGGAAGAACGTGACCGAGGTCACCGGCGGGGGCACCGAATCACTCAACGCCGGGCTGTTCGCTTGGAAGATGGTCGAAGCCGCCGAGATCATTCAGACCACGTACGCGGGTTGGTCGGCGGCCGACATCCAGGCGTTCAAGGACATGCTGGTGTACCCGGGCTACTCGACCACGTCGGTGCCCCCCGCGGTGAACACGAACAACGGCACGTTCTACTGGCGGATTTATCGTGGGGACCCGGGGCGTCACGGCAACCAGGATCTCATCGCCTGGCGGGCGATGATCAGCATGGGTGTGTTCTTCGACAACCGCGTCCTGTTCGATCGCGCCCTGCGCTATTTCAAGGGTGAGCCGCATCGATCTGACGACCTGCCGTACGCGTCGGGCCCAGCTCCTTCGGGCGCGCAGATTGACGACAACCAATACTTCACCACCTACCAGTACAGTCCCCAGAGCAGCACGCCCGACTACGGCTACAACGGAGTGCTCGAGCACTACATCTGGGAGAACGGGCAGTGCCAGGAGAGCTCGCGCGATCAGCAGCACGCCTTCTTCGGCTTGGGCATAGTGGCCGGCATTGCCGAGGTGGCCTGGAACCAGGGCGACGGAGTCTGGAACGCGCTGGACAACCGGATCCTCAAAGGCTTCGAGTTCACGGGCAGGTACAACACTTCGCTGATCACGGCGTTTCCGGACCAACCGAATCCCTGGGAGCCCACGGGCAGTGAGTTCATCCAGCGAACCGACCGAACGGGACGCTGGCTTTCCAAGTCGATCAATCCTTACTTCGAGAGCGACTTCGTGACCCTCAGCCGTGGGGATGTTCCAGGCAAGCGCCCGGTGTACGAACAGCCGCTGGCGCACTTCCAGGTGCGTATGGGGCTGCCTGCATCCGAGACGCTGTGGACGGAGCGGTCTCGGGACGTCTCCATCCAGGAGGCGGGCTACGAGGGGACCGGGTGGACCTTGGATCATCCGGGCTGGGGTGGACTGACGTTCCGCAGACCGGTGCTCTGCGCGGGGGATCCGATCACCGGGTTCTTGCAGGGACTGCCGGTGTTCGGCATGAATGTGCTTCCTGGGACGATCGAAGCCGAGCACTACGATCACTTCCCCATCAACGGGGAGGGGCACACCTACCACGACAGCACTGCGGGCAACTCGGGGGGGCAGTATCGTAGCGACGACGTGGACATCTTCTGCGGCGCCGACGGGCCGTATCTTGGTGACCTCGACGCGGGCGAGTGGGTCACCTACACGGTATACGTCCCCAGCAGTGGTACGTATCGACTTGATGTGAGGTACGCTGCATCCACGAGCGCAGGAACGATCCGATTCGCCGTGGGTGGGAGCGATGTCACCACTGATGTGACGCTTGCTGCTACCGGCAGCTCGCCCAGCTGGAGCACGGCCACCGTCGCGAGCTCCGTGCCGCTAGCCGCCGGCGTTCAAGCACTACGCGTCTTCGTCGACGGTCCCACGGGCACCTACAATCTCGATTCGATCTCGGTCAGCGCTGGCTGACAGGTCGCGTTCTCGCCCCGTTACGGTGCTTGCGGCGTGCCGGGAATCGGCTCATGATAGGTTGTTTGAGCGTGTGATCACCGGATGGAATGAGTCATGTCCAAGCGTGCCTGGTCAATGGCGCTGAGTGCCTCGGCAGTACTGCTGCCGGCAGTGACCGGGTGCGGTCGCATCGGAATCCAAGAGCTGCTGTTGGAGCCCTCCCAGAGCGGGGGCAGAGCGTCCGGCCCCGGAGGCGCGGTCGGCTCGGCCGGTGAAGCAATGGCGCCGGCGGGCGGCACGGTTGGTGCCGCTGGCGCGGTCGGTATGGGTGGTACGGCAGGCGCGGCTGGCGGCCCCGCCAACGTGGGTGGTCGGGCGGGTACTGGTGGCACGGTCGGCATGGGTGGCGTGGTCGGCGGCGCCGGCGGCCCCACCAACGTGGGCGGCACGGCTGGCGCAGGTGGCACGGTCGGCGCGGGTGGCACGGGCGGCGCGGCCGGCGGCCCCGCCAGCGTCGGCGGTACGGCCGGCGGCCCCACCAACGTGGGCGGCACGGCCGGCGCGGCTGGAGCCGACGCGAATCTGGGTGGCTCGGTCGGTAGCGGCGGCATTGTCGGCGTAGGCGGCACGTCCGGCGCGGGCGGCGCTCCAGGCGCCGGTGGAAGCGTCAGCACCGGTGGCACGGCAGGTGTGGGCGCCGTCGGTCCGGGGGGTGCAGCAGGTGCTCCGGGAGCAGGCGGCAGGATCGCCACGGGCGGCATGGCGGGCGCCGCAGGCGCACCGCCTTACCAGTGCACGCCCGGCGCTCCGGAGGTGTGCGACGGACGCGACAACAACTGCGACACCCAGATTGATGAAGGTGCAGCGTGCCCGTCGCAATGCAGCGGAACCGAATTCGGCGCGCACGGCTACATGCTGTGCGATCAGCGCAACTACACCTGGGACGAGGGAAGGATCAAATGCGAGGAGCAGGGGATGCACCTCGCGTTTCTGGACAGCCAGGCCGAACACGACTTCGCGTATGCCTTGGCTTTTGCCAGCTCGTCGTCCTGGGTGTGGCTCGGCGGGACCGATGTCTCCACCGAGGGCGAGTGGTACCGGTACGACGGAACGCAGTTCTGGACCGGGGGGCCCACTGGCGTCGCAGTGGGCAGTGCGTTTGCCGCGTGGATGGCAGGCGAGCCCGACGGCAACGCGGGCGGCACGATCGGGTTCGGCCACTGCCTGGTGCTCACGGTGGATGGCTGGCAAGACGAAGCCTGCACGAGTTTTCGCCGCACGCTGTGCGAATCGTACTGAGGCGCCGGGGGCACCAACATCCAGCGCAGCCCGCCCCAGGCATCCCTGGGGTGGCACGTTTCCCGTATCCCTCGGCCGCGCGGCGGGATGGCGGAGGGATACCCTTGATTTGCCGGCCAAAGACACCGAAACTGCGCACCCGACCCACCGGAGGTACCAACATGACCGCACCGCAGATGACCCGAGTTCACGTCTCCACCGGTCTGAGCAGGCGAGTCCTGCTGGCGTTGGCGGTGGGCATTGCGGCGTGCGGCACCGACAAGGCCAAGGAGCCCTTCGAGCAGTGCGTGCAGCTGGAAGCCTCCAAGAAGCTGGCGGAGGCACGCGAAGCGTGCGAAGCGGCCGTGAAAGCCGACCCCAATAGCGAGTCGGGCAAGGCCGCTCTGGGGAAGCTGGAGGGCTACCTTCGAGAGCAGGCCGACAAGGTCCTGGCCGAGAAGGCCAAGGAGCATCGGCCGTGTCCGTCCCACACGTGGGTCACCCACTGCAAGTGGAAGGGTGAGCCGCGCCCGGACCTGCTCGAAGCGGAAACCAAGGCGGCTTGCGATTCGGAAGCGCACCAGGTCTCGGTCATCGGCATGACCTGCCCGGAGTGCGAGTGCAAAGACTACTTCGAAGACCCCTACGCGGAGAAGTAGCCACGGGGTGTCGCTCGCAGTGACGCGAGCAAGACCGGGGACCCTGCTCGCGTTCCCCCAGTCTGATTGCGGCGGCAGCCCCACGGGATGACCGGTGTCCGGCGGACTCGGCAATTCGTGGCTCAAAGTCGGCTGGCGTAGTCGATCGCCATCTGGTCGTAGATCGCCGCGTTGGCGCCGGACACGTTGGGCGTGAAGCTGAAGGTGCCGATCCCCTGATTGTTGGGGAGATTGAAGACGACGTCGTTGGCCGCGCGCACCTCGCCGCTGTACTCGGCAACCATGAGCTCCAGGTCGGGGTAGGAGCTCGAGAGCGAGTTGAACGTCGCTTCCCAGTCCGAGGGCTGACCCTGCGTTCCGGTGTAGCAGGACTCGGCGAAGACGTCGAAAGGAACGCCTTCACCTCGCGCGCGGTCGATGAAGTTCTCGCTGGTCCCGAGCTGGTCGCACCGGTCGAGGTGCAGCGCGATCTTGATGCCGGAGTCCACGTCTCGGACGCCGCTCGCAGCGGCGTTCAAGAGGACCCCCAGGTTGGTCCAGCCGCCGGGGGAGGGGCCGCCGCTGGGGGGCGCACCTTGGTCGGTGGAAGACCAGAAGTACAGAGCGCCGTTGACGTCGTTGTAGCCGGCGATGCCCGCGTACGGCAGGCCCTCGGAGTCGCAGAGGTGAATCAGGATGCCGGGCGTGATTTCGTTGCCGATTTGCACCACGTCGGGCCGCGCGCCACCTGCGATCAGCTGCTCGATGGCGTCGCGCGTGTAGTCGTACAGGGCCGTCTCGAGCTCACTGATAGTCGTGTAGCCCTGCCAGGGCTCCGGCACGCATTGCTTGCCCGGATCGGCCCAGTTGTCGCTGTAGTGGAAGTCGATCAAGAGGCCCATACAAGCTTCCTTGACCTGTCTGCCGAACTCGATGGTGTGTGCCAGATCACAGTTGCCACTGGTTTGGTCGTATCCATCGGAGGCGCGGGGGTCGACGAAGGTCCGCAAGCGCATGTAGTTGATGCCGTGCTCCTTGTAGGATTCGAGCTGAGTAGCCCGGGTGGAGGCTGGCATCGACCCTGTGAACGACAGGTCCATGCCGATCGCAAACAAGTCGGGGTTGGGAGTCGGGCAGTCGTTCGTGGAACCGCCAGTGCCGACGCCGCCAGTGCCGACGCCGCCAGCGCCGTCCCCCCCGGTGCTGCTGCCGCCCGAGGCGTCACCACCCATTCCCGTGCCGCCAGTGCCGCTGCCGCCAGCGCCTCCTGTGCCGCCGACGCAGGCACCGCCGATGCAGCTCTCGCCTGCAGCACAGGCGTTGCCACAGGCGCCGCAGTTGAGCGGGTCGGTCGTCATGTCGACGCACTGCTCGTTGCACGCCGTCAGCCCTGCCGAGCATGCACAGATGCCTGCCGTGCACACCTGGTTGGCTGGGCACTGAGTGCCGCAGGTGCCACAGTTGAGCACATCGCTCGTCAGATCCACGCAGCTCGTTCCACACGCAGTCTGCCCGGGGACGGTGCAGTCCGTGGTGCAGCTACCGGCTGAGCACACTTGTCCCGCCACGCAGGCCTGGCCGCAGTTGCCGCAGTTGTTCCCATCGCTGGTCAGGTTCACGCAGCCGCCTGGGCAATCGGTGAGCCCTGCCTGGCATTGGCACTGGCCGTTCCAGCACATCTGGCCGGACCCGCACTGCACATTGCAGCCGCCGCAGTTGCTCGCGTCCTGCGTGATGTTGATGCACGCTCCGGCGCACATGGTCGTCCCGTCCGGGCACGTGCAGACTCCGCCCACGCAGCTCTGGCCTGCGTCACAGATCCGCCCACACTCCCCGCAGTTCAGCGGGTCACTGGCGATCAACGCGCAAGTATCACCGCACGGCATCTGGCCAGTCGGACAACCCGCCGTACCACTCGTTCCTCCAGCGGACGTCGACGCTCCGCCCAGGCCGCTCGAATCCGGCGTTGAATCATCGCCACCGCTGCACCCCCAAGCGGTACCCATGGCGGCCAACAGGGACGCATATCGAACGATGCCTCGATGAACCACGTGGCCTCCGATCCCGCGGCACGGCGCGGTTGCCTCACTAGGTCCGTTGCACGAACCGTGCAAACGGATCGCCTCGGTGCAGAAATCGCCAGGGATGCAGCCGACCAGCTCGGAATTCTACCGGCGCGGTAGAAAGCCCTCGCTGTGGAGCTCCCAGGGGCTGCACTACGTTCGCCCCATGTGGCGGTCCTCGGTCGCGCTTTGGCGGGAAGGGGCCGCCGTGTTCTGGGAGTCGCTTCGAGAGGGGGAGCGGGACTACACCCGCGGCAGCCTCCGGCAGGGCATGGCGCTGCTCGCCATCCCCATGATGCTGGAGATGCGGATGGAATCAGTATTCGCCCGATGGCGGGGTGGTTCGCGTCACAACCGGAAGTGCAGGAGATGGCCGCGAGCTGTCTGCGCATCATCGCCACGGGCTACGTCTTCTACGCTTGGCAGATGGTGCTGGTCGCGGCTTTCGCCGAAGCAAGTGACACGCGGACATCCGCCCTGGTCAACATCATCTGCTTCTGGTTCGTCAAGCTGCCGCTGGCATACTTCCTGGTGGTGACCCTCGACTTGGCGCAGAACGGGGTCTTCTACGTCGTCACCGGCGCCTACTGCCTCGCCACGGTGGTCGCCTTCGTGCTCTTCCGACGCGGCAGCTGGAAAACACGCGAGCTGTCGCTATCATAGCCTCCCAGCACGCGCATCGCGCACAGCTTCGATCCAGCCCAGGCCGTGACGCTTATCCGGCTCCAAGTAGTGTCCTTCAGTCCACTCGTTGAGCGAGGCAATGAAGACCAGGCGGGCATCCTCTGACAGGTCGCTGTCGCGGACGTAGGCCAGAGCGCGCCCGACGGCCACTCGAAATGCTTCTGGGTGCTCGCCCACGACGACGGGCCACCACGGGTACTTGCGTGGACGCTCCGGGCCGAAGTCGGCGCCGCGGGGCGACGCATCCCACCCCGGCGCCACTGACGGATGGTAGGGTAGCTCAGCGGCATGAGCGACGTGGGGCCATTCGGCTGCGCGCACAGCCGCCCGCTCGGCGTAGTTCTGCTGGAACGGCCCTTTCCAATCGGGCAGGAGCACGTAGTGCGTGACGCTGTCAAAGCCGATTCGACTGAGGTCCGCGATGACGTCGCTCTGTGGATCGATGGCTGCGAGGTGGAGCGGCGGGAGCCCCAGGGCGCGGAGCATCTGGCGTGCTTGCGCGATCGCCCGCGTGGCGGACTCGATTCCCAGCTCGCGCAAGAAGAACGTGGCGTCGAAGATCGAGAAGTACGCGCGACCCTGCACCCGGAGGTAATGGTCACGGACGAAGTAGCGCTGCGCCAGGTAGCGGACGAGCGCTACGAAGTCGTCTTCATCCGAGTAGACGCGCCGCTCCGGGGCGATGACCGGTGCGTCCGCGCGGCGCACGGGCAAGACCCGGCGGGGCATGCGATTCGCCCACATCACCGCAAACGGAAACCGCTGGCTTTCGGTCGACCTGAGGAATCCGAGGTCGAGCGCGTCTTGAAAGACGCGTTTTCCACGGCACCAGAAGAAGGCGTAGACCATCCCGTCGATGCCATGATCGCGGCACAAAGCGATCCGGCGCCCGACCGCTGCCGGGTCGCGGTCGTCGTAGCGCCCCCAAAGCGGCAGTCGTGGCTGCGCATGGCTGGAGAAGCGAGGCGTCGCCGCCTCCACCAGCTCCCACTCGGTGAAGCCCGGATGAAATGTGACGTCGCGCTCGGGGATGGGGTGCCATCCCGGATAGACGTAGGTCAGGACGCGCATGGGATGCGGCAGCCGAAACGCGCGAGCGCGGAAGTCGAGACGGGCGCCGGCGCGAACGCGTGTTCCGCGAGCTCGCGGCGGGTCGGGTGCCCCCCCGTACGTTCCAGTTGCTGGACCTTCTGCCAGACCTTGGCGTCGAGGAGGCGCTCGATGCGGACCATGGGGGCGACCACGTTCGGCACGATT
Organism: uncultured Polyangiaceae bacterium; assembly: GCA_964610275.1. Taxonomy (GTDB): domain Bacteria; phylum Myxococcota_A; class Polyangia; order Polyangiales; family Polyangiaceae; genus JAFGBI01. Next base: position 940 of record CAZSVU010000344.1, on the reverse strand, counting down.
TCTCGATCGGTGTACATCAAGTGGATGAACTGCCGACTGTCCACCACCAGGAAGAACTCATAGGTCACACGCTGTTTCCGGAAGAGGAAGTCACTGCGTTGGAGCCGGCTGAAGCGAGCAATGTCCACCGCCTTCAGTTCCTGCCACAGCTCGCTGAAGTCAGCTTCGTCGATGGTGATTTGGAGGCTGGACTGGGTGACCTGCAGACGATCCGGGTGCGTCTCCGCCAGCGTCTGAAGACGCGGCAACCGCTGAGCCAGGACCTCGCTCTCGGGGGGAAACAGGTAGTACTGATAGATGTACGAACCCTCCGGCCCTTTGACGAGGCGGGTCCGCCCGAAGTTCAGAACGAGGTCCTGTGGCGTTCCCACCTGTGGCATTCCCTGCCTGGCTCCTTCAGTGCGCAGGATGCGGTCGATGGATTCGTATAGCTCATCCAGCCTCGCCTGCAGCGCAGCGTCCTTCAGCGGCCCGGATTGAAGGGCGATGTCGAGCACTTCGTGCCCATCGACGTGCAGGGACAGGGACGCGGAGTAGGCGGCATCGCAGGGGTCTTCGAGACTCCGGAAATCGTCGGGTCCGAGATCCGCGTACGGGCCAAAATCGAAGTTGCGCAGCTGGTCCCAGATGTCGGCAAACACGTCTGGCTCCAGGGGCTGCTTGCTCTCGACGCCGGACTCGGGAGGCGTCCCTTCTGGCATGGGCATGGTGGAGTAGAGCGTCTTCAGCTTCAGTGTGTGGATCTGGTTGCCCTCCTTCACGATGCTGAGTGATCCGTAGGTGAAGTGAACTCGGTCCGGGGGAGGCTCGCGAGCAGATCCGCCCGGCGAGTTGGGTGCATTGCGAGCGCCTGAACCGCAACCCGCGAGCAGGGCAGTCAGGACGACGACCACCAGCGATGGACAGAGAAGTCGACGCACCCACCATCGAGTCGCGCTCC
>CAZSVU010000343.1:0-9152 GCA_964610275.1 uncultured Polyangiaceae bacterium | reverse complement strand
CAATCATGCGGTACGGCGCGTTCATGGATTGTTACTTCCGAGACAGGGCACTAGCTGGCCTGGCAGTCGCAGGTGTCGCCAGCGAGCGTCCACTGGTCCCCTTCGCAGGTGGCCTCCACAAAGGCATCGCAGGTCTGTGGACAGTCGCCTTCGATGTCGAAGTAGCAATAGGTGTCTCCCAAGCACGCGCTACCATCTTCGGGGATCTCTGCCGGACAGGTGGTGGGGCCGATCTCGAGGCCACCCGCTCCCGCGTGCGCACCGCCAGCACCGGCGCCCTCTCCGGCAGTTCCGCCGAACGCCAGAGCGCCTCCCTGACCCCCAGCCCCACCCCCAGCCGTGTTGCCTCCGCCCTCACCCGCGGTGCCCTCACCGCCCGTGCCCTCACCCGCGGTGCCCTCACCGCCCGTGCCCTCACCCGCGGTGCCTGCGCCGCCCGTGCCCTCACCCGCGGTGCCTGCGCCGCCCGTGCCGTCACCCGCAGTTCCCGCGCCGCCGGTTCCCATGCCGCCAACGCCCATGCCGGCAGTGCCTGATCCGCCAGTTCCCGCGCCGCCGGTGCCGTCACCGGCAGTGCCGGCGCCGCCCGTGCCCTGGGGTGTCGATGGATCCCCACCTGCGCCGGCACTGAGTGTGCCACCAGTGCTGGCCTCGGCGACTGTGCCAGCTGTGCCGGCATTCCCAGACACGTGGCCTTCGGAAGAGCTCGACTCCCGGTCACAGGCAAGCGAACAGCAGCCAAACAGTAGACAAGCAACAACTCGAAGCGATGGCATCTCGGTCGTTCTCCAATGCACAAGGGGGGGTCGCTGGCCACCTTTAGCAACATGCGTGCCAGCGCGTTCGCGTACCCGTTCTCGCGACTGAGATCTGCTCGCTTCTCCTGGTGGCCAACGGCAAAGAGGTCACTCTTGGGGGGCCGGAGGACCCTCCGCCGGCACGGTGGCCGAAGGCAATATCGTCGCGAGCACCATTGCCTGGTCGTCGGCACCCCCGTCCCGGGGTGGTGACTCCGACTTCACTCGAACTGGAAGTAGTCGAGGTTGAGCAGCGGTTCGGTCCCGGTCCCGGAGAAGCGGAGGTAGACGTCGTGCACACCCGTGGTCGGCTCGATGTCGCATTCGGTGTCGGCCCAGGTCTGCCAGCCTCCGGTCGGGCTCACCGCGCACGCTCCGATGCGGACGCCCGGGAGATTGGAAAACCGATCGCATCCATCCACGTAGATCTGGATGCTGCCCCCTGCGGAAGCGTCCGCCGCAACTCTCGCCCGGAAGCTGGCGGCACCGTCGCCGAAATCCACCTGGGAGTAGCCAATCCAGTCCCCATCGTGGAGCTCGGTCACGGTCACTCCCACGCGCGTGCCACCGTCCTCGGCGAACTCCACCTCGATGCCGCGCTGATCGGCCAGGGTTTCGGCTTCCAGCCGCGAGAAAGCGTCGAGGTTGCGCAGTTGAGCAACCTCCCCCATCGCTGCGGGGACCTCCGCGATGGATCCGTCGTCGTTGTGGGTCAGGCGATCCAGCGTGATGCTGCGTTGGTAGTCCGAGTACCCGTCGCGTCTCGCGAGCACGCGGTTATGGTAGACGATGTACCAGCTTCCCTCGTACTCCACGATGGAGTGGTGGTTGTTGCCGTTGTTGTTCCCAGTGGGGTTCGGCAGAATCGTCCCGGCGTATTCAAACCCCGTCATCGGGTCGTCGCTCACCATGTAGTCGATGGTTGCAGTCCCGCTGGCGAACGTCGTCGAATACGAGAAGTAGTATCTGCCGTCCCGTTCATGCATGAAGGCCGCTTCGAAAAAGTCCGGCGCGCTGATGGTGGTGGCAGATTCGTCCGCCAGGCTGATCATGTCCTCGCCCAGCCGAATCACGCGGGCGTTGTCTCCGGTGTCGATGTCGCCGCCGCCGAAATAGAGGTAGGCTTGGCCATCGTCGTCGACGAAGCACCTCGGGTCGAAGATCCAGTCCACGTCCTCGACGCCAGGCGTATTCCGATTGATCAGCGCCCCCCCCAGGGCGTCCACGAACGGTCCGCTGGGGCGGTCGGAGACCGCCACACCGATGTTGCTGCCACCGTTCGGAAAGTACAGGTAGTACCTCCCAGTCGCCGCGCTGTAGGCAGCATCCGGGGCATACAAGTGGTGGACCCAGGAGTAGTCGTGGGCGTCGAAAGCTACCCCGTGATCTTGCCAGTTGACGAGATCATCTGAAGAGAAGACGTGATAGTCGTACATGTCATAGCCGTCCTGGTCATCCAGGTCGTGCGATGCATAGACGTAGATCCTTCCTTCGAAGGCGTTGGCGGAGGGATCGGCCGTGAAAACGTGGCTGATGATGGGGTTACGGGCCAGGCCATTCAGCCCGTCGTACTCGATCGGCCTCGTTGCTGCGCTGCCTGCCGCACCGGCTGCGCCTGCGTTCGCGTCTTCCGCGCCGGCTGCGCCTGCGTGCGGGTCGAACGCACCGGCTCCACCGACGCCAGGGGCGGCGAGTGTCCCCTGACCTTCCGAACAACCGAGCAGCATCAGGGCCACGCCCCACTGCAGCGTGGTTCGGAGTCGGACGGACCACTTTAGCTCGAACAGGTCCAGCACCAAACGCACCTGCGTGCGCGAAGCGATTCGATCGTGCATGTCCTCTCCGTTTTCGTACGCGCTCCCGGTCGCCGGTCAGGCAGCGCCACGCTCCGGTGCCCCACCGACCGGCACAGGCTGGTCGAACGCTTGAAGCACCACGCACCACGTCGGCACGGTTGCTCGTCACGTCCACCAGGCGAGCCAGCCGGACTCGAGACGACTGCCAGGACTTTGGCTTAGCTCATCGACAGGTCTCGCTCAACGCGTTTGCAGCGCTGTCGTGCTCACGGGCACCAGCGTGACGCAAGGCCGAACGCAGGCGTAACCAGAACCGAAGCGCGGGTGCGGCCGGCGCCAACTTGGTGGAGACGGCCAAGCACCGGTGGCGGCGGGTCGAAGCTCCGCCACGCCTCCCCTCGACCAGCTGCACCGCAGCTGACCGGCAGCGAGCGTCTCGAAGCCGCCGTTCACCGCTGTTTCGCCGATCGAGCTTCCGGCTACGGTACGGTCGGAATGATCCTTCATGGCGCTGGGACTATGCTGTCCGGCATGCTGAAGTCGGACCAGGTCGCCTCAACCTCATTGAGGGCCGCACTGCGCCAAGCGATCGCTGGGGCCGGTGTGATCCTGGTCTGGGGCGTCGGCAGTTGCCAGCATCCGCCGCCCGCGGAGCCTGCGGTGCCCGCCACGAGCGCCGCCCCAGCCGTCCCCCGTCCCGCGCCGGCGGGGGCGGCGGCGTGGGCGCCGCACTACTTGCCCTCCTGTAGCTTCATCGACCTGGGCGACGGACGGATCGGCGCCGTCGTGGCGGGCCGACGCATCGCGATCACCCAGGGGGAGACGTCGCTCATCGACACCACCCCGCTCACCCATCTCGGGGGTCCCTGCCGCATTCCCGACGTGCTGGGCGGTGGTTGGCTCTTTCTGGGGAGGGGCGCCGCACGCTGGGCCGAACACTTCGACGCGCCGCTGCACCTGGTCGCCGAGTTCCACTGGGGCGACGCGCGCATCGGTGTGGGCCATGCTCAGCTCTTCATCAACGCGCCACCAGACCCACCTGCCCTGTACTCGTTGCCCGGAGGGAAAAGACTCGCGTTGCCCGTCGAAGGCGTCGTCGATCTCTTCGGTTCGCCTGAAGGCGTGGTCGCCGTCTTGAACGGGAACGGCGAAGTCTTCGTATCGACCAGCGAAGGAGCACCGTTCCAGAAGCTCCCGACCGAAGGGATCGAGTATCTGGCCTATGACGGCGTGGGCATCTTGGCTCGGTCCAGAGATCGGACGGAGCGTATCGACGCCGAAGGTCGACTGTCGCGTCCTACCGAAGTCGGTCCAGTGGTGGATTCGGTCAACACGTTTGCCTTCTCCGACCTGCGACCAGCTCACCTGCGACCGCGCCGGCCCTGCTCGGTCGCCGACCGCTTGCTCGGCGGGCTGACCGTAACGTTGGGTGCCGACAGGGCGCTGGCCGTGAGCGGCGCGGACCTGCTGGTGCTGGACGCGAAGACCGGCGCCGTGGAGACCACCCATCCGGGTGTCTTCGCTGGACACCACAACTGCTTTCCCCTTCGGGGTGGGCTGCCGGCGTTCATCGGCTGCAACGACCAGCAGAGGATGGCGCTCTTTCGCATCGACACCCCTGCCAGCAGGCCAGTGCTCGAGCGGACCATCGAGGGGGTGTACACCATGCACTTCGGCGATGCCGGTGCCGACGCCCCGCTGGCCTTGGCCAGGCGCTGCAATGGTCAGGAGCACCCCGGCGCGCTCTGTATTCGACGGCGCGATGGGACCTGGGTGGATCTGCCCATCCCTGCCGACCCCGAGGGACTCACCACCCGGACTCACCACGCCGTTCCGGTTTCCTCGGTGGATGGGTCGGTCTACTCTTTCGTCTGGCTCGAAGGCAGCGTAGATCTGGTCATCGTCGACCCCCTCGGCGGAAGAGTCCGCCGCATCGAGAGGGGCAGCCTACCCGAGAGTACCGTTCGCCTGGACTCGCTCACCACCGAGGACGGCACGTTGCGTCTTCTGGTTTCAGGGGAGACTCCCGGCGTCCTCGAGATTCGAACCGACGACACCATCCAGTTTCGGCAACTCCGCGGTCGCCTGAGCAACTTCGGGGAGCGCGCCGTGCTCATCACCGAGCACCAGGAGCTGCGCGAAACTTTCGATGGAGGCGCGACCTTCCACGACGTCTCCCCGCCTCCGGGCGGGATGCCGGGCGGTGAGTCTTTTCGCTGCGTCGCGACCGGATGCTCCTTCGGACCCTGGCATCGCGTTGGCTGGGGGCCAGGCTGACCGAGGCCGGGGTACCAGAACAGCTCCCACGGACTGTCGGTCGTGGTAGTCTCGCCGGAATGATCATCGTCAACACCGAGGCAATTCCGGGCTATCGCATCGACCGCGTGCTCGGGTTGGTCCAGGGCAACACGGTCCGGGCAAAGCACGCGGGGCGGGACATCATGGCCGGGCTGAAGAACCTCGTCGGCGGCGAGCTCAGGGGCTACACCGAGCTGCTCACGGAATCACGTCGCCAGGCCATGGAACGTATGATGGCGCAGGCACAGCAACTGGGCGCCAATGCTGTCGTGAACGTGCGTTTCAGCACCAGTGCCGTGACGGCAGGAGCGGCAGAGCTGTACGCCTACGGAACCGCGGTGGTGGCCACCCCGGCTCAGGGCTGACCCATGGGCGCGATCGTCAACCTGGTCATCGTGGTCGGGCTGCTACTGCTCGGCCTGATTGCCGGAAGCCTGGCGGAGCGTCGCCACCTCAGGTCACTCGAAGCGCGCGAGGCGCAACACCGCGACGTCCTGGTGACGGATCTCAAGTCCTTTCCCGATGCCTGCGCCGGGCCCTACCCGCCCAGGCTGGTGGTGGCGGAGGTGGTCATCGCCTCGGACTATCTCAAGAGCTTCCTGGCGTCATTGCGACAGATTTTCGGCGGGGAGATGCGCAGTTTTGGCACGCTGATGATTCGAGGCCGGCGTGAGGCCCTGATGCGCTTGATCCAGCAGGCGCGGGCCGAGGGCTACAACGCGCTGGGCAACGTGCGCCTGGAACCTGCCGACATCGGTGGCAGCACCACGCGGCGCGGCGTACCCATGGTCACGATACTGGCCAGCGCCACGGCCTACTACGTCTCCAAACGGCAGACCTCGCCGCTTCCGTAGGGAGTGGCGTGAGCAAGCCGTCCCACGACCCCAGCATCGCTCACGAGCCGCATCTCGGCGGCGGACGCATCGAAGCAGACCCTTCCGAACGCACGGCGGCTGCGCCTGGCCCTGCCACCGAGGAGCAGCGCGTCCTGCACAGCGTGTGGGACGAACCCGTGCTGGACCGGGCTCTGGCGCCTTCTCGTTCACCAGACGGTCTCGACTACGCCAGCTGGATCGAGCGGGGGCGGCAACGGACGACGCCGGTCTTCACCTGGGTGCTCACCGCCGCGGCGATTTTGCTGGCTGGACCGTTCGCGGTGTTCGGTGCCGTGACCACGTCTGGCGAGACGGCGTTCGCGCTGCTGCGGCTCACCGTGTTCGGTCCGCTTGCCGAAGAGGTGCCCAAGGTCGGGCTACCTCTCCTGGTCGTGGAGCGGCGGCCCTACTGGTTCAGCTCCTCCACCCAGATCTTGCTCGCTGCGCTGGGGGGTAGCCTGGCCTTCGCGGCGATTGAGAATCTACTCTACCTCAATGCCTACATCGCAACTCCCTCGGAACTGCTCGTCACCTGGCGCTGGACGATATGTGTGGCCCTGCACGTGGGATGCTCCCTGCTCGCTGGGCTCGGGCTCACCCGGATGTGGCGTCTCATCTGGCAGCAGCACCGACGCCCACGGTTCGGCATTGCCACACCGTGGTTCGTCGCTGCAATCGCCATTCACGGCGCCTACAACTTCGGGGCGCTGCTCTTGGCTCGCATCGACTACCGGTTCTGATCGAGCACTGGGGTCTCGCATGGCTCCGCCGAGGGCGTTGGGCCGACTGAAGTTGGCGGATGGGCATGACGGTCGACGAGCTCCAGTGCAGTCAGAGCGGAAGCACCGACTCGCGGGTACGCCGGCCCTGACGGTCCCGAGCTCGCCAGCGCTTTGAGATCTCCGGGCGGCGTGACATGATTGGCGTTCCTCTCGAAAACTCTGCGTTGGACTCGGCAGAGCACGGTGTTGGCTTGGTGAATCGATCCCACGTTGGAAGCTGGAGGTGGTCGTCATGAAGGCTCGGAGCTTGCTCATTGCAGTGTTGCCGTTGGTGTTGACCGGGTGCCCGAAGGAGCGAGAGGAGCCGCTCACGCAGGGCGAGGCGCAGCAGGCACTGGAGGAGTCCTCGATTTCCGCCGAAGCCGAAGTGCTGACCTCGGGCACCATCGAGATCTCCACCAACTTCACCATCGGGCAGGCGGTCGAGGCGGCCGCAGAAGAGCTCCGTGCCTTCATCGAATCGCAGCTACCCTGCGCCGAAATCACCCTCTCGCCGGGAACGTTGGTGGTGGAGTACGGCGCCCTCCCCGGCGAGTGCACCTACAACGGACAAACCTACTCGGGCACGCACACCATCACGGTAAGCCGGAACGAGGAGGCCGAGGTCGTGGTCAACCACACCTGGGACGAGCTCAGCAACCAGCGTCTGAGCGTGACCGGCGAGGCCACGGTCACCTGGAGCCTGGCCGACCAGACGCGCCACGTCGTGCACGAGCTCGACTGGACGCGCCTGAGCGATGGCCGCACCGGCACCGGCACCGGCGATCGCACGCAACGCGCGCTGGCGGGCGGAATCCTCGAAGGCATTCAGGTCGACGGTACCCGCACCTGGGACGGCCAGGCCGGTCACTGGGAGCTCGCCATCGACGGCGTGCAAATGCGCTGGGTCGACCCCGTGCCTCAGGCCGGCAGCTACACCCTCGCCACCCCGTTCGACAAGTCCCTGGGCCTCTCGTTCGAGCGTCAGGACGCGGACACGATCGAAGTCACGGTCACCAGCGGGGCGCGGCAGTTCTCGTTCCTGGTGAGCCAGGCCGGCGAGGTCGACGAAGCGTGAGTCGCACGCGGGGGGCGCTAGCTTCCCCGCCCCGCTACGTCGACCGGGGATCCGACACCCGCCCCATGAACAGGATCACGCCGGTCTTGCGATCGCGAATCAGGAACAGGAAGGGGCGGTTGGCGATGAATGTTCGACCGGTGGTTTCAGCCCCCGCTACCGCCACCACGCCAGTTGCCGCGGCGGCCTCAGTACCCTTCTCGTCGACCTCGACAAGGGCCCGGTGATAGACGTCGCTGATGACCAGGTAGCGTGTCCCGTCCACTCCGCTGAAATCACTTCGCCCTGGGTCGAAAGCCGAGCGCATGCCCAAGGCCCGAAGCGGCCCCTTGAGCCTAGTAGAGCCGCTCGGGGCGATCCTCCAAAGAGGGATCCCAACCTCGACCTCCCCTTCCCCACTCATCGCACCCGTCCACGCTTGCAGCACTTCGCCAGAAAGCCTCTCGGTGGTGCTATGCATCTTGCCCGCGTCGGGCAGGATGACCAGCATCGAGAGGTCCTCTCCCTCGTAGGGCATCTCGAGCAACTTGACACCTTGTTGGGGCAGTACCGCATAGCCAAAGGCACGCCTCTGATACATCATTGGCACCTGGACGGGCGCGCCCGATGCGGGAAAGAACGTCTGGGGGCGCGTCGCGCGCGGCCGAAACGGGTGCTCCCATGTCCCCTTGAGGTAGACAGCGTTTGCCAGAATGAGCTTGGTTCCATCGCCCAGACTGCCTTTGGGAAGCAGCTCCCTGATCTTGCTTCGCGTCGCTTTGAGCACCCACTGGTTCACCACGGTGCGCGCCCGCTCGGGCTTGCTTTGGAAGGGAACTCGCTCCACGCCCGCCTCGTAGTGCTCGGATGCCAACTGCGAGAAGGATTCGAGGGGCGTGAAGGCGTCGTCCAGGAACATCCGGTTCGCCACCGACAGCTCCAGCCCCGTGTCGTCGGCGTTCCAGCGCGCCATCTGCTCGGAGAACGCGCGGTGCATCGCGTCGTCTTCGCCCTGGAGCTGCAGCGCTCGCCGCATCTCTGCGGCGGTCTCGCCACGCGCTCCGGCGTACGCCAGCGCCAGCGCCATCTGGATGCTGGCCGGTGAGAACGCGAAGTTGCCAGATTCGCTCTCGGCCAGCTGCTGATACATCGCTGCGGTGAATGCCAAGCTGGAGCGGGCGATGTCCCACTTCTGCTGCGGAGGCGATTCACTTGGCGGTGTGACGCTGGCAGACGGGGCCGGAGAGGCGGACGGCTCGGACTTGGTGGCAGAGACGGGAGCCGGAGGCTGGACAGCCGGTGCGTGCTGGCTGGGCTTCGCGCACTGCGAGAGGCAGAAGCACAAGAGTAGCCCCGGCCACAGAACGAAATTTCGGCTTCCCCGGATCATCCCCCGCATCCGTACCATGCTGCGAATTCTAGCATACTGATTGCACTTCTCGGGAACGCGCCCCCAGCGCTAGATAGGGGAGCGCGAATGTCGGTCGCCGCGAGGAAGTGCACTGCGAGCGAACCGTTTGGGGTGGGGCCCCTCCCACGCGCAACCCCCGCGCGCATGCACGCGGGGG
>CAZSVU010000342.1:0-9196 GCA_964610275.1 uncultured Polyangiaceae bacterium | reverse complement strand
CAGTGGGGTCAGGCCGGCACGCGTGCAGAGCTTCCAGTGCCGAATCGCGCCAAACATGTTGGCGTGATCGGTCACCGCCACCGCTTTCATGCCGAGTTGCTCCGTGCGCTCACAGAGTGCGGCCAGCTTCACGGTACTCGCCAGGAACGAGTACTGAGTGTGTACGTGCAGGTGAACGAACTCGGCCGGCATCCCCGCGGGCGTAACACTTCACGGCACGGGGAGCCTCCAGATCCAGCCGCAGGACCTTGGGCCGATGCGCGGTCCGAAATCACCCTGTCCGGCGCCCAACGAGAGTTTGGCCCTTCGGCCCAATCGCGTAGCAGTGAACAGGCCGGCGTTCGCGCCCGTCTATTCCGGGTATCGCGAGCTGGGGCATTCGCCACAGCCTTGCGCTGACCCAACAACCTGGACTACCGCTTGCGTACTCGGTGGGGCAATCTTCGGACACGTTCCCGAGCTGACCCGCCCGCTTCTTTGGAGGATCCGGAAATGGTTCGAAAGTCTGCTGCGTACATCATCGTCTTGGCCGCCTTCGCGGCATCAGCCGTGACTGGTTGCACGTTCCAAGCCAGCACGAAGACCGGCGGCGAAGAGCAGCCGCCACCCCCACCACCGCCGCCAGCGCCCGAGCCGGCGCCCGCACCGACGCCCGAGCCCGCAGCCGAGCCTGCACCGGCGCCCGCCGAGGTCAAGAAGTCGAACGCGACCGTCAAGGACGGCAAGGTCAGCATTCCTGGCAACATCGTGTTCGACACTGGCAAGGACACGTTCAAGGCCGGTGCTGGCAGCGAGGAAGTGCTCCAGCAGCTCAAGCAGTTCCTCGAAGAGAATCCGCGCGTGTCGAAGCTCCGCATCGAAGGCCACACGGACAACGTGGGCAGCGATGCCGACAACCTGAACCTCTCTGCCCGTCGCGCCCTGACGTGCAAGAAGTGGTTGATCGACAACGGGGTCGACGCCAAGCGCCTGCTGGCCGTCGGCTTCGGGGAAACCAAGCCGATTGCCGACAACACCACGGCCGACGGCAAGGCCCAGAACCGTCGCACCGAGTTCCACATCGCGGAGCTCGAGGGGAAGCGCTACCTGGGGCGAGATCCCACGGGTGGTGGCAAGGTTCTCGAATAGCCCGATCTGGGGATTGTAAAGCAGAGCCGGCCCGGTCCGCAAAGACCGGCGCCGGCTCGCGTGCTATCTGACGCCGCATGACCAGAACGTTGGCAGCGACTGCCCTGCTCGTGTTGCTGGGAGCGTGTGACTCCAAGCCTTCTGACGTCCGCGAATGGCGGGCCACCGATCACGATCACACCAGCGAGCCCAGTCCAACCGGGGCCACTCGAGCCGAGGGCCGCCAAACTCCAGTCCGGCCCAAGATCCCCGGGGTCAGCGACCTGACACTCACCGCATGGAAGAGCCAGTGCGTGTCCTGTCACGGGCCCATGGGGCGAGGCGATGGCGCGATGGGCGCAAGTCTGGGCGTTTCGAATCTGACTTCGGCCACCACACAGAACCGCTCCGATGAGGAGATCAGCTCCATCGTCAAGAGCGGCCGCGGGAAAATGCCGGGGTTCGATCTTCCCCAGGACACGCGAGCCGAGCTGGTCCGATTGATACGCCTCTTCGGTGGAGCGCCGCCCACCGCGCCCCCCAGCAGCGGTGCGGCGCCAGCCAGCGCCAGACCCGAGGCGAGCGCCGCACCACCTGCCCCCAGTGCCTCCAACTGACCCTCCATCCCGCCCGTACGTGGCCACCTCCTCCGAGTCCGATGGGAGTTGTCCGGCGGGCCCCAACCCCGCCTGGTCGTGGCGGCGGGTGCTGCCGAAGGTGCTCCTTGCCGGCGGGATCGCTCTGGCTCTCACCCAGCTGCTTCCGGCCCTGCCCAGTGACCAGCAGCTGGTTATTGACCTGCCGACCGGGCGCGGGGTGGTCAGCGGTGTCGACCTCACCTGGAGCCGCGTCGAGGATGCTGAGCACGCCGGTGGCGTGCGCCTTGCCGTGCCCGCCTCGTCCACGACGGTTCACCACTCGCTCCGGGCTCCAGATGGCCCCTACGACGTAGAGGTCGTCGTTCGCCGGACGCGCGGCGGAGGAACGCTCTCCGAGACATCTCATCACCGTCGCGTTAACCTTGGCGGTGGCCGGACGCGAATCGTCTTGGAGCCCGAGCCCCAGTGACCAGCTCATCGCCACCCGATCGCCCCCCGCTTCCCGAAGCTGCAGCAGCGGCGGAAGTCAGCTCGTCCACTGCGCAGGGCGAATCGAGGCAGGGCGCGCCCGCACCTGAGGAACACCTCGATCCAGCTGAAGTCGTCCCCGACCTTCGTCCCCCGTCGTTTCGTCCTGAAAAGAGCTATCGGGAGACTCGCCGCGCGTACGAACGGGATTTCGAACGCAGCTACGCCGAGTGGCTACTCAGTCGCCACAACGGCAACCTCAGCGCAGCCGCGCGCGAAGCCCGGATGGATCGAAAATATCTCTACGAGCTTGCGCGACGACATGGACTGAGAGACCGACGGCGCCCGCCCACGGACGACTGAGCAGACCCCGTGCTCCCTCGCCGCCTCACGCCAGCGGGCCCGCTGGCCTGAATCCCATGCCAACTTAAATAACGGTGGTCGGTCGCATCCTCTTGAAGGCCGAACCGAGTCCGGCTAAGAGTTGCCCCGCCACGCGCGGGTGTGGCATATTATCCTACACTGTAGCATAAGGTATTACCGTGTGGGTGAGCCTGGAATGGCCGCCACAACTCGGCAGATCGACGACCCCCACCCAACCACAACGTGACTCGACGCCTCGCCTCGCATTCCGGCTCGGCGAGAGCGACCACGCAGTGGAGATCAAATGAAGTTCAACCCCTGGTACTTGGCGGCTCTTCTTCCCCTTCCCCTGCTGGCCTCAAATGGTGCCTTCGGCGCTCAGATCGCCGTTCTTGGTCTGACCCTCGGCATCTTTTTCGGGACGGTATCGCTACGGAAACCCGCACCGGGCGATGCTACGACCTCCAACACCGGTCACTGACTGAACACTCCGATCGTCCGCCGCCATCCTCCCGCGCCCGGTCAGAGCCCGGAGCGTCCAAGAGTCTCAAGGCCGTCGATGCACTGACGCTCTACGACGTCGAGGCGCTCCAACTGATCCTCGGGGGGGGATCGGTAATCGACTGGCACCGACTCAATTTCCAGAGTCTGGACCAGGCGCGAAGCTTTGTCCGCATCCACGAGTTCGACGTGGATGATGATCTCGATCGGAACCATCTCGAGCACGTCAAGGCGGAGGCCATCAGCTACCTCCGCCGCAATTTCTCCTTCGCCATTCCCAAGCCGGTAGAGCGCTCATCCATAGAGGATCTGCTGCTCATGGCTTCAGGCAAGGGGCACCGTCAGCTGTGCGCCTGCACCATCCTGAAGGCCGTGCACATCATCAACCACATGGCGGGACGGGAGCTCCTGTTCTGCCTCCCCGTCAGTGACCGTGACCTCTTCCACTTGGTGGAAGAGAAAGTCTACCGGGTCATCGGCGGCATGCTGAGCGAGGGGTTCCCGATCACCGAGTTCATCGGCGGTCGCAAGAATCTGGATTCGACCTACACCAAGCTGCTGAGCAAGCCAGAAGCGACTGCCTCCGCCCTCTACGACAAGCTCCGATTCAGAATCGTCACCCGCACCAAGGACCACGTCCTCCCGGTCTTGCTCTACCTGTCCGAGCGGTTGTTTCCCTTCAGCTACGTGGTCCCTCAGCAGAGTTCCAACACCCTGCTGGAGTACCGGCGCTTCTGCGAGCAGCATCCAAGCCTGCAAAACCTGCTGGGTGCCGTCCAGGGGTCCGTCTCCAACACGCCCGTCCCTCGCGACAACCGCTTCACGGCCGCCAACTATCGCGTCATCCACTTCGTGACCGAGGTCCCGATTCGCGTGCCGCCCCACATCATGGAGCTGGCTCCCGAGGGACCCGAGCCCCACGGGCCCATCGTCTACCTGCTGTGCGAGTTCCAACTCCTCGACGCGGACAGCGAGGCGCTGAACGAGGAGGGCGAGGCCAGCCACGAGGCGTACAAGTCCCGGCAACGAAGCGCCGTTTTCCGGCGACTCCGTATCGGTCCCGAAGGCCCCCCCAGCAAGTGACCCGGCCGGTTTTCCCTGCGCTCCTGCCGGAGTGGGAGCACAGGCGCGCTTGGGGTTTGCGGCCGCCGCGCCGAGAATGTACGGATCGTGGCCCATGCGGCTCCGAGACTCGAGAGTCCCCCAAATCGCCCAAGCCATGGTCAAGGCCCTGACCAGCGGCCAGGCCATCGAGTGCGAGCGCCCCGACGAAGTCAAAAACGACATCGAGGCCGTGCTCAACGAATACATCCGGACCGAACAGACCATCACGGAGCAAGCCAAGGATCTGTTGGCCCAACGCAACTTGCCTCCCCAGGACCTCGGGAAGATCAAGCGTCTCGTCGCGGACCAGCACAACTTCAAGCTCGGAGACGAAGCCATCGACTACGTGCTGACTCAGCTCGTGGAGATGCTCATGTACTCGAACAACGTCGACGAGATCTTCGCCGAGGACTACGACCTGCGGCGGCGCATGCGGGAGCCCCTGCGACAGGAACTGGCGGTCGAAGAACAGCTCGAGGCCCAGGTGCGCAGTCGCCTCAAGCATGTGGAGGAGGGCGGCTCGCTGTGGGAGATCGAATACCGACGCATGATGGACGACCTCAAGCGCCGCAAGGGCATGTAGCGTGGCGCGCTTCCTGGTTACCGGGGGAGCGGGTTTCATCGGCTCCAATCTCGTGCTGGCTCTGGTGCGAGCCGGAGAGCGCGTTCGCGTACTGGACAATCTGATCACCGGGTTCTGGGACAACCTCGACGAGGTGAAGGACCACTCCCTGGTCGAGCGGGTCACGGGCGACATCAGAGATCCCAACGTCATGGCGCGCGCCAGCGCGGGGGTGGAAGTGGTCTTTCACGAGGCGGGTCTCGGTTCGGTCCCCCGCAGCCTCGAAGACCCCGTGGAAGCGGACTCGGTCAACGCCGGGGGTACCGTCCGGGTCCTGCATGCCGCCTGCCAGGCCAAGGTCCGACGCGTCGTCTTCGCCGCCTCCTCGTCGGCGTACGGCGACACGCCCACGTTGCCGAAGCGGGAAGACATGCGGCCGGCGCCCCTTTCCCCCTACGCCGTCAGTAAGCTCGCGGCCGAGCATTACCTTCGGGTGTTCGCCGCGGTCTACGGCATTGAGACCCTGAGCCTGCGGTACTTCAACGTTTTCGGGCCGCGGCAACGTCCGGACGGGGCCTACGCCGCCGCCATCCCCAAGTTCGTCTGGGCAGCGCTGTGCGGTGCTCCAATCACCGTGTACGGGGACGGCGAGCAGACTCGCGACTTCTGCTTCATCGAAAACGCGGTCGCGGCCAACCTGGCAGCGGCGCAGGCTCCCGGTCCCTTCCGGGGCGAAGTCGCCAACGTGGCCACGGGTCGTCGGGTATCCATCAACCAGCTGGTCGCACACCTCGGACAGGCGCTCGGTACCGGTCTGACGATTGAGCACACGGAGCCCCGACCGGGCGATGTCCGCGACTCCTTGGCAGACGTCGCGCGCGCGCGCGAGCTGTTCGGCTACGAACCGAGCGTGAGCTGGGAGCAGGGCCTGCCGGCGACGATCGAGTATTTGCGGGGCCTGGCGCAGAAACGGGACCCAGCATGCTGAGCATGACCGGATTTGCCACGGGCCAGGCCCCACTCGGCGCTGGGCTCGTGACACTGGAAGTCCGGGCATTGAATCACCGCTTTCTGGACGTACGGGTTCGACTGCCCAACGAGCTGTCAGACCAAACCTTCTTCCTGGAGCAGCGCGCTAGAACCGCCCTGGCTCGAGGACGCTACGACATCGGGGTGCGGCTCGAAGGACCAGCGCTGCCTCCTCCCGACTTCGACCTGGACCGCGCGCGGTCCGCGTACCAGGCGCTCACCCGGTTGCGGGACGAGCTGGCGCCGGGCGCCGAGGTGCCCATCACGGCCATTGCGGCGCTCCCGGACGTGATGAACCCGAGCTCGAACGCCGACCCGGAGGTCGTGCGACAGAGTCTCCAAGCCGCGCTGGAATCCGCCTGCGCCAACCTCGACCGGATGCGCCACACCGAGGGACTGGCCTTGCGGCGGGAGCTGCTGGGCCGGCTCGACGAGGCTCGACGCTGTTGTGACCGCATCGCAGAACGCAGCGGCGAGGTCGTCCAACTCCACCGGACCCGGCTGCGGGAGCGCCTGGCCCGCCTGCTCGACGACGTCGGCGTCCCCCTGGACAAGGGCCGCCTGGAGACCGAGCTCGCGCTGATGGCGGACCGCAGTGACGTCACCGAGGAGCTGGTGCGCATGCGCAGCCACTTCGACCAGCTCGAGGAGCTCCTCGACATCGACGCCCCCGTCGGTCGGCGGCTGGACTTTCTTCTTCAGGAAATCGGCCGGGAGACCAACACGACCGGTGCCAAGAGCCAGGATGCGCCGCTCGCGCACCTGGTGGTCGACCTCAAGGCCGAGATCGAGCGCATGCGAGAACAGGTGCAGAATGTCCAGTAGCGGTCCGCTACCGCTCATCGTCTCCTCCCCCTCCGGTGCGGGCAAGACGACCCTCACCAACCGCCTGCGCGAGCGTGTGCCGGAAGTCGTCTTCAGCGTTTCACACACCACTCGCGAGCCACGTCCCAACGAGCAGAACGGCAGAGAGTACCACTTCGTCGACCGGTCGGAGTTCCACCGTCTCGCCCAGGAGGACCAGTTCCTCGAGTGGGCCGAGGTGCACGGGAACCTCTACGGCACGAGTCGCGCAGAGCTCGGCCGAGCTGCTGCCGCGCGAGGGATCCTCTTCGACATCGACCACCAGGGGGCGCGCCAGATCAAGTGTGCGGTGCCCGAAGTGGTGACGGTCTTCATCCTGCCCCCGAGCATGAGCGTCCTACTGAGTCGTCTGCGGGGTCGAGCCAGCGAGGACGAGGAGACCGTTTTTCGCCGCTACAGCCTCGCCCGCAGCGAAATCGCCCACTACGGCATGTTCGACTACGTCCTGGTGAATGACGACTTGGCGACGGCGACGGAGCAATTGGTCGCCATATTCCGGGCGGAGGAATGCCGCCGTCTGCGCGCCGCCAGGCTGGCGGAGACGCTACTCGCCGACAGAAGCACGGGCTAGGTACCGGAGCGCAGCTCCTCGAACACGAACTCTACCCAGATATCGCCCTGGACCCCCGGCGTTGAGCCCGCGGGTACGGCCTTCGAGCAGATCACCGGTTGATTGCCCGCGAGCGTCCTGCTACGGGCGCGGGCGTGAAACGCACTCTGGGTGTCATCGGCGGTAGCGGCATCTACGACATTCCCGGCCTCGAAGCGGTGGAGGAACAACGGGTCCAAACCCCATTCGGAGATCCGAGCGACTCCGTCATGAGGGGTCGACTCGGCAACACGACGCTTCTGTTTCTGCCCCGCCACGGCCGAGGCCATCGGATTGCGCCGCATGCCATCAACTACCGCGCCAACATCTGTGCCCTGAAGCAATTGGGGGCGCGACAGGTCATCAGTCTGTCTGCGGTCGGGTCCATGCGCGAAGCGATCGCCCCCGGCCACGTCGTGGTCGTCGACCAGTACATCGATCTGACCAAACGGCGCATTCCCACCTTCTTCGACGACGGGGCTGCTGCCCACGTCTCGTTTGCCGACCCGGTTTGTTCCGGACTGTCCGAGGCGTTGGCCGCGGCAGCCGAACGCGCCGGAGGCACGGTGCACCGCGGCGGAACGTACGTCTGCATGGAGGGTCCAGCCTTCTCCACGCGGGCCGAAAGCCTACTCTATCGTAGTTGGGGCGTCAGCGTCATCGGGATGACGGCAATGCCCGAAGCCAAGCTCGCACGCGAAGCGGAGTTGCCCTACGCCACGCTCGCTCTCGCCACCGACTACGATTGCTGGCACGTCACCGAGGACGCGGTCAGCGTGGAAGCCGTCCTGGCCGTGCTCCGGGCCAATGCCGATCTGGCCAAGCGCGTGGTCGCTGAGATCGCTGCCGCGCTTCCCGACCCGAGCTCCAGCCCCGCCTCCACCGCGCTGCGGGGCGCACTCATCACCGCACCCGAAGCGATGAGCCCTGAGGTGCGAGCCCGCCTCGCCTGGCTCATCGACCGCTGAATCTCCATTTCCAGGAATCCGCCATGTCCAAAGACTCCGCTCCGCCAGTTCTCATCGTCGGCTCGATGGCGTTCGACGACCTGCAACTGCCGTCCACAACGGCCACCGACGTCATCGGCGGCGCTGCCACCTATGCTTCACTCGCCACCAGCCTCTTCGCTCCCGCACGGATCGTCGCCGTGGTGGGTGACGACTTTCCCGAGTCCACGCTCGAGGACCTTCGTCGTCGGGGCATCAACACCGACGGCGTCTGGCGCGCCGACGGGAAAACGTTTCGCTGGTCGGGCCGCTACTCTCAGAATCTGTCCAGTCGCAAGACGCTCGACACCCAACTCAACGTCTTCGCCGACTTCCGACCGGTGCTCCCGGACTCGTACCGCAACAGCCAATTCGTGCTCCTGGCCAACATCCACCCCGCCCTACAGCTCGAGGTCCTCGATCAGGTCACCGGCCCTCGCTACGTTGCAGCCGACACCATGAACTTCTGGATCGAGAAGGAGCGCCCGACTCTCGACCGGGTCCTGGGACGCATCGACACGCTGGTGATCAACGACGAAGAGCTGCGCCAGCTGGCGGGAGAACACAACTTGAAGAAGGCCGCGCGCGCCACCCGTGCGCTGGGCCCGAAGCGCTTGATCGTCAAGCGCGGCGAGTACGGGGCCATGCTTTTCGACGACCACGGATTGTTCTTCGCTCCCGCCTACCCGCTCGACGAGGAGATCGACCCCACTGGCGCTGGAGATACCTTTGCCGGTGCCCTGCTCGGCACCCTCGCTCGCCAAGGTGAGGTCAGCGCGCCCGCCCTTCGCCGCGCTCTGCTCACGGCCTCGTCCGTGGCGTCGTTCTGTGTCGAGGACGTCGGCACACGCCGACTCCAGACCATCTCCGCAGACGACGCGACCTCGCGTCTGGAAGCGCTCCAGGCCCTGGTGAAGCTCGATCTGTAGCAACCCGAAGCCTGGGGTCGTGTCCGCCTGAGCTAGGCCACGGATCAAAACGCGCAACTGCGCGAGGACAAACGGAAATTGGCGCGGGAGACGCG
>CAZSVU010000341.1:0-9250 GCA_964610275.1 uncultured Polyangiaceae bacterium | reverse complement strand
GGCTGTCGGGGCGACGTCGAGGCAGACGGGAGCGCCTGGATCGAGAGGGATAGCGGCCCTCGGTAGACGCCGCTGGACGACTTGCTGGCCGGAACCGGTCGCGCTGGCCCCGGGCCCCGGCGTGCCGCGGGGTCGATCGGACCGACGGGACCAGCAGCGTCAGAACGAGCCGGGCAGCCTCAGCGACGCTTCGATCCCTCCGGTCGGCAGGGCCTGGCGGTGCTGCGAGCCCGAGCGCCACCGGACGCCTCCACGCTGCGGCCGGACACGGTCGAGACTGCCCTCTGCCCACTCTGCGCCGGCTCCTCTCGCACTGCAGGAATCAAGCTCGCATTTCGCTGCTGAGCAGCCTGGATGCGAAGCTGGCGCAAGTCGTAGACGAGCGCGCGCCGTCCCTGCCCGCGCTCGGATTCGGCGAGCGCAAAAGCCAGGTCGGGCGAGTGGTAGCTGCCCACGAGTCGACCCCGTGCTCCGGAAGGCAAGGTGATTTCCGCGTCTTCTGCTCCAACGTCGAGCACCAGAAAACGTCGCACCACTCTGCCTTGCAGGCCGGACAGCGGGTCTCCCGTTGCGGCGTCGTCTTTCGAGCTGAGGTGCTGCGCCATGACGTTTCTACATGCAATGGAAGATCGAAGGTCAGACGTCGACGACCGAGCGGACCGCAGCTTGGCCGGGGGTCCGCGCGTCACCGTGCCCGCAGGGCCAATTCCATATGCAACAACGGAGCCAGGGCGGCGAACCCCGACTCCGCTGGAAAGAGGCAGGCGCACAGACGGCGACCGGGCTGCGCCTGCCCGGATCCGGGCACTGTCTGGTCGGATCCGGGCGCTGCCGACGCGGATCAGCGCCGTCGCCAGCGTCGCAGCGCCAGGCCGGCCAGGGCCAGCGCCCACCATGCCGACGACGCCGCAGGGGCGGTCCCGGTGATCTGGCAGCCGCCGCCATCACCGCTCCCACTGCCCGCCGCAGGGTCCTCGGGGCTCGCTTCGTCTGGATCGGACTCCCCGTCCTGCCCGGCCTCGGCCACGGGCGTCGCGGTCAAGTACGAACCGGATTCGTCCGAGGACCTCGCTGCGCCTCCAATTGCCCCCCAGTACGGGGGCGCACAGGCGTACGTGGGCGGAACTGGATCCGGGCAAACCGGGTCGCTGCCATCGCCCGGATCGGCGCAAGGCAGCGATCCCGCGCTGGAGGCTTCACACGTCCAACCATCCGGACAGTCCGCATCGGCCTCGCAGGCGATGTCGTCCGGCTCGCAATACTTGTCGCCGGTCGGCTGACAATCACAGACCGGCTCGGGGACAGGGACGGGTTCGGGGGTCCCGCCGTCGGGCAACGGGTCCGAAGCGGGTTCGGTGGGAACCGCCGCCCCGGCCGAGCACTCGCAGATCTCCGAGGCCACACACTTGAATCCCTCGCCACAGTCCGCGTCGGCCTCGCACGGTCCCACCCACTCCGGAACGCAGTAGCTCTCGCTGAAGGGCTCGCATACCGGCTCGGGTGCCTCGCACTCCATGCCTTCGGCGCAGGCGACGTCGGTGGCAACGCACTCCTCGCCGGAAAACGTCATGCACTCCAGTCCCTCGCCGCAATCGTCGTTGCTCACGCACGGACCAGGAACACACTCGCGAATCTCCTCAGAAACGCAGGGCTCGGGCTCGGGGCAAACCTCGCCTTCCGCGCAGGCAACACCCGCACAGTCGGATCCGCCCACGACCTCGCAGACAAACCCCTGGGGACAATCCGCCTCGGTTTCGCAGGCCTGCGCCGCAGCATCGGTCGCTGAGAGAAGAATGATGCCCAGGCCAGCAGCGGCCAGCGACGACGTGACGAGTGTTCGGGTCATGAGCGTGTCTCCATTTCGAGGTCCACCCACCGGCCTAGCGAGATGCGTGCCAGCCCGATTTCGCTAGAATACTGCTGCGCGGTGTCACGGTGTGCCACTTTGTGGCCCTGCGGCCTGACACAGCTGCCCGACCGCCGAGTGGCCGCGCAGGAGGCCGAGAGACCCAGCCGCGCACCATCCGTGCGGTTCGCCACGGATTGGCCACATGTAGGACAAGGTGTGCGGGGTACGCCGAGCCGCACTTCGTCAACCTCTACAGGAAAAGCTGGTGAAGCTTCGCGCCGAGGCCAAGCAAGCCGGGAGCGACGTGGAGAGCTTCACCAAGAAGAAGCTGGGCATGGGCCTGAGTCCCGTCATGGTGGGGCGGGCGTATCTCGAGCAGGAACGCGCCGTCGAGTCGCTCGAAGCACGCCAGCAGGCCATGCGGGACGACATGCGCCGCCTGCCGATGGTCGTGGACCGGGTGTGGACCCGAGACGCTCGCCCACGAAGACTCCATCCTGTACTGCGAAGACTCGACCTGGGGCGGTTTCGACGACTGGCGGCTTCCGACCATCCGCGAGCTCGTGAGCATCCTCTCATTTGCGCCGGACGCGCACGATCACGAGCAAATCGACCGTCAGTTCGCGTTCGTCACCGACCTCCGCTCCTCCACGCCGAGCACTCTGTACGGCGGTCATTGGCAGCTCAGGTTGCACGGGGTGGAAATGGACACGGCGCAGGACAGCCTGCCGCTGCAGCTCGTCTGCGTACGTTGAGGTCGTCTCACCCGCCGCGACGCAGCCTGGTGGAAGGCTCGCCCGCTACCGCTCTGCGGGCTCGAGCCCCCAACTCACGAAAAGACCAGCCGGATGTGGTTGCCCGGGGGCGAGCCCCATGCTGAAATGTTCAGTTGGTCCGCTCTAGTGCCGCGCCATCACTCCCCTCCCCGCCCCGACGCATCGCGCCACGTCGCCGGTCTGACGGCGCTCGGGATACCGCTGCTGCTGGCGGCGTGTGCGCACGACCAATCCTCGTGGCGGACACGTGGATCGGCGCAAGCGACCGAGGCACCGAAGGCACCTTCGTGTGGTCAAATGGCGACACTTGGAGCTACGCCAGTTGGAACGCCGACCAACCCGACGATTGGCGAGGCGAGGACTGCGTGGAGATCCTGACAACTGGCTTCTGGAACGACCTGAATTGCCGCGACGATCGGGCCTACCTATGTGAGCGGTAGTCGCGGCATCCCGACCTGGGGTGGGGCTGACGAGAAGTGGCGTGCTTCAGTAATCACTCGGATTTCGACCCGGCGGAGGCGACGATTCGCTGCCGCCTCGGCCGCCCTCAGCCGGGGGTCAGGCCCGCTAGCGCAGATTTCCTGCATTTCTCAGCGCGGTAGGCTATGGCTGTGGCTCCCATGTTCCGTCGTCGAGACTCCATGAGCCAGGGCTCGAGACTGCCGCGCACTCGGCGACGGCGCGGATGGGGCCGCGGCGGCATGATGGCGGCGTACGCAGCGGTCGCATTCCTGCTCGCCCGCACTGCGCCGTGCCCGCAGCTTCCCGAGGCGTGGCAGCCCCTCTGGGCTTCGGCACCACAAGCGGTGGTCCCCTCGGATACCGACGCAAGCTCCGACACCAGTGCCGGGGACGGACTGTCGACGTATCGGTTCGCTGCAGCGCCACGCGTGGTGGCGCTGGGGGACGTGCACGGAAATCTGCCCGCAACCCGCAAGGCACTGCAAATGGCTGGAGCGATCGACTCCGCGGGCAACTGGGCAGGAGGAAAGCTCGTGCTCGTCCAGGTCGGGGACCAGCTGGACCGCGGCAACGATGAGCGCCCGCTGCTCGACTGGTTCAAACGGTTGAGCGAGCAAGCCGAAGCCGCGGGTGGCGCCGTGCACGTGCTCAACGGCAACCACGAGGCGATGAACGTCGCCGGAGACTATCACTCCGTCACGCCAGGTGGGCTGCTCGCCTTTGCCGGCTTCTTGCCACGCACCGAGGACACGCCCGCGGTGTTCAGCCACCGCGTCGTCGCGCATGGTCGGGCCGCTGCCTTCATGCCGGGCTGTCAGTACGCACGTCTCCTCGCCGAGCGCAACGCGATCATCGTGGTCGGCACTACGCTCTTCGCCCACGGGGGCGTGCTGCCGCAACACGTCGAGTACGGAATCGGCCGTATCAACTCCGAGCTCCGGCGCTGGATGAGCGGCGGCGAGAAGGTCCCGCCGCGCAGCGTCTACACCAAGGACTCCCCACTCTGGACGCGATACTACTCCGCGGGCCAGCCGACCCAAGAAGTCTGCTCGACGCTGAAGCAGGTCCTCTCCGCCGTCGGCGCGACGCGGATGGTCGTGGGGCACACCATTCAAGAGCACGGGATCAGCTCGGCCTGCGGTGGGCGCGTGTATCGCATCGACGTCGGGGTTTCCGGCAACTTCGGTGGTGAGCCGCAGCTTCTGGAAATCACCCGCCACGGCGTGCAGGTGATCGCCGAGTCGCCTGCCCTCGCCTGGGCCGGGAATTGACGCGGTCCGGCGGTCATAGCCAGGCGCATCCGGCGTGGGCCGACTTCGCGGGTTGTCGACCGGGGCCGACGCTGCCTACCATCGGTGGGTCTTGAGCCATTCTTCCTCCCGGCCGCCCACCGAGTATCGAATCCCCACGACGACGCTCACGGTGGAAATCATTTCTGCCGATGCGACACGGCAGCGGGGGCAACTCTTCCTGGCACCGGCAGCCGCCCATCATGCCGGAGCGGAGCGACCCGAAGAGCGGTTGAACGACGATTCCGACTTCTTCCCGTTCCTGCCGGAGAACCAGGAGCGGTCGGTGATCGTGAACAAGCATCAGGTCATCGTCCTTTCTTTCGACTTGACGCAGAGCGAGCAGCTCCGCAGGTGGTGGGGTATCGATACTGACGAAGACGAGATCCTCATCCCGCACATGGAGCAACGCATCCTGGTAGAGTGTGACGGAGTCGAGCTAGAGGGGGTCCTGGTGATGGACGCGCCCCAGCACCAACGGCGTACGCAGGATCTGCTCAACCGCGCTGAACGGTTCATCTGCCTGCGTGACGATGACCAGCTTCACCTGATCAACCGCAAGCGCATTGTGCGCGCCAGCGAGATCGCGTCAGAGGCACCGGAAGAATCCGATCGCCCATCCGAAGAGTGACCGGGAAGGAATCGGTCACGACCGGCGGGTGATGGTGGTGATGACCAGATCGGCGTTCAGATGGGGATCGTCGGTCACTTCACGGTTCGTCTCGGTGTCGAGGTAGATGCAGCGCTCGACGCGGATGCCGCGAGCCGCACAGAACTCCTCCCAATCGCGGAGTGAGAAGAAGCGCCGGCTCGGGCACTCGTACCACGGCAAGCTCAGAGGTCCTCGATCGGTCCGCGGAAACCGGCCGTTCTCGAGCCGGCGCTGGCGCAGCTCGCGGTACCCGAAATTGGGAAAGGAGACAATCCCACGGCGCCCGACGCGCAGCACTTCGTCCACGACCGCCTCGGTATTCACCAGCGACTGGAGCGTCTGACTCAGCAGCACGACGTCGAAGCGCGCACTGCCAAACATGGGCAGACCTTGATTCAGATCTGCGTGTACCACATCGAAGCCACGACGGAGACAGGTCAAGACGTGGGCTTCGTCGAGCTCGACTCCGACCAATCCCGCGCAGCCGTGGCCGGCTAGGGCCCCGAGCACGCGCCCATCGCCACAGCCGAGGTCGAGCACGCTTTCCCCGGGACCAATGAGCTTGAGGAAGTGCTGGATATCCAATCCCGGGCCGACCAAGACGCACTCCGCCGGTGGCGGCGCGTCCTCGGCCGCGGCCTCCGGCGGCCCCAGGAATGCTTGGATCATGCCACCGTAGCGTTCGAGGTTCTCTGGCAGCAGGAATGCGTCGTGGCCACCCTGGGACTGCACGTTGGCATGCGAGACGGGCCTTCCCGCTTTCAGCAACGCCTCGGTCATCTGCCGAGACTGCTCCGAAGGGAACAGCCAATCGCTGGCGAAGCTCAACAGCAGCCAGCGGCACTGCGACTGGGCAAAGGCGGCCTCGAGGTCGCCATCGCCCAGGTCAAAGAGGTCCATGGCGATGGTGAGCGCGATGTAGCTATTGGCATCGAACCGTTCGACGAACCGATCCCCCTGGTAGGCGAGGTACGAGCCGACGGAGAACCGTTTCTCGAAGTCGGTGTCGATATCACGGGGGGAGTACTTGTCCGCCGTGAACTTGGTGGCCATCGACTCGGGTGAGAGATACGTGATGTGGCCCAGCATGCGGGCGATGGCCAGGCCGACGTCCGGATCGCATCCGTGCGCGTAGTACTGGCCGCCGTGAAATTGTGGATCCCGAATGATGGCGTTCCGCCCGACCACATCGAACGCGAGGCCCTGAGCCGTGAGCGTCGGTCCTCCGGCAATGACGAGAGCCCGGTCCACCAGATCGGGATATCGGACCCCCCAAGCCAACGTCTGAAGCGCGCCCAACGAGGCCCCAATCACGGCATGCCATCTCGAGACACCCAGGTGGTCGAGCAGCCGCTTCTGCACGTCAACCATGTCCTCGACCGTGACGGTGGGAAAGCGCGATCCATAGGATTCATCGTGCTCCGGGTCGACCGAGCCCGGCCCGGTCGACCCGCGGCATCCGCCCAGCACGTTCGAACAAACGACGAAGAAGCGCTCGGTGTCGACATGCTTGCCCGGCCCCACCACGATCTCCCACCAACCGGGATCATCCGCCTCGTCGTGGCGCGCCACGTGCGAATCCCCGGAGAGCGCGTGACAGATCAATACGGCATTGGTGCCCTCCGCGTTGAGCTCACCATAGGTCTCGTAGGCGACGATCACCGCGGGGAGTGTCTCGCCACGCACCAGGGTAACCGGCCCGCGAAAAGTCACCTTCTGGGCGTACCGGAGCGGTCCCGCGGAGCGTTGATCGTCGCTACTTCCAGGCAAGGCGTTCATCCTACACACGGGGAGTGCGGCTCCACGCCGCGAGTCTCGAGGGCCAGCTCAGCTGGCAACCCGCAGCGCCTGATCCAGATCTGCAATGATGTCTCTACTGTCCTCAATCCCGACGGATATCCGTACGTACTCGGGAACGACGCCCGTCTCCTTCTGCTCCTCGGGAGTGAGTTGCGAGTGCGTCGTCGACGCCGGATGGATGACCAGCGTCTTGGCATCCCCAATGTTGGCGAGATGCGAGCAGAGGCGCGTCGCGTTGATGAACTTCTTTCCGGCCTCCATGCCACCCTTGATTCCGAATCCGAGGATGGCACCCGCACCGCGACGCAGGTAGCGCTCGACTCGCGCGTGGTCCGGGTGCTGCGGCAGGCCGGGGTAGTTCACCCACTCTACCGCGGGATGTCCTTGGAGAACCTCGGCCACCGACTTGGCATTCGCACAGTGCCGATCCATGCGGAGTGACAGCGTCTCGATGCCCTGCAGAAACAAGAAGGCCGCAAATGGGCTCATGGCCGCACCAGTGTCGCGCAACCAGTGCGTCCGGATGTGAACGTTGAACGCAATGTTGCCCATCGGCCGCAAGTGCTCCTCGAACACGGCCCCGTGGTAGCTCGGGCTGGGACTGCAGAACTCAGGCCACTTGGCTGGGTCCTGAGCCCACTTGAAGTTGCCGCTATCGACAATGGCGCCACCGATGTGCAGGCCGTGGCCACCCAGGAACTTGGTGGTCGAATACAGAGTGATGTCCACGCCGTGCTCGAAACAGTTCAAGAGGTACGGGGTCATCACCGTGTTGTCGCAGAAGACCGGGAGGCCCGCCGCGTGCGCCGCGTCGGTGATCGTCTTGAAGTCGGGCACGTCGTTCTTCGGATTGCCCAAGGATTCCATGTAGACGAGCCGGGTCTGATCGTCGACGAACTCGCTGAGCTGCTCGGGATGGCTGGGGTCGAAGAACCGAACCTCGATACCGAGTTGCTTGAAGGTCTGGGTGAAGAGCGTCCAGGTTCCACCGTAGAGGCTGGTGGAGCTGACGAAGTTCTGCCCTGCATGGCAGATGGTGAGCACTGCCGCGGTGATGGCAGCCTGACCGGACGCGAAGCAGAGTCCGGTTACCCCTCCCTCGAGCGCGGCGAGCCGTTTCTCCAGCACGTCCACCGTAGGGTTCATCAAGCGCGAGTAGATGTTCCCGAATTGCTGCAGTCCGAACAGTGCTGCAGCGTGCTCCGTATCGTCGAAGACGTAGCTCGTGGTGGCGTAGATCGGCACTGCGCGAGCATGGGTCGTCGGATCCGGCTCCTGGCCAGCGTGCAGCGCCAGCGTCGAGAAGTGCTTCATGACATCGGGATCGGGCACGGTTCAGCCTCCCACCTTTGCGGGGCGCAGCATGGCGCCCGGGTTGGCGAACCGCAAGCTGTCGAGCGTGGCTCGGACCCTTCGCTGGCCGAGGCGCGTTCCGGTGTCGAAGAGTCGTCGTTTCGGATCCACGGTTCGACGCAGCACTTCGGAAAAGTACGAATGCGAGACGGGGTATGACCGGAACCTGCGCGGAGCACCTCAGGGCTTCGCACGACGCCGCTGGCACCGCCGCGCCGTCGTCCCCCTGAGCAACGTCAGGTCGAAGAAGCCGCCACGACCGATGCGTAGGAAGCGCCACTTCGGGAATGGCGCGCCCGAGCGCGGTGCAGCGAGGCTCCTACCGTACGTTGCTGCGATGGCCTGGCCGGCGCGCCGCGCACCGGACCCTCACCCCGCCGACGCATCCGCTCAGCCCGACGGGTCGAGTCCGAGCCAGAAGGTCAGTTTCTTCCGGAGGCACGCCAGCCGATCTTGGGCCCGCGGCCAAAAAAGGTTCAGCCGACCAGGACAGGGCTCCTCCAAGGTGCTTGGCGGACTCAACCGTGGTGTTCCTATCCCCGTTTTCGTTACGGAGACGTCCCCGCCCTGGTCGGCGGTGACCCAGCTAATTCCGGGTCTGCGTGTAAGTCACAGCACCCGCCCAGATTGGTTCAGCCCGCCTCCGAGCACAGCTCGGGGGCCGCGTTTCAGCGCAGTGCCTGGGCTGCTTGCTGCCCCCCGAGCCCAGCTCAGCGCTCCTCTCACAGTGGTAGATGGGCTGCTTCCCAACCAGGACGCGCCACCGCGCGTTGCCTCGCTCACTCGCCAAGACCCGCAACAGCGCTCTCCCGTTCCGGCCCATCGGCCACACTGGCTCCGCCAAACTCGGTCGTCGCCAGGCTCCTCCACCAACCCACCCACCGTCTCGCCTTCACACATCTCTCGGGTGATCGACGGAGCGGTGAGTCCGGGATCAGTACGCACTGCGGGGCATCGCCAAGATGCCATCGGGAGCAGCAGACGAGGTGGGTACTCCACCGCATGAAAGGTGACGAGCTAGTTCGCGGCGCGAAACACCGCAATCGCGAGACGATACCGTGGCGGCGGT
>CAZSVU010000340.1:0-9287 GCA_964610275.1 uncultured Polyangiaceae bacterium | reverse complement strand
AGGCAGATCGATCAGTTACGACGTGCGGCACAGTCGCCGGCCACCCCCCGTGAACAGATACCCCCCGCCGGGCCCGCGCACGAGGCGGGGCCAGGAGGAGCGCCAGCGCACAGCGGATTCCAGGTGGCGGCTCGCCACCGGCGGCCACCCGATCCGCCACTCCACCAGGCAGCGAATCCACGGAAGACGGCCGAAGTACGCACTTGGCATGCTCCCTGCTGGACCGGCTCTGCAGCACCGCTGCCTGCCACCCACCGACGCATGCCTCCCCTGCTCGATCCCACCCTCGACGTCGTCTTCGCGCTGCTCTTCGGCAGCAGCAACAACCGCGGCCTCCTGGTTCCCCTGCTGACGGCCGTGTTGCAGCCATGCGTCCCCATTGGCGACGTGACCGTGCTCAATCCCAACCTTTCCAAGCAGCTGGTCAGCGAGCGCGGTGCCGTGCTCGACGTGCTCGTCCGCCTGCGAGACGGTCGTCGCGTAGATGTGGAGATGCAAAGCCGCGAGCAGCGCAGCTTGCTGCCGCGCGTGCTTTACTACTGGGCGGGCATGTTCCGCGGGCAACTCGAGAAGGGGGACGACTTCACCGACCTGTCGCCCTGCGTCAGCATCCTCATTGCCAAGCACCGAGAGCTACCTGGCACGCGGTACCACTCCACCTTCCGCGTTCTGGAGGTGCACGATCAGGCACTGTTTTCGCCGGAGCTCGAGCTGCACACGCTCGAGCTTCCCAAGTTACGCCCTCGCTCGACCGGGCGCCGGGACCCAGAAGTGGTAAACTGGGGTCGGTTTCTGGCAGCACGGACCGAGCAGGAACTGGAGGAGCTGGCCATGACCGATCCGATATTCGACCGGGCCAAAGAGGCACTGGAGGTGCTCTCGGCCGATCCCGAAGCCCAGGAGCTGGCACGCCGGCGCCAGCTGGCACTCTGGGAGACCCGCCGCCAGGAGGCGCTGGCTCGACAGGAAGGCGAGCGTTTGGGTGAGAAGCGCGGTCGAGCAGAAGGCGAACGAGCTGGCGAGGCCAGAGGCCTGCGCCAAGCCGTGGCTTCCGTATGTGAAGTGCTGGGACTCGAGGTCGACGCCCAGCACCAAGCCGAGATCGACTCGTTCGACGCCGCCGGCCTCGAACGCCTGCTCACGACGCTCCGCCAAGATCACCGCTGGCCGAGCGAGTAGCTCGGTGCAGACATCCCCGGTCACCCACACCCCACCCGCCTCGCCAGTACGCTCCTCCCGGCAAGACGCACCTCCTCCATCTGCGCGGAGCACGCGCAGGGTGCGAGCACAGGTTAGGGGGAGGTCGGGCGCGCGCAGGCGGCCTCTCCGATCGCGCCGCTCCTGCGCCGCCCTCCACCCCGCCGAGCACACACGGGTGGGGGCACCCCCAGGGTTCGCGGGAGGGCTGCACGACTCCGCCACGGGCTTGGTCCGCCTTGGGGCGAGGGACTACGACCCGATGACGGGGAGGTGGACGAGTAGGGATCCGATACTCTGGGATGGCGGGGACTCGAATCCTTACGTGTACGTTGCAGGTGACCCGATCAACCGAGTTGACCCCCGTGGCCTCGGTGGAGCAGCTGGTGCCATCGTTCGCGACATCGGACGGTTCTTCAAGGGGTGGCCCAAGCCCTGGACGATCGGGAAGTTCCTAATCGACATTGCCATCCCTGATGCTGACTCACTCGAAGAAATGGAGTGGCAGGAGCGCCACTGTCGGGCCGCCGGTATTCCGTGCGGCATTTGCTGCATCAAGTACGGGTGAGTCGAGATCTGCGGCAACGAGGACTGCGATCCGCGCTTCGAGTGCTGCGGCCCAGGATGCGAACCAGAGGATCCCTGGTGCGACTAGCTACATGAACAGGTTCGTAGCTACAGAGACCTTCACGCATGGCGCCGCAGCGCTCTGCTGGGAGACCGGGCGTGAGACCTGATCCAGAACGGAGTCACTGGTCACGCGCGCTGTGGAGTGCGCTCGGAACCGTCTTCTGGCTCACGGCTTGTGTTGTTGTGACGCTGAGCGGTCCCAGCTCGAGCGGACATCTGCTGCTCAGCGGAGCACTCGCGGTCGTGGTGATTCTGTACTACGTCACCAGGTCCCTTCGCGGAGGAGGCGGCTCCCGGAAGAGGCCGCGCTAGTCCTGTCCTGTGCCAGCACAAGAATCTGCATGATCGTGGTCGACCAGACAGGGGTTGCGGTGGACGCGGCGCCTGGCCACGGGATCTGTCCGCTCCTACATCCCGCGCGCTCGCGCGGCCAGAAGCTCGGTGCGACGAAGTGAGTGACGATCCTGGTGGGCTGACAATTCTTCTCCTGGGCCCGCCTGGGGTGCAGGCCTCGCCCCAGCCGGGCCCGCGCACGAGGCGAGGAGGGGAGGAGACGAGGACTGACTGGGCTCGGGACCGGTAGCGCCGGAGCGCAAGGAGGACTAGAGTATGGGAGTCATGCAGCCGCTCAAGGCCGAAACCCCGCCGACCGCTCTGACCGCCGTGGTCAAGAACGGCCGCCTGGTGATGGACGAGCCCACCGACCTGCCGGAGGGTCTGGAGGTGAAGCTCGTGGTGGCGGACGACGAGTTCGAACCCGGGGAAAAGGCTCGCCTGCTCCAGGCCATCGAGGATGGCATCGAGGACATCGAGAAGGGCGACTACGTAGACGGCATGGAATTCGCCAACGAGCTTCTGGCCAAACGTGAAGCTGCATCTGGGCGCTAGGGCTCGCCGTCAGGCCCAGAAGATGGAGGTGTGGTGGGCCGAGAACCGGCCTGCCGCACCTGACCTGTTTGCCCGTGAGTTTCGAGACACGCTGGAGCAGATCAGGACCATGCCGGGCTCGGGGATCGGGTGGCCAACCGAGCGTCGTCCCACCCTGCGCCGGATCCTGATGCCGAGGACCGAGAACCACGTCTACTTCCGGGTGGACGAGAAGGCCCAGACGATCCATGTCCTCGCTGTCTGGGGAGCACCGAAGGGCACGGCCCCGAAGCTCTGATTCGTCCAGCCAAGCGCCTCCAGGAAGCCTCCTGGAAGGCGTAGCGACCGCCCAGGTCTTCTTCACCAACTCGAGGACGATGCTCACCACCGACACGCATCGCACTCAGTCATCCCCGGTCACCCACACCCCACCCGCCTCGCCCGAACGCCCCTCCCGGCAAGACGCACCTCCTCCACCTGCGCGGAGCACGCGGAGCGTGCGAGCACAGGTTAGGGGGAGGTCGGGCGCGCGCAGGCGGCCTCTCCGATCGCGCCGCCACCACGCCGCCCTTCTCTCCGCCGAGCACGCACGGGTGTCGAAGACGACGAGGAGGACGAAGAGGACAAGGAGGAGGAACTAGACGGTGGGATGTGCGGCGCGTAGCATAGCAGGACGCGGCGATCGTACGGCCGTCGGGGAATACTCTGGGGGTGGGTTCGCCACCAACCGAGTCGCCCCGAATCTGCGGAGGGCTGAGGCGCAGTGCTAAGCAAGAAGCAGTGGGGCAGTTGTGCGTATGCTGCCTGGCTAATCGCTCTATCGGTGGTGGCGTTTCTCCTGAGCCATGCCCTGCTCGTGGAAGGGACCGTGGGTCGACACATGGCACTCCTGGCCGGGGTGATGATGGCTGGCGTCAACATCGACTGTATCGTGCGATTATCGTTGCTGTTCAGAAGTGGGAGGCGCCCTGGGCGGGATCCCGAGAAGCCGGACACATCTTGACGGGGTGGCGCTCCGGGGGCCTGAGACTGGCCGTACCTGCCTGTGCGAAGCGCGCGAACGTGTGAGCCCACTTGGGGAGCATGGCGCCTTAGGTGGGGAAGAATCACTCAACCGATCCACTGGGTCGGGGAAATTCCGCAACCACCCACGTCCTGTGCAGTCGTACCTTCCAGCGTCCTCGAAGCCTCTTGGCATGGATCCCGTCGAACACCACCTCGTCCGCGCCGCCAGCGGCAAGCCGGATCTTGCCGCGCAGCGCGCTGTCGGTGTCGCCGACAACGGCACCGGCCTGCGAGGGGCTCATCCACCAGCTCCATTCCTGGTCCGGGGCGAGGACCACCTTTGGGGGCTTGATTTTGGGCGGCGCCTTGGCGCAGCTTCGCTTGCGCCTGGTGGGGCCGGGGGTGGTGGCGGACTTGTCGGAGCTGGGGTCCTTGGGGCGCTTGGGGCTCACGCTGCACCTCCCTCGCTCCGGTCGTTGGTCGAGCCTGGGTCGGCGCGTGTGGGCTCGGTGTTGGCGTCTGGGGCCGCGGCGGCGGCGATGGTCCCAGCCAACTGCACGGCACGCATGACGGCGTGTGGGCCGCCCTCGGTGACGGCGCGTGCGAGCTGGACGAGCTCGAGGTCCAGGACGGCGTTGACGAGCAGCTCGACGCTGTCCCACGGTACCGGCCTGCCCTCGGCCACGGCGAGCAGGACGTGGCGGGCGGCGGCGACGGCGGCTGGGTGTTGTAGGTCCTTGATCAGACCATCTGTGCTGGAGGTAGTTGGGATTACAGGACAATCCGCCGCTCTGTCACGCCGGAGGCCGCGGGTTCGAGTCCCGTCCGCCCCGCTACGAAAAAGGGCAGCCCACAGTGGCTGCCCTTTTTCGTCTCTGGGCTGCGGGACTCGGAGCGCAT
Source organism: uncultured Polyangiaceae bacterium (assembly GCA_964610275.1). Classification (GTDB taxonomy): domain Bacteria; phylum Myxococcota_A; class Polyangia; order Polyangiales; family Polyangiaceae; genus JAFGBI01. The sequence goes on along the minus strand of CAZSVU010000340.1, from coordinate 4,688 downwards.
GTTCGGATCTGCAGTCGGCGGCGGGTCGAGCTCACCGAGGGTGCGACGCACCGCGCGGGTCCTGTAGTAGGGCGGGTCGCGGGCAGGGGCCATGGTGGGTGGTTCGGTGGACTCGCCGAGACGGCGCAAGAAGCGCGCCACGCTGCTGGGCTTGGTGACGAGCGCGATGAGCTTCATGCGGCCGGAGCACTGGGAGCAGGTCTCCACGTCGATGGCGAACGTCCTCTTCAGGAGTTCAGCCCAAGGGTGATATCCAGAACGATGGGTGGGCGGCCGTGGCTTGGTTGCATGCCCGGTATGGGCAGGTTGCTCGGCAGAGGCTGGAGGCGGGGGAGGCACGACCAGCGGGCGCAACTTGGAGGCGGAGCCGAGCACTCCGGAGTAACGCACCTGGTGCATCCTGGGAGGAGGCACTGCAGCGGCCAGGCGGCACAGCAAGGACAGCGGGTCCAGGTCGACGGCGACGGTGCCGTCGCGGAAGGGACGGCGCAGCGCGATGCGCACCAGACCGCTGTCGAGCAGCTGCAGGCGTTCTTGGGCGAGCGCGGGCCGGAGGGCGTAGCGGACCAGGGCCTCGCGGCCGCGCGTGTCGGTGGCCGCAGCCCGAGTGGCGGCATGCAGCGAGAAGCCGAGCTCGGTCACGCTCAGCGGAGCGGTGACCCGTACGCCGGGCTCACCGCGCAACGCGACGGGCGGACGCTGGCGCTGCGCGGGACCCGGCACGCGGGGACCCCGGCAGCGGATTGGATCGCGGGACGTCGGTTTGTTCCAGAATCACGCTCGTCGATTTAGGTCGTACCAAGGGTGTTGGGATCGCTTGAGCTGAGGGACAAGGGCGAGTGGACACACCCTTGATACCGCGACGTTGTCGTTGACGTGCGGTCCAGGGGCCGCTGAGCCCAACGCTCCGCTGTCCAGGGCGCGACCGCTCAGATCGTGAACGTCGTGTGCTTGATCATCAAGCCGACCTCGTGGATGAGCTCGAGCCCGTCGGGCACGAAGAAGTTCAGACGGTAGTACGGCTCCAAGAAGGCGTGCCCGTCGCCGAAGGGGAAGCCGGTGAACAGGTGGAAGACCGGGCCGTGCTCGGTGCCGAGCAGGTAACCCGCTCCACCGCCCCAGTTGGCGATGAACCACACACTGAGTTCGGCCTGCGCCCCGTACAAAGTGTAGCCGGGTTCGTGCAGAAACTTCAGGTTGAGCGAGCCTGCCGCGTTTCCGTCGCAGTAGGCGGTATCGAAATTGATGGCCCAGCCACTGCGCGGGCCGTGAACGTAGCTGGCGGCTGGCCCCAACGCCCAGTCGCGGTCGGGGGAGTCGAATTCGTAGGTGGCGCCGTGTGCGCGTGCTGGGCCGGGAGCCAGCAACAGCCCCGCAAACGTTGCCCATCCCCAGAATCGTGGGTGCGACATTGCGTCAGAGTCTCCCACGCGATGTGCGCCGTGACACGCTTTTCCTACGAGCCGCGGCTGCTGGCGTTGTCTTCGCCGTGACGGAAGCCACTGCTCGTGGTCGGATCCGCTGTCGCCCCAGCGACGCGCCAGCGGTCATGCTCTGCCGGGCATGCGGCCGGCGGCCGTCGCCACCTGGCGTCCGGTGCATGCCGTCACGGTGGGACCCGGATGCTAGAAGAACGGCCATCGAGCACGACTCCCCGAGCGCGGCCGTTTCAACGTGGCGCAGGCACGGCCGAGCGACGGCAGTGGCCGCAACCCGTGGCTTCTGCCCCGTAGATCGCAATGCGGCGCGCCCGTTACAGTGCGGCGATTTCACCTGCTGCGACTGCCGCCTAGAGAGCCCCGAGTCGGAGAAGACGCGCGTGACCGCTCCCAAGAGGCTGCCGTCATACGTGAGTTTCCGGATCGAGAGCGGCAGCAGCTTGCTGGTGCAGCGCTCGCATACGGGACAAGCTGCAGGCTTCGAGCAGCAGCCATCACTGCAGCCCACGAATCCAGCGGAGCCCGTCATTCTGGAGATGCTGGCCCGAACCGCGCGCAGTCCGAAGCTCACCTGCTGACCGGGTGCCCCTCCCCTCGACTCCGTCCAGTGCGATGTGCTGCTCGAGTCTGCGCGTGAAACCGTAATCCCCAACACTGTACGACATCGCCGACCCAGCGGCCGTGAGCGCCGCCAGCGCCACGGCGTGGACAGTGCGATGCCGACGTCTCGACACACGGGCTTCGAGCTCGGTCAGACGCACCCGGGCCGCCGTTGCCGTCGGGACGCGGCGCGACGGGTCCGGCTGCACCAGGGAGTCGAGCCAGCGCCCGAACTCACGGCTCACCTCCGCCAGCACGCGAAACTCGAGCTTGCCCCCGGGAGTAGGGAGCCGCGTCGGCTCGACCCCCGTCAGCAGAAAGATCAGGGTGGCTCCGAGCCCGAACAGATCAGAAGCCGGGGTGGCGCGGCCTCTGATCTGTTCCGGCGCCATGTATCCGCGCGTGCCATCACTCAGGCTCGCGGTGTCGTCTTGCCCCCACTCCTGCGCCGCTCCGAAATCGACGAGTGCCACCCGTCCGCTGGTGCTCCGGATGATGTTGCTGGGCTTGACGTCCCGGTGGAGGAGGGGGCGCTCGCGGTCGTGCAAGTAGGCGAGGATGGTCAGAAGCTCTCCGGCTAGGTCCTTCAGCTCCACCTCCGAAAGAACCCCGCCTTCCCGCAGGAGCTCCCAGAGCGACGCTCCCTGTGCCAGCTCCTGCACCAGGCAGAAGGAGACACCGGCACCGGTCACGTATTCGAACGAGTCCACGTATGCTGGGATGCCTGGATGCCGCAGAGAGCGGAGCACCCGAGCCTCGTGCTCGAGCCCCTCGAGCATCCGTCTCTCCGGTGTCCAGCCCAAGAAAGCCTCCTTCACCGCCACCTGCCGCCCGGTCGCAAGTTCGACGGCCTTGTAGGTCACGGCAAAGGCTCCTCGGCCCAGAGCTCCGAGCACACGGTAGCGCTCGTCGATGACCTCTTCTGATGTTCTGAGTTCGCTCATCCCACATGCACCGCTGGACGGAGCAAGCGGACTGCCGCGAGCCGGCAGCCTGCACACACCCCTCCCGACACCGGACGCTCGGGTCAGCTGGCGAGTAGCTAGCCACCGATAGAGTCCACGTTCGCGGCTCGAGCTCCAGACGGCTGGCTCGCGCAGTTCGATCTGTACGCTGTCGTCCTTGTCGACCGCATAACGCCCGAGATGTTCCCCGCCTTTCACGGGACAGGCATCTTGGTGAGGATTTCGACCGGCAACGTCCGACGGTTGCTGCGGCCCGCGGGGCAGCCGGGTGGATCTCACCCGACGTGAGGTGTTCTGGGGCGTGATCCTGACGCGACGCCAGGGCGCAGGGTAGGATGGTCATCGCGAGCGACACGGCCAACCCTCCCGCAGCCTTGAAAGTCGCTGCCGTGGCCCGGCGCACGGGCGTTTCGGTGTGAACGCTGCACTACTACGAGAAGATCGGCCTGCTCATGGGCAGCATCGTCGGCGGGCCAAAGCATTGATGGCTGATGGCACGGATCCCGAAACCACCGACCCTGACCACCAGGGATGGGAAGAATCCTCTGGCGCCATCCTGGCTTTCGGCTTGATCCTGGGGCTTCTGGTGCATTCGATTCAGTAGCCGACTGGCCTGGCTGTCATTCACGAGATCGCGTTGCGTCCGGAGGAACGAGCGGACGGCGCCGAGCAGACTTCGGAGCAGAGTCACCATGGTCTGGGGGAGGCCACCTCACGTGCCAGGAATCCGCAAGCATTTCGCCGCGGACGGGTATTGGGTAGGGACAGGCGGAATGATGCGAGCGCTGCTGGATACGTCGAGACGATTCTCCGCTCTCCAGGTGCTCGCCACAGCGCGGCTACCAAGAGGAAGCGGACCCGTAGAGGTCATTCGTGTGCCTTGCGGGTTTCGGTGACCGCGGTAGAGTTCCGGGCGCGTGACGGAATAGAGAGCCAGGGGCGTATGCGTCTTCGTTCGGTTTCACTCCATTCTCCGGCCCTGGTGCGTTCACTGTGCGTCGCTACCGCCCTGGGTACGTTGGCCGCCTGTGGCGATGACGCTGCTGATCCTGAGGGGAGTTCGTCGGCGGGAACGGGGAATGGCGATGGCAGCGGCGGAAGCTACAGTGCAGGTGGTGCACTGAGTACTGGCGGAGCTGCGGACGGCACGGGTGGACTTGCCACGGGGGGCTCTGCGACAGGCGGGAGCGCAGGTATCGGCACTTCTGCCGGTGGCAACGCTGCTGGCGGCTCGGCTACGGGCGGAGTCAGCAGCGGCGGGGCTTCGACCGGCGGAAGCAGTAGCGGTGGCGCGGCGACGGGCGGGACCAACAGCGGGGGGGCTTCGAGCGGCGGAAGTAGCAGCGGCGGCTCTGCGACGGGCGGAAGCAGCAGCGGCGGCTCGGAGACCGGTGGGAGCGCTGGCGCTGGCGCTTCCACGGGAGGCAACGCCAGCGGTGGCGCCGAAACGGGCGGGAGCGCTGGCGCCGTTGCTGCAACGGGCGGGAGCGCCGGCACTGCGACGGGTGGCCGGGCCAGCGGTGGCGAATCGTTCACGGGGGGTTCCGCCGGCTCCGGCCCAGTCACCTGGCCCCTGATCAACGGGGTGCAGTGGGCGGACACGGATGGCAACCCCATCCAGGCACACGGCGGGGGCATGCTGAAGGTCGGTGACGACTACTACTGGTTTGGAGAGAACCGGAAT
>CAZSVU010000339.1:0-9375 GCA_964610275.1 uncultured Polyangiaceae bacterium | reverse complement strand
AAACCAACGGGTTCTCCTGGGTTGCAGTGTATGGATGGACGTTCGAGCCCCTCACGGAATACTACATCGTCGAGGACTGGAGCGGCGGGCGTCCGGCCACCAACTACGACTTCCAGGGCACGATCACCGTTGATGGGGGAACCTACGACATCTACAGCAATCGGCGAATCAACGCGATGTCCCCTGTGGGCCTGACGGATTTCGATCAGTTCTGGAGTATCCGGCAAGAGCCCAGCCAGTGCGGGCATGTCTCCATTTCCGCCCACTTCAACGAGTGGAACAGCCTGGGCATGGATATGGGGCTCATGCGTGAGGCCATGGTTGTCGTGGAAGCTCTGAATGGAAGTGGCAGCGTCGATTTCGCATCGTTGACCATGCAGGTCGACTGAAGCAAACCTGTCCCTGCCCAATACGCGTCCGCAGCGAAATGCTTGCGGCTTTCTGGCACGTGAGGTGGCCTCCCCAAGACCAGGATGACTCTGCTGCGAAGCTTCCTTGGCGCCGCCCTCTCGTTCCTCCGGACCGGGCGCGCTCTTGCACTCGAGAACCTAGCCCTGCGTCACCAGATCGGCGTGCTCAAGCGCACTGTGGGGAAGCGACGACTGCGGTTGGCCCTGTCGACCGCGGCTTCTGGGCTGGGCTTTCCCGCATCTGGGTTGGATGGCGACGCTCCCGAGCCCAGGGCCGTACAGGGACCCGAGTTGGGCAAAGTCATCGAGCTGCCGCGGGTCGGTGGGCTCCAGCATGTGTACGTGCGGAAGGCAGCATGATTCCCGCTGGGATGGGTTTTCGACAACGACAACTGGCCGCACCCGGCGCGCTGGCCTTCGGTGTGAGATCACTCTGGCTCTGACACCGGTTCGAAGCGCATGCGATGCACCGCGGCGGCCAGCGTTCGGGGATCCGAGCCGGTGCCCAGCTCTGTTGGCGACAGGGCATAGGCAAACACGAGCTCGACTTCATTGCTCCGCTTGACCACAGCCCCGGGCAGGTCGAATTCGAGCTCGTGCAGGCCGGCGGGCAACACTTGGCGACCGAGCGACGTACCATTCACGCGCACCTCCACCTGCTGTTTGTGGTTCTCGGCCAAGTACGGGCTGAGCGACACCCGCACCAGATGCTGCCCCGCCACCCGCAGCTGGACGCGCAGAGTCGCCGTGCTCTCGATCACCCACCGCCACCCCGATCCGGCATGCGGGCGTTCCGCACCAGCCCACCCCGACACCAGCTGTGCGCCGGGATCTTCCAGCGCGAAATCAACCAGGACGGAGCCGGTATCCACGAGCTCGATCTCGGCCACGGCGTAGCGGCCGTCGCCTCCCACGGGCTGGACACGCAGATACCTCCAAGCCCGCCGTGCCCGCCAGCGTGCGAGCCGAGTCTGCAGACCGCCTCCGGGGATAGGAGGAGCGGTCCCGATTTCCACGAACCTCTCGCCGTCCAGGGAGCCATCGATGCGGTAGCTATCGTTGGAATCTGCGCAGACGCGAACCGCGTCCACGCGACGATCGGGCATGAGCAGAACGGCGTAGGACTGGTCGCTCTTGAATCGCACCGCATCCGGTACATCCCACGCTTCGCCTTCTGGCGGTACGAAGCCGTCCACCAGATTCCGCACGTCGCCTTTCAGACCACGCACATCGACCACACAGCCCCTAGGCGAGTCGCACTCGGGTGGCTGCGTTTCCGGTCGTCCGCCGCTGCGTCGCGTAAGTTGCCACAAAGTCGTGCCCGCTGGTCGTGAGTACTCTCGCACTTCGTCTGCCGCAAAGCGGCGCTCCAGTCGACGTTCCACGTCAGGCACGTCGATCATGTCGGTCTCACGTAGCAGGAAGACCGGTCGACCCCGGCGCAGCTCGACATCGAAGACGCGCAGCGAGTCTTCGTGCGGGTACTGCACACTCTCGATGCCCGCATACAGGCGGAGCGGTCCCGCGTAGTTGACCGCTCCCACCAGGCTGCCGTTCGGAATGACCGCCGCCACCTCTTGAGGGACGTTTGCGAACCGACGCGCCGGCATCCGCACCAGCAGCCCCTTGACGTACAAGATCGGGACGTCCATGAGTAGGCCGACAGCGACGAGTGGCAGCCAGAGCCACGAGCGAAATCGCCCCACCACTGCGGCGCCCTGGGCTGCCAGGAGGAACAGGGCTGGTGCAGCGGGGAGAATGAATCTGGCGGCCCCCTGAATCCGCAGCTCAGGCTGCCAGAAGCAGTAGAACACAAAGAAGAGACCGAACCAGACCAGCAGCGGAGCGGAGCGGCGCGGTGTGTGGACGACGGCGGCCACGGCCAGCACCGCCGCGGGCCAGAATGACTCGAGCACCCCCCGCCCCAATACCACCGGCTGACGCAGCAGGCCGGCGATACCCATCTCTGGGACATTGGTCGACAGGTAGGCGGTGGGCAGCGGCGAGGCATACAGCCCCAGGTTGTAGGCGGCCCAGACGATCAAGACGACGAACACCGAAGCGCCGAGTCGCAGGCGCAGGTTCCAGCCTCGCGCCAGCCAGAGGGCAACTGGGAGAAACAGCAAATTGGTGGGGCGCACCATCAGCGAGAATCCGAGCACAGCACCGCTCGCGTGGGCGCGGTCTTGCCGCAGCAGTAGGTAGGCGAGTAGTAGCAGCGTGGTGGCCGGGATATCGCTCATCACTTCCCGGCTCCAGATGAACACCAGCGGCGTGGCACCCCAGAGGGCGCTCAAGCCGAGTGCGATACTGGCCGTCGACTCCCGCCGGAGCGACTCGTACAAAAGCACGATTCCCGCGGCGCTCAGCGCTGGCGTGGTCCAATAGGGTGCCCCGAGCAGCCCCCCGATGGCGAGCAGCGCGGAGTAGCCCACGGGGAAGAAGGAAACGACTTCGCCGCGCACGACCACGTGGCAGACGGGCGCCAAGCTCGGGTGGGCGTGTGGATCCAGCGACATCTGGAGCCCGGCATCGCGTCCGAGCAGGCGCCAGGCATGGCTCAAGTAGGCGAAGCTGTCGCACCCCCCGACCGCCTGTACTCGCACCAGGCCGTAGACGAGCAAGTAGACCAAAGCCACGCCCACCGCTGCCCAGGTCTGCCAAGGCTGTGAGCGCAACCAGCTCTGGGGCTGACTCGCGCTGCTGGATGAAGCGGCCATGCCCGTAGCTGAACCCGAAACCAGCTCCCGCCACAAGGTGCGAGCCAACCTGATCCTCGAACGCTCCGTCGCCTCGCCGGACCCGACGCTGCGAGCCGGATCGGCCAAGAAACCTGCTCGCCCCGCGTGTCGGACTCCGCGGCTCTCGGCTCAATCAGGACAGCACAGGCCGGCGGTGATGTGCGATTGCAGGTACCTCTCCAGTCGGGAGCCACCCCATCACATCTAGGCAACGGGTAGGCGCAGTCTGTGAGCCAGTGTACGCTGCCACCTGAGTGTCGTTCAGCTGGATCGCCGTTCCCCGTGCCCGTCAGACGGTCGATGTGCTTTCGTATGCGCTCGTCGCGTTGCTGCTCGGCTATGCGCTATCGGTCCTGGTCGGAACGCCGGTACGGGGCATGGCCGACAACGGCGACTACTGGCGGGTCATGGGCCCCGCGGGCATCGTCCATGCCGCGCCGCTCGGGGAGGCGCGGCACCGCTTCGTGCGGCGTGACTTCGGCACCCGATCGGTGCGGCTCGGTCGGCACCCATCCAGCCCCGCGCTGATGGCCGTCATTGCGCGGGGATTCGGCCCGGTATTCGCTGGTGATCCGGGGGGCTTCGACCTTCGCCAGATGGGGTTCGTCTACTGGCTGCTGCTCGCGGGTCTGGTTGGCCTTGCTCTGTGGTGGCGGGTTCCGCCACTCCTGTGTCTCGCGCTGTGCTGGATGATCGTCGATCCGCGGTACTTGCTGTTCTTCAACAGCTTCTACGCGGACGCACTCACCTTCGTGGTGCTGCTAGGCGTCACCCTGTGGCTCATTCGCTGGGGCGGCCACCAGCCTGAGGCAACCCCGCCACGGGCTGCCCTGGTCGTGGGTGGGTTTCTGGCCCTGCTGCTGCTGGGCGGCATGACCAAAGGCGCCCACAGCTTGCTGCCGGTGATCGGCATGGCGGCCGCGGCTCGAGGCTGGTGGCGGACGGCGCGCCGGCAACGGCGCTGGCTAGGGGCGGCGCTGGTCGCTGCCATGGCGCTGGTCGCGTCGATTCCGCCCCTTCACTTCACCCACGGCACGGGGCACCGCTTCCCCCGAATCAACGAGTTTCACACGGTGTTCCGCGGCATTGCCCAGCTTTCCGCAGAACCCGAGCGGGTCCTGAGCCGGCTCGAGATCCCGCAGCGGTGGTGGCACCTCACGGGCCGTAGCTACTTCGATCAGCCCGAAAGCGAGGAGCTCAGTCGGGCCTTGTCGCGAGTGTCCCGGCTGTCCGTGCTTTGGCTCTACCTGAGCGAGCCGGGCGCGGCGGGTCGGGCCGCTCGCAGGGTGCAGGCGGCCCTCGGTGACGGCCGTCCGCTGTGGCTGGGCAACTACGAGCGGACCCTCAAGCACCCCGATCGCGCACGCTACGCGCCGAAATGGCGTGCGACGCTGACGACCAGCGCGCTCTTCGGGTGGCCGCTCGGCTTCTGGGCCTTCCTCTGCCTGGTCGGAGCCTGGCTCGTGGGCTGCGAAATCCGCGGCCGGGCCTGGGACGGTACGCGGGCAGCGCTGTGGTTCCTGTTTGCAGCGGTCGCAGTCGAAACCGTCGTGGCCGTGCTGGGAGACGGAGTCTTCTCCCTGCGCCGCCACCTGCTGGCAGCGGGGTTGTGTCTCAACCTGATGCTGTGCGTCTGGCTGTTGGATCTCCTGCGGTGGGGGCAGGCCCAATGGCGTTTACGTTGCGGAACCGAGGCGAGCCGTTCAAGATGACGGGATGTCTCTTCCGCGCCGGTGGCTGGGGACACCCGCGCGGTTCGGGTGGCTGGCAGCGCTACTGACAGGCCCGCTCGGCGTCGCCGACTGCGGTGGGGAACAGGGCGGGGGCCCGGACTCCCCAGCAGGAGCTGGCACCGCAGGAGCGACTGTGCCCGGGCCACGGTCAGGCGCCGGGGGAGTGGTTGAAGCGCAGGCAGCGGGCAGCGCCAACACGGCTGGCGCCGGCCAGGCTAGCCACGACTTCGCGGGACAGGCCGGGGACGCACTCGCAGGACAGGCCGGGCAGGCGCTCGCGGGACGAGCCGGCCAAAACCTTGCGGGCATTGCCGGGCAGAATGTCGCAGGGCAAGCCGGGCAGAGCGTTGGCGGCCAAGCCGGGCAAGGCCGATCCGGGCAAGCGGGATCCGCCGGTGCCGAAACCGGGCAGGCCGGAGGGGGCGGAGCCGGCGGCCTCGGCGCGGGGTCGCCCTTTGTCGGCACCCCCGAGCTGGTCATGAACCCCAACCCCGACGCACCTCTAGCTGCCACGCTCAGCCTGGAGACCGACCGACCCACGCGACTGACCGTGGTCGTGTCTGACGGGGTTCATCTGTGGCCGCACACGTACGACGGGTATCGAACGTCGCACAACCAGCTCGTGCTGGGCTTCTACCCCAATGCCGAGCATGCGGTGGAAGTCACGGTCAGCGACGAGGCTGGCGTCGAGTGGACCTACCCCGGTCACCTCACCGGCCAGACCCCCCCCCTACCCGCGGCGTTTCCAGCCATCGAGACAACCACGCTCCAACCAGACATGATGGAGCCTGGCGTCACCCTGTTCAGTTTGCGGCAAGGACTGACGGACGCTGGGTATGCCGTCATCGTTGACCCGGATGGCGATGTGGTCTGGTACTGGCACAGTCCCTGGGCGCCGATCGATCTGCGGCGGATGTCCACGGGCAACCTCCTGCTGAACGTCACTGGCCACCGCACCATCCTCGAGCTCGACATGCTCGGCAACGCCCAGCACGAGTGGCGCGCCGAACCCGACGACAGCGCGACCCTTCCCAGCGGCGTGGCGCGGCTGGCGACCCCGGCCACGCACCACGAAGTCTATGAATCAGCCACCTCGTTTCTGACCTTGAGCCTCGAGGTACAATCAGTTGCGGGCTACCCGACCAGTGAGACCGATCTGACGCCTCGAACCGAAGTTGCCAATCTGGGCGGCGACGTGGTGGTCGAGTTCGCCCGTGATGGCACCATCCTCGACCAGTGGTCCATGCTCGACATGCTGGACCCCACCCGCGTCGGCTACGGCTCGTTCGGCAGGCTGCAGACGACCGCGCTGGCAGAGGACTGCCTGGATTGGAGCCATGGCAACGCCGTGATCCCGGACCTCCGGGACGACACCTTGATCGTTTCGCTCCGCCACCAGGACGCGGTCGTGAAGTTCAATCGTAGCGGCGAGATCGTGTGGATCCTCGGCCCGCACGAGAACTGGGCTGCGCCGTTTCACCCGTACCTGCTCACACCAGTGGCGGGCGTAGGCGACGAACCCGTGGACGAGTGGTTCTGGCCGTATCACCAGCACGCGCCGATGATCACGCCGGCGGGCACCATCCTCCTGTTCGACAACGGCTGGGGGCGCACCTCCCCGCCGGACCCGCAGCCCCCGCGCGCGGAGCAGTTCAGCCGTGCCGTCGAGTACGCCGTCGACGAAGCCAACCTGGAGATCCGCCAGGTGTGGGAATACGGCACTCACCTGGTCGATCGGATCCGATCCGGATCGGTCGGCGACGCGGATCTGCTGACGGATTCCGACAACGTGCTCGTCACCTTCGGATGGCTTGGCCCGACCGACGACGCAGCGGTCGCCGCGAGGCTTCGCGAGGTGACCCACACGACCCCGGCGAGACTGGTGTTCGAACTCGTGGTCCGCGATCGGAGCCACATGTACCGGGCCGAACGATTGCCGAGCCTCTACCCCTAGTCACTCGGCAGCCGGCGGCACCCCAAGCCGCTTCTGCGCTCGTCGGACCATTCGGTGCTCGCAGCGGCAGCAGAACCAATTGGCCGGCCCGGCGGGGCCCCGCTCGGCATCGGGACCATGGTAGGCTGCGCGTGCGAATCCGAGAAGGACCCGCCCCTTGCTCCGGGCGCCCTCGGTTCTGCTCGGCCGTGCCCCACCATGATCCTCGCCTTCCAGAAACCCGCGTCACATGGTCCACGGCGACGTGCCAGAACGCGCTGCCAGGGTCAGTTTTCAGCGTGGCAGCGGTTGCTGCCCGTCGTTGCGCTCTCGGTCGCGGTGACGGCCTGCAATCCAACTGGGTCCGAACCCGTCGAGTCGAAACCGGGGACGCCCCACTCCGCGGCATCCGTTCCCCTGCCCGCGGGGTCGGTGTCGCCTCGCAGCCGTCCGGTGGCGCAGTCGGTGCGGTATGCGCCGTCACCCGCGCAGCGAGAACGAGATGAGGTGTTCTCGTTGCTGGCGTATTCGGTCGCGCTCAAGGCGTGGCCGGACCGCCAGAAGCCAAGCCCCAGTAGATGCATCGCGGCGGTGCTGGTCAACCGAGAGCACTCGCCGGTCTGCTGGGCACGCAACGCGGTCGATATCACGAACAACGGGACCTCCCATGCCGAGGTCCGCCTGCTCACGAACTACCTCAACCAGGTTCCTCAGAAGCACGCCACGGGCACTCGCCTGTACGTGACGCTGGAACCGTGCGCCATGTGCGCCGGAATGATCGCGATGAGCCGGGCGGATGGAGTCATCTACGGGCAGACTGCGGACGGTTCGGGTCGCGCAATGGAGAGGCTCACGTTCGACTCTTCACCCGTGGGCGGGTACCCTCCCTACTCGTGGGCCCCATTCTCAGCACCCGCGCCCACCAAGTTCCGCAGAATGCTGGACCGAGCTCGCCGCGAGTATCGCGGCCAGCAGCACTGGCACGACAGCTCCCAATACCGCGCCATCATCGAACGTGCCGCGCAGGCGCTTCAGGAGTACTCGCCAAAGCACGAAGAGAACCGTGAAGTCGTCCGCCGCGCACTCGCCTTCCTGGCGGGGGTGCCGCGCGAATACCAAGCCCTCCCCTACGACGTGCAGTGCCCGCCGAAAGCCAGCAGCTCTCCGAAGTGACCCCGCATGCGTGTCGGAAGGAAGGCATCGCCGCTCTGTGCCCTGGGGATCGCCTCCATCTCGGCGGCTCAGCTGGGGTTTGAGCTGCTCTTCATCAAGCTCAGCCACTACGAGTTTGGCACCCTCTCCCTCGGGGTCATCGGACTGGCCATCTTGGGTGTCGCACTGGCAGGCCCCGGGGCTCGGCTCTTGGGAGGTGGGGAAAGGGCTGCCGCCCGTTCCGCCGTCGTCTTGGCTCCCGTAGCGACGCTGGTGGGCTGCCTGATGTTCTCACTGGAGCACCGGTGGACCGGGGAGTCGGATGTCTATCTGCGCATCGGTCTGTGCGGGATCGCGTGCCTCGCGGTTCTCGCGCTCTCGGCGGTTCCCGTCTTCGTGGGCCTGCAGAGCCAGCGTCACAGCGTGTTCGTCTGTTACTCGGCCAGTCTGGCCGGCGCCACGCTGGGTGTCCCCTTGGCATTCGCGCTGATGCATTGGCTGGGCGACGACGGCGCGTTCGTGGGAATGCTCGCTATGTGCATACCGGCGGCGGCGCTGCTTGGTTCCGGGTGGAGCCGGATCGGCGGAGTCGGGCTAGCGCTCGGCTGTGCGGCCGTTGCGGTGCCGCTGTTTCCGCACCTGAGCCGTCAGGCGCATCCAGACGCGATTTTCTCCAAGACCAACGGCTTTTCGAGAATCGACGTCTACCCGAGAGACAACGGAGCACTTCGCTTCTCCACCGCTGGAATCAATGCCGGCACCAGTACCCCGCGGCCCGAAATCGAAGGCTCACCGGCAGCCGCTCGGAGACTCCTCGCAGCGCGCGCCTACTGGCTCACCCCAGAGCGCGTACTGATCTTGGGTGCCGGGGGCGGCAAGGATGTCGCCAACGCTCTGGTGAGCGGCGCGCAGCACGTGACGGCCGTCGAGATCAACGGGATGATTCCCGAGTACATGGGCCAGCATCTGAATGCCGATCAGGATCCGTATCAGGACCCACGGGTCGAGTTGGTCGTTGCCGAGGGGAGGGAGTTCGCAGCCCAGCTTTCCGCTGACCGAGCGCACCACGGAGGTTTCGACCTGGTCTACGTCCCCGCGGCGACTCTGTTTGGAGCGTCCGGGCAGGCCTTCACCCAAACCTACCTGATGACACGAGAGGCACTGTCGCTCTACGCGAGCCTGCTGCGCCCGGGGGGAGTGATTGCGGTCTACTCCCCGATCGCGCTGCAAGCGAAAGTCACGCAGGCGATGGCCGAGGCCCTGGCGGCGACCGAAGTCAGCGACCCCGAATCGCACATGCGGGTCATTCACTCGGACGGGCGATTCCTCCTCGTGGCACGCCCGGATGCTCCCCTAAGCCATCAGGACGGGGCCGCCTTGCGGGGCAGCTCCACTGGTTTTCGCTT
>CAZSVU010000338.1:0-9413 GCA_964610275.1 uncultured Polyangiaceae bacterium | reverse complement strand
CCACGCCGACCCGGACCCCCGTCCCGGTAGCGGTCGCGGTCGCGGGCCCGGTCACTGTCCCCGGACCCGGTCACGAAACCCATCCCATGTTTCGGCGCCCGCTGGCGGCCGGCGAAACATGGATCAAGGATGCGCCCGCGTCCAGGGGTTCCGTAGGTAGCTGATTCTCTGGCTGCCGCCGGCGATTCTGGTCGGTGGCGTTCCCTGATGCGTTTTTTCTTCGCAATCTGCCCATTGGATATGATATATCAGTGGGCAGAATGCCAAGGGCTCGCATTAGCCGACTCCGCCAGCTGATTCGCGAAACCGAGGCGGCCCGCGTGCAGCACGTCGATGCCGTCGTCGGTACCGACAAGGTCATCGTCGGGTCCCTCGTCATGCACGGCAGACGTTGTGGCAGGCCCGGCTGCCACTGCGCTACCGGCGAGAAGCACTACAGCAAGGTTCTCTCGCGCAGCGAAGGCGCGGGCAAGGTCCGCCACCTGTACGTGCCGGCCGGTGACGAGGTGGACGTCGCGGTCAAGGCGGGGCGCTATCGCCGTTTCCGTCAGGCTCGAGCCGAACTCGTCAAGTTGGCCAAGCAGAGCATCGACCTAATCGACCGCCTCCAGGATGCGGTGACGGAACCCTACCCGCCACCCAATCGCCCACGTGGTCGGCGCCAACGGGCTCGCAAGGGAGGACGTGGGCGGTGAGCGCGCCGCGGTAGAGATTGCGGCCGAGCCTCTCGGCCGAGGGCGCCTTCGTCAGCTGCTCGCGTATGCTCGGAAGGTCTACGGCCTGGACCGCCTCCTCAGTGGATGCCGTGATCGACGGTGCGATCCGCAGATCAGTACTGCGCTGGTCGCGCGGATCATTCTGATTCTCGGGCTGCTGCGCATTCGCAGCTTGAACGCGCTCGAGCCCAAGTTGGCCGAGCCGTGGATGCAGCGGGCGCTCGGGGCTTCACCTCGGCAGCGGCGGTTGTGCTCGGTGGACACTCTCGCGTACGCGCTGCAGCGGGCGGACGTCGGCTCGACGCGAGACATGCTGGTCCGGATGGTCAAGAAGGCGGAACGCAACAAGGTCTTTCGCGAGGGGTGGTACGGCGCGTTGCGCTTCGTGGCGCTCGACGGATGGGAGCCGTTTTGCAGCTACCATCAGCACTGCTCGGGCTGCCTCACTCGGGAGGTCACGGTCGGCAACGAGGTGCGCACGCAGTACTACCACCGCTACGTGGTAGCGCTCCTACTCGGTGAGAAGCTCGAGGTGGTGCTGGACATGGAGCCGATACTGAGCGCGGACGTGCGCAGGGAACGCGGCCAGGCCAACGTGACCGGGCACGAAGGCGAGCTGACCGCGGCCAAACGTCTGGTGCAGCGCTTGCGGACCACGTACGGCGGATGGCTCGACGTGGTGGTAGGTGACGCGCTCTACAGCAACGGGCCGTTCCTCACCATCGCCAAGCAGTGCGGCTTCGGCGTGATCGCGGTCCTGAAGAAGGAGGCGGACGAGCCGTTGCGCGAAGCCCTGGCCATCTGGGGTGACGACCCACCGGAGCAGCGCATCCACGACCCCTCCAAACACGAGGACATCGAGCTGTGGGATTGCCCGGATCTGGATACCCTGTCCAGCTACCGGGGGCCGATTCGCGTGGTCCGCGCCAATGTGCACAAGGCCGGCGCCAGCAAGCCCGGTACGTGGTGCTTCGCCGTCACCGGAAAGACCACCAGACTCGGTGCCGATCGCGTCGTGCGTGCGGGCCGTGCGCGATGGCACCTCGAGAACACCGGCTTCTGCCAGTGGGTCAAGTACTGGCGCTTCAGCCACGTCTTCACCCACGGCAAGGATGCGCTGCCTGCGCTCTTCTACATCTTCTTCGCCGCCTTCAACCTCCTGCAGCTCTTCGTCTACCGTCAGCTCGGCGGCTACGGCCGCGATCGAGGCCGCGATGTCACCCGAACGCTGTGGCGATTGGTTGACGAGATGAACGGCGACCTCGAGCGCCTCGAGCACCGCATCCTCTGGGACACCAGCTGAGGCTGGCGGGGGCGCGAACATGAACCGGTCCCGTGTCCGCGGCCCCCACCCAGCTCTCGGGCCCATGCTGCGGCTCCGGCCGCAAGGAGGCGAGCTCAAACAGCGACAACCTGGCCCCGCCGCGATTCCACCAGGCGGGGTGCCCCCAGCGCCTGGCGCGTGCGCTTGCGCGTGCCCGGCGTTGGTGCCCTCCACGCAGCTTGCGGAGCTCCTGCGTCCGCGTTGGTGCCCTTGCCAAGGCACCAAGGAAAGATACACTAACCGCCCGGAGCGTTTTGTTGTTGGGGAGACAGAAGGGGACACGCGGGCGGTGTATCGGAGACCGCCGTGGTCCGCGAGTATTCGATCAGCGACGCCAAGGCGGCACACGGCCACACACCAACGCGGCGGTGTCCGGCGGGTCCGGCGTGGCTGTGGTTCCTGCAAACGTCGTCCCACCCGAAGCGGAGCCGCGAGTCGTCCCCGGTCAGGCCGGCCATGCGCGCGCTGCGTGGTCGAGCGGCGGCACAGGCAGGCGCGGGTTGAACGACCCGCAGTAGCTGCGGGCACTGCTCCCCTACCCTCGCCCGGTCGTACAGTGCCTACGCCGCTCGCCGAGCTGTGTGCCAGCGCGGACGGGACATCCTCGTACGGGAACTCGACGGGCGGTGGGAGGCGGCGGTCCTTCGGTCCCCACCGCAGCGGTTCGGATTGGTCCACATCGGAGCGGTTCTGGGCCGGTCCAGTGAGGACAAACGGCAGGCACGTCGAGCCGCCCGTTGAGTTCCCGCACACGATTCTTCGCTTGGCGCTGGCCAACAGCTCCGCCGATGACGTGCATCACTGAGGGGATGGCCGTGGTGCCCAGAAGGAAAGCAGGGTGAATCCCTCGTCCCACTCGCGGGCCATCGCTTCCCATTCCGCCGGAGAGCGGACGTAGAGCCCGACCGAGCCCGTGCCATGCGGCGCAGCGGCAATTTCGGTCACGAAGGCGCCACTGGCCAGTTGCAGCACAGCCTGCTCCCCGCTCTCCTCTCCTTCATGAAGGCATCTGTACGCGTCAACGATGTAGTCGCCGACGAGTCGGTCCCTGTCTTCGGTCGGCAAACTTCGGGCTCCATACGGCACCTTGACTGCTTGAAATGCGTCATCCCCGGAGTTCGGCATTCCAAAGGACACAGCGGATTCGAGAGTGAAATACGTCTGGCCCACGTCCAGCCAGCCGTCGATGCTCTTCACCCGATACTCGTAACGCACTCGTCGGATTGGCGAACCGATGACTTCCTCTCGTCGCAGGCTTCTGATGTAAGTAGGCCCAGCAGCGATTCCGAAAGCCTTCCTAATAGACTGCCACATCGTCCGTCCGCGCTACCTCGATGAACACGCTAGGCGACGTCGCCAGCGGACTCAACATGACGTGCGAGCCGAGAGAGTCGTTGACGTCGTTCTGTCGTGATTGCGGTCGCCGGCACACGCGCTCGACGCGGGCCAGAAGGCAAACCCCCGCAATCTCGTCCGGGCCGATCCCATTGGGCCTCCCCGCTGTTCTGCACCCCGAACGCGCCGGCCATCACCCCCGCTGGAAACGATCCTGAAAACCGCGGCCTTTCAACCGCGCGGAACGCGATCGCGACGGGACGAGGTCGCTCGGCAGATCCGGCACAAGGTGCTCGCCGGACTGGCCGTTACCCCGCGCTCTCTGGGATCGCGATCCCGCGGGTCTGAGCGATCGTCTCCACTGAATCCGAGCGTAGGTGGCGAGTTGTTGCCGAAAGGCACGATTCTTGAGAGCGAGAGACTCGCGCGATGTGAAGACGGCGCGGAGAAGCCAGACCAGCAGGGCGACCAGGAGGCGCATGCGCTCGCCATCCTACCCCCTGCCGATTTCGTCCCGGTTTCGCCGGCAGATGAGGTTTTCGCGGAGCACGACCCAGAACACGCGCTCCTCTCGCTTGACACGACCAGCCCAGCCGTCAGGACGACACTCCCCCTGCAATTCTTGACGCAAGGGGGGAGAAGGTAGGCCCCTGGGGTCCCGCCGATACCGGGGATAGACTTCTCGACGCAAGTTGCCGCCCAACGCCACTGCCGGAAACGAAACCCCCGTAGAAGGCGTGAGCGCATGAGCCGGTTGGCCAAATCCCACACTCCCATCGAGCCCGCGAGGAAAGTCACCCATGAAGAGCACTTCAGCAGCGGTCACGCTCATGAGTCTGGGGCTAGCTATCACCGCGTGTTCGGCCAGCTCGGACACTTCGAGCCAGTCGGGCACCGGAGGGACTGCGGCCTCGGGAGCGGGGACCGGTGGCGCAGTCGGGCAGTCGTCAGGCGGCAGCCCCGCGGGTGGCACCACAGTCACCGGCGATGGCTCGGGTGGAACAGTCTCCCCGAGTGGAGGCTCACCAACGGGTGCAACCGGCGGCTCAATCACCGGGCAGGGCGGCTCGACCGGAGGATCCCCCACTACCGGCGGTCAGCCAGCTTCAGGCGGTAGCACGGTTGGCAGCGGTGGCACGGGCGCCACGGGCGGAGCGACCTCGGGCGGCACGACGAGTTCGGGCGGCACCACGGGCAGCAGCACGGGCGGCAACACGGCGACCGGCGGTGCCGCAACCGGCGGTGCCGCGACCGGCGGTGCCGCAACCGGCGGTGCCGCAACCGGCGGTGCCGGGATCGGTGGCGACGCGGCAACTGGCGGTGTCGGGACCGGTGGCGACGCGGCGACTGCCGGTGCCGGGGCCGGCGGCGAGGCGGCAACTGGCGGCGCAGGGACCGCTGGCGGCCCCGATTGTTCGGCTACCATGCCGACCGGCGGCGTTACGGTAGACCTTACTTCTTGGATTAGTGGCCAAGCCGCCGACGGCCTCTCCTATGGTGGCTGGACAAATGGAAATGGGGGAACCATCACCTACTTCCCCGATGCTCATGCATTTGCTGCATCGTGGAACAACAGCGAGAATTTCCTGGCCCATCTCGGTTTGGACTTCGACGGCTCCAGAAGTTACACAGAGTACGGAACGATCATCGCAGAATTCGTCGAGCAAAAGCATGGAGATGCCGGCGGCTTCTCGATGATTGGAATGTACGGGTGGACGCACAACCCGTGCGTCGAATGGTACATCGACGAAGACTCGTACCATGGTCTGTACGGCAGGGGCGATGTCACAGCTACCATCGATGGCGCCACGTACTACTTACGCTCGAATGAGACGACCGGAACCGAAGGAGCCAATGCCTGCGAATCCGGGCATACGGGCCCCTGGATTCAGACACACAGCACCCGGGAAACGGCTCGCCAATGCGGGACAATCACCGTTAGCGACCACTTCAATGCGTGGACGGCCCAGGGCTGGGCCCTGGGGAACCTGACTTCGGTTCACATCAACGTAGAAGTCGGGGGTGGTGTTGGTAGCATCGACTTCCCGGTGGCCAACGTAACGACCAGCAACTGAGCCGGCTGCTTCCTCCACGCTGCGCCGATTGTGCCGGCGCTCGCTGCTCTGTCGGCTGGTGGCCACGGTGCCCGTACTGTCCGCAGAGCTATTGGCCAGCCCAACCTGGCCGTGAGCCGACGAGTTCTGGTGAGGTTCCGTCCATCCTCCGCTGGCGAGCAGCTGGGCGGGTCATCAGCTCGGCGGTTCCGGTTTCTGCCTCGGCGGGCGACTCCACTCCTCCCACGTGCGAAGTCAGCCGATCTCAAGCCCACCGATGCAGAAATCGAAGACCCGTGGCGCGCCTGCATCCGGCATGACCTGGAAGTGGATCGACTGGACGTGTTCAAGATTCGGAAGTGGCGCGTCCAGCTCGTCCCATACGCGGGCCTCGCTGAGCTCGAAGCACATCGCGCCCGGTCCGTTCACGACGAGATACGTTGACCGGTCGCGATCCCGTTCATGCAGAACGACCCGGACATCTTCGACGCTGCCGATAATCTCGAACGCCAGCGCGTGGGGGGTCATCCCGCAGCCCGTCACCGTCGTATCGGGTGGTGGAGGCGCCGGACCGGCGATGGGAACCGAAGTTGGTTCATCCGGTGTGCGGCACAGGTCAAAAGCGATCGCTGCACCGTAGTACGTCTCCAAGTCTCCATCGGTCACTGCCGGCAGCGTGCCACTGAAACAAACCCGACCGTCGATTGAGCTGACCGTTTCGCCTTCCTGGGGCACGATGGCAGCTCCCTCGCACGCGAACGTGTACCAAACTCCATGGAGCGGGCAGGTCTCGGAACCTTCGAAGGCTCCGGACTCGGGGAGCAATTCGGTGCAGGCGTGCTCCGCTTCGCAGGGCTCGGGAGCAACCTCCGTCCCCGCGTTGCCAGCTACCAAAGACTGCGTCTCCGAGGCGCTCGACGCACCACCCGTGGCCGGTAGCGCCACGACGCCCGCCGCGAAGTCGTCGCGCGTGAGCAGAGTACACGCAACACTGAGCACCCCACACACGACCGCCGCGATCACTCGTCCCGGGTCCACCTCAGGCACGAGTGTAGCAGCCGGTCCGAGTTCCGGCACGACCCGGGCAGCGGACTTGAGACGCTGCGAGTCATTTGTGTGCGCCTCGGCGCCCGGCAGTGACGACTGGACCTTGGCCGACGTGCCGTTCTCGCTCGGACGCTCCTTCCGTGATCGAGTCCACCAGGACGCTGAGGGCCCTTGCTGCTGCCCGCGATGCCACCAGGTCGCCAGCGGAGCTGTGACCAGCGTCGGCGGGCCGATCATGTGCGACGACTCGGCACGCAGCGCGATTTCGCTGGTCGCTCTCGCAGACGTCGTCCCACCCGAAGCCGAGCCGCAAGTCCCGCCCGACCGGTCCGGGTCTGCTCGAACTGCGCGGCCGAGTAGCGTCTCCACCCCCATTGGCCCCACCGACGAGTTCTGCACCCCGAACGCGCCAACCATCACGGCAGAAGCTGCCCGGCCCCGGTTCGATGCACACTGGGGGGTGAGGCCGGTGTGCCGGTTCAGCAAGGATGCCGTCTCCGTGTGGTTCGGTGGCACAGGTGTATCGAGGGCTGGGGGTGGTGCGGGCAGGCCGGGAGCGGCGCAGGGGGCTACGGGGTGGTGGTGGCTTGATGCTTGGCGAGGTAGCCTCGCCGAGGCATCCGATGGAAGCCATGGCCTGCGAAGTCCTCGCACTGCGGTCGACGCGCTCCAACCGCGGCCAGACCGGCGCAGCCGTCGGGCAGGCAGGTAGTCCGCTTCGCCGAGAAACTCGGCTCGTCGATGCCCCGAGCCAGAACGGCCGCGCGCTATGAGGTTGGTGCCAGCGGCCTCGCTCATCGCGATGCTGGCCACCCAGTGGCAGGCCTGCACGCCAGACTGCTCGCACATCGATTGGGGGCGTAAAGATGCCCACCGCTGTTGCCAAGCCGCTATCGAAGACCCGGCACGGACCACCCCGCCAACCTGTTCGGCATTGCACATGTGCGCCAACGAGGCGGCTCTCAGTCCCGGCCTTGCAGTGAGGCTGGAGCGCATGATGCACGCCCAGGGCTGCGCACCCCCGTAGCCTATCCCGGCCTGTCATCCGCCCACATCACGCCACCGCACGGCGGTCGCGGCGCCAACCGCGGCCTCCACCACCACGTCACCCCCATTGGCGCCACCGACGAGTTCCGTACCACGCGCGCGCCAGACATCGTGCAGATCGGCGGCTGGCCGTAGTTCGATGCACACTGGGGGGTGAGGGCGGTGTGCCCGTCCAGCGAGGATGCGTTCTCCGTTTGGCTTTGGGGTGGGGGTGTAGCGGCGCCTGGGCAGTGTGCGGGCAGCGCGGCAGCGGCGCAGGGGCCAGGTGGCTGGGTGGTGCCCCGAATTGACGCGGTGAGAACGGCTGGTAGCGTCAGGTAATGGTGGCGAGGTACCGACTCCCGGGCATCTCCACTCTGACGGCGGCGGCTCGCAGCCTCGCTCACCTCACCCTCTTGTGCGTAGCTGGCTCCGGATGCGGCGACGACGCCCGTTCCGAGAAGCCACCATGCGCCGAGGTGACGATCGACGTGTGTGAATCGACCCCGGGATGCAGGCTCCTGCCGGGTGGCTGTTTCGGTACGCCGCTTCCCTGCGATCAGCACACGGAGCAGCCGGCGTGCGAGCAAACCGGCTGCACCTGGTCGGGCGATGCATGCATCGGCGAGCCTCCCCCTTGCGAGCAGGGCAGCGCGAGCTGTGAGTCGTACCACTCAGGTTGCGCCTTTGACCATCCCGCCTGTGCGGATGAGGAATAGCAGCGCCGTTCCGGCGGTCGATGCCCCCCAGGCACCGTGGAGTCACACCCCGCTGGGTGTCGTTCCCGCGAACCTCGTCCCACCCGAAACGAAGCCGCGCGTCGCCCCCGGCCACGTCGGCTATGCGGGAACTGCACGGCCGAGTGGCACGTCCGCCCCCATTGGGGCCACCGACGAGTTCTGCACCCCGAACGCGCCAACCATCACCCCCGCCCCTGCCGGGGCCGTAGTTCTGTCCACACTGGGGGGTCGGGGTGGTGTCGTAGTCCAGCGAGGATGCACGCTCCGTGCGGATTGCTGGCGCAGGTGTGTCGAGGGTTGGGGACTTGCGTTTGCTCGGGAGAGCTGATGCCGGGGTGTGTGGGGGCGTGCTTGGCGGTCTTCGGCGCGTTGGCTTGCGGCAGGGCGGTTTCTGAGGGCACTAGTCACGCGGGCCCGTCGCGCGATGGGTACCGTTTGGTTGGGGCGACGGATCAGCGCGCAGTGTCCATGAATCGTTCGAGGGTGTCCGCGGGCAAACCAATGATTCTCGCGCGAATGTCGTTGTCGGTAATCGTTCGCAGTACGCGGAATACATCCTGCTTTCTTGAAGCATCGTTCGCGGGCGGTTCGTGACCGCCGGCGCCCGGAAGGGCTCCAAGCTGCTGCGCCAACTGCTCTGGGTCGAACACCGGATCCATTCGAAAGCCCCGTCCTGTTTCGAAACGGGATCGGCTGCGAGTCATCCTGCCTCGCGGTAGTAGTACCTCAAGATTCAGCCTAGTCGCTCGCGGCAGCGAATCGCACCGCCACGATTGGAGTTGGCTGGCAGCGGCGTCACGCAGCCGGACGAGCGAGGGAGCCACCACAACCGCATTGACCCCGCGCGGGCGCCGCTACTAGCCTAGTTCGCGGGTCAAAACGCGCAACTGTGCGACGACAAACGGAAATGGGCGCGGGAGTGGCGACCGTTGTTGCAGTGGCTTGACAAGAAACGCGCAAGAAGCCGCGGCTGAGCGCTGAGAAGGGGGGACGGGCCCGGGCGAGGAAGTGGGGATGGGCGAGGTCGGGGAAATGGGCGAGGGCGAGGGCGACCGCGATCGGCGGCAACTGGTGCTGCTTGGTCGGGCATAGCCCGCCCGGTTGCCGGGCCCCACAAAGGCCCGGCAACTTCAAGGCGGGCGGCGCATTCCTCGCTGGCGTACCGAGTACG
>CAZSVU010000337.1:0-9461 GCA_964610275.1 uncultured Polyangiaceae bacterium | reverse complement strand
GACCCGCTATCTCGATCAGCAATCGGACGTGAAGGTGGTCGTGGTTACTCGCCAGCCGGAGCTCTTCGAGCGAGAGCCGGTGAGCCGCCTGTTGCCGATCCGCGCGCCCCTGCTCCGTCGCCGCAAGCGGCATCACCTGATCGGAGTTCCGGGGTTCGACGCGGACGTGACCATCATGGACAACCGCGTTCCCTTCCGCGCGCGTTCGCCGGCGGGCTTCGTGCTGTGGCACGGGTTCGGTTGGAAGGGCCCCAATGACGAGAAGGAGTTCGCCTGGCTGCACCGGTCGATCCGACGCAACTGGGGCAGCGGCAAGCGGCCCAACCGTCGCTTTCGCTGGCAAGCGTTCGGGCCTTGGGATGCTCAGCATCGCAACAAGGTGAGCGGCTTTCACGCGGACAACATCCGGATTCTGGGTTCCGCGAGTCACGACGATCTCCGCGAGCCCTTGGACCGAGCGCGCATCCGCGAGGCCTACCCGTTCGACATCGTCGGACGTCCCAACGTGCTCATTGCGCCGACCTGGCACTACAACGAAGTGTTTGCCCACTGGGGGAGCGATCGCGAGCTCTTCGAACGACTGCTCTTGAAGCTCGAGCGGCGAGGCGCCAACGTGATCCTGCGGCTTCACGACTCGTTCCGCTTCGACCCGGACTACGTTCGGTTCTTGCGCGAGCTCGGGTCGCGCCACGAGCGCGTGTTGGTGAAGTTCAAGGACGAAGCGCCCGACAACTATCTCGACCTGCAGGTCGCGGACCTCTTGATCACCAACTACAGCAGCATCGCCAACCTCTTCTACGCGACCGAGCGGCCGACCATTCATCTGTACCCAGTGAGGAGCGCAGACGAAGAGTTCATGTGGCGCCAGCACACCGTGCTCGGTCAGATGAAGCGCAAGGTGGCTTCGGCGCGCTACGTCTGGAAGCTGCCTCCGGAGACGCACGGTGGCCTGTTGGCGCGCGACTTCGATTCGCTGCTCGAGCAGGTCGACCAAGCGCTGGACGACCCGGGCTGCTGCCGGGAGACGGCACGCCAGTTCTTGGACGAGCACATGTTGGGCGCCGATGGCAAGAACTGCGAACGGATCCTTGCAGCGCTCCGGGAACTGGTCGAAGACTCCAGGGCCGCGCGGTAGCGCAGGGCACGGAGGAACGACGTGGACACCAGCAAGACAGGCCGCATGGGGGTGGTTCTCGCGGCGGGTTTTGGATCGCGGTTGCAGGACGGCGGCGCGAAGCCCGTGCTCAAGCCGCTCACCCTGGTGGACGGGGTGCCGCTCTTCGAGCGCACCATCCGCAGCTTGGCCCTGGCCGGCTGCGACGGAGCCGTGGTGGTGCTGGGGTTCGAAGCCTCGGCGGTGCGCGCAGGCATCGAGGCCGAGCTCCAGTCACCGATACCGATCCAGTTCGTCGTGAACGACCAGTACGCGCTGGCCAATGGAGTGTCGGTGCTGAAAGCTCGCGAGCACGTGGGAAGGGAGTTCGTGCTCACCATGGCCGACCACGTGTTTGGGCCGGAGGTGATGGAAGCGGCCGCGAGCCACCACCCGCCCGCTGGGAGCGCCACGCTCCTCGTCGACTACAAGCTCGACCGCATCTTCGACATGGACGACGCCACCAAGGTCCTGGAGCGGGGCGGCAGAATCGTCAGTATCGGCAAGCAGATCGCCGAGTTCAACTGCGTGGACACCGGGATGTTCGTGTGCACCACGGCCTTGATGGACGCCCTGGCCGAGACGTTCGACGATCGTGGCGATGCGTCGCTCTCCGATGGAGTCGGCAAGTTGGCGGCGTCCGGCCGCATGCACGTGGCGGACATCGGAAACGGATTCTGGCAGGACATCGACACAAAAGAGATGCTCCAGCACGCCGAGCAAACGTTGGCGTCGATGAGGCTCGGACCGGCTGCGGACGGAGGGACCGGCCCCCGGGGGTAGAGGATGAGGCTCGCGTACGTTTCCGACCAGTTGCTTCCCCGCAACGCGACCGACACGGCCCAGACGCTGTCCATGGTGTCGGCCTTTGGTCGGGCCGGAGTGGACGTAGAGCTGGTGTTGCCCGTTCGGTGGGGCGGGCGAGCGGTCACGGCCGAGCAACTCGCTGAGCACTACCAGGTCGCTCCCACGTTCACCGTGCGTACGGTGCACAGTGGGTATCCGGGGATTCGAGGCTTCGAAAAGATGTCCCACGCGGTGCGTGCGGCGCTGCTCGGTGAGCTGCGCGAGTTCGACCTCGTCTACACCCGCAACCTCCCGGTCGTGTGTGCTGCACTGGCCGCGACTCGCCAACCGGTCTTCTATGAAACCTATCGCCCCTGGCCTCAGCAGTCGGTGAGCAAGCGCTGGCTGTTCTCGGCGCTGAGGAGTCGCGCTCGGTTGGCCGGGCTGGTGCTCCACTCCCGCCTGGCCGCCCGAAGCTATGCCGAGATTGGCTACGACGCGAGCCGGCTTTTCGTGGCCCACAATGGCTTCGATTCGGCTTCGACTGGGGAGCCCCTGTCCCGGGAGACGGCGCGCCAGAAGTGTGGCCTGCCGCCCAACCGATTCACCGTGACCTACTCGGGCAGAGTCAGTGTGAAGAAGGGGTTGCTCTTGTTGCTCGGGATGGCCCGTGCCCTCCCTGACGTCGAGTTCGTGATCGTGGGTTCGGAGGGGCAGGGCAGAGTCGAGAAGGAGGCTGAGGCTCTCGACAACGTGCGGGTAGTGCCGTGGTGCAGGTCGGACGAGATGCTGCCCTACCTGTATGCCGCTGACGTGCTGCTGATCCCCCCGACAGCGGGTCCCCTGGAGCGCGTGGGCAACACGGTGCTACCGATCAAGACCTACCTCTACCTGGCTATTGGGCGACCGATCGTGGCCGCAGCCACTTCGGATCTGATGGAGGTCCTCGAGGACGGGAGAAATGCGGTCCTGGTTCCGCCTGACGACCTGGACGCTGCGGTTTCAGCCGTGCGGTCGTTGCTGGAGAATCCCGAACTCTGTGGGCGCATCAGCGCCGAGGCGCGCACCGATGCGCAGCGGTACAACTGGGCGCAGCGCGCAGAGCGCATTTCTGGATTCATCGAAGGCAGGCTGGCAGCGATGGGCAGCACGGCGTCGGGCCACGACTAAATCAGAGAGCACGAATGTCGATCACTGTCTTCGATCACCTCTATTCGAGCGGTCCTTTTGGGGTGGGGCCCCACTCGTGGGGCGGGGTCTTGGGAAGACCCCGAAAGGGCAACAGGAATCTGATTCGAGCGGATTTGCGGCCCATTGAGGTTCTACGAGCCCTCACCCCGCTGGGGGCTCGTAGAACCGTTCGGGGATCATGCTCGCTGATTTAGGGTCTCGAGCGCCTCGGTTGGCGAGCACAGGTAGGCGAGGACCTGGCTACTCGAACTGGAAGTAGTTCAGGTTCAACAGCGGCTCGGACAATGCGCCGGCGAACTGGAGGCACACGTCGTGCACGCCGGTCGTGGTGTCGATGGAGCAGGTGACGTCCGTCCAGACCTGCCACCCTCCCGTCGGGCTCACGGCGCACGATCCGACGAGCGTGCCCGACCCACACCCGTCGACGTAGACCTCGATGGTGCCGTCCGACGAAGATGCGGAGGCCACTCGCGCCTGGAAGTTGCTGGCGCCGCCGAGGAAGTCCACCTGGGAGTACTCAATCCAGTCCCCAGCATGAACCTCGGTCACGTTGACCCCATCCTTGATCCATGTTTCGGCGGCCGCTGGCGTCCGGCGAAACATGGATCAAGGATGCGGAGAGCAGCAGGATGGGGTTGCATCGATCGGCAAGTGCGATGTAATCGCAAGTTAGCCGTGAGGTGAGGATTTGGGTCACGCATCAGAAGCCTTCAGTCACGACGCACGCATCATCACTTGCGGGAACTGCGGCGCGCCGCTGACCGTCGAGATCGAGGGCGGTGTGTTCTCCTGCGAGTACTGCTCGACCCGGAACCAGGTCGCGCGTCGGGACGACGCCGTCGATCTGCAGCAGGCGCGACTGGGCGACGCGGTGGAGCTTTCCGAGTCGGAACGCATCGCTAGCCTGCGCAACCAGGACCGAAGCCCCCACCCTGCACCGACCATGGAGTACGTGGTCGATGGTGAGGTCCCGAGCTTCTTCGTCCGCAAAGCCACCGAGGCTTGGAAGCAGCTGCGGGTGGAGGCGGGGAGGAGCAACGCGTTCGTGCTGCAGGAGCGGCTCTTCTTCCTGACCGTCTTTCTCGCTCCGAGCCTGGATGACCGGACGCAGCGAGCCTTTCTCGAGACGGCGATCGAGATCCTCCAGGATCGACGCTATCGTCAGATCCTCCGCTGCCTGCTGGCGACCTTGGCTGCGCGAAGCGGGGACGTGGCCGCGGCGGAGTCGTGGTTGTCGTTCTGCGATTCGCGCCCGCTGGACCTGGAGATGGATACCGCCTACCGACGCGCGGCAGCCACGGCCGCGGTCGCCCAGGCGAATGGACCCAGGGTGGTCGAGTTGCTCGGCATCGCCGAGGGCGACATTCCACTGGCAGATCGCGAGGAGGCCGCCTGTAGAGTGCTCCGGATCCATGGCCAGGAGTTGCTGGGGCGAGTGGCGGAGGCCGGCGCCGAGCTATTGAGCCGGATCGAGCAGGTCGGTCTGGAACGGGTGAAGACAGAGCTAGCGCGACACGCTCCGCTGGAACTCTGCAGTGAGTCTCTGGCCTGGGCCCTCGAGCAGCGGCGACTTGCGGCGGAGGCGGCAGAGGAGACTGCCAGGGCGAAAGAGCAAAGCAAACGCGAGGAGGAGATCTGGGAGCTGGAGGCTGCACTCGCCCACACGAACCTCGTGAGCGGTGACATGGTGCTCCGCCGGGCGGTCGTTGCTGCGCTGGCCTGCTGCGCGTTCAGCCTCTTGTGGAACGCCATCTTCCTGACCGCTGCGCAGACCGATCCGTTGTTCGGTGGGGTCGGCGCCCTGCTCTGCCCGGGCTACTGCGACGACTGCACTCCGCCCCTCATGGCGGTGGCTTGGTCGACGACGAGCAATGGAAGTCGGAGCCAGGAGGGTGCTTTTCTGTGCAGCGCCAAGGATGGGCGCGTCGCCGAGTTGACGTTCGCGGAAATCATCGACAAGGTCGATGACGACGACCCCGCGATGATGAAGTACCACTTGCCGTTCTTGCTGGTCACGTTCACCGTCGGAGGGTTGCTGTTTCTGGTGGTGTTTCCCCTGCTGCTTGGCCTGGGGATACGCACGCGTTACCGCGAACGGCGCACGCTCGAGTCCCGGCTCGCGGCAATTCGGCTGGGGGCCTGATGGCGGCACCACGCGACACTGTGCCTGGTTGAGACCGCATGCCCCGACGCCCGAAGACCATCGAGTTGCCCCGTTCGCTACAGTCGACATTGGCCGCAGGGCATCCGTGGGTCTACCGCGATCACGTTCCTCCTGGGGTCGATGCGCCCACCGGGACGTGGGTAGAGGTCCACGCCGGGAAGTTCACCGGCTATGCGCTATGGGATGCGGACTCGGCAGTCGCTCTGAGGATCTTCTCCCAGCGGTCCATGCCCGACTCCAAGTGGTTCGAAACGCGCGTCCGTGATGCTTGGCAGCTGCGCGCACCGCTCAGGGACGGCAGCACGGACGCATACCGGTGGATCAACGGTGAGGGCGATGGACTGCCCGGAGTGGTGGTGGATCTCTATGGTGGGTACGCTGTTCTGGCCACGTACTCGGAGTCGCTGGAGACCGTGGTCCAGCCGGTAGTGGACGCGTTGCGTGCCGTTTCCGATTTGGCCGGGATCTGTCGCCGAACGCAGCGGAGCCAGAAGGGGGATGACCGGGGACTGCAGTGCTCGTGGGGACGCTCACCTCCTTCGCAGCTGATCGTGCAAGAGCATGGCGTCCGCATGCGGGCCGGCCTGCACGAGGGACAGAAGACGGGCTTGTTTCTCGACCACCGTGAGAATCGTCGCTACGTGGGGTCGCTGGCCGCCGGGCGCAGCCTGCTCAACCTCTTCTCGTACACCGGTGGCTTCTCCCTCCATGCCGCGCTCGGCGGTGCGACGACGGTCACCAGTGTGGACGTAGCCCCGGCGACGGCGGCGGTGGCTCGTGACAATTTCGCGCTCAATGGCTTGGATCCGGAGAACCACGAGTTTGTCGTGGCCGATGCGTTCGAGTACCTCGAGCGCCAGCGAGCGAACCGTGCGCGCTTCGACATCGTGGTTACGGATCCACCCAGCTTCGCTCACGGTAGGAGTCAGGTCGAGGCAGCCATCAAGGCATACACTCGGCTCGGCCGGCTCGCCCTGGGGTTGGTCGCTCCAGGGGGATGGTACGTGGCGGCGAGCTGCACTGCGCAAGTCAGCCCGGCTGCATTCCAGGACGCCCTGCGCGACGCGGCCCGACGTGCGGGGCGCCGACTGCAAATGGTGCACGAAGCTGGTCAGCCGCTAGATCATCCGGTCATGGCGCACCATCCGGAAGGGCGCTACCTGAAGCTGGTCGCGGGACGAGTGCTGGAGCCCTGCTGATGCCCTGGTGCATGACTCCAGATCTCGGACTACAGTCCCAGCGCACGGCCACTCATTTTGATCAGGCGCAGTGCGTCAGGATTGCTTTCGCGTTTGTTTTCGGCAGCTTGCGAGTTTTGGTCCATGGTTCGTAGATACGACTACATGCGGTATTGATTCGTTGATTGACGATTAGATCGTTTGCGGTGGTAGACACGATACGCGCACCTCCGTGTCTCCTCCGTCACCCGCCATGGCAAGACCTACCAATACGCCCAGGTCGTCGAGAGCGTCCGCCGCGATGCTGATGGGATGCCCGCCCACCGGGTCGTCGCCAACCTCGGCCGCATCTCCGATC
Organism: uncultured Polyangiaceae bacterium; assembly: GCA_964610275.1. Lineage (GTDB taxonomy): Bacteria > Myxococcota_A > Polyangia > Polyangiales > Polyangiaceae > JAFGBI01. The sequence goes on along the minus strand of CAZSVU010000337.1, from coordinate 2,631 downwards.
CCGTCCAGCTCGAGAACCTCAGGGCCGCCTTCGCCGCCAACCGCACCGGCCAGCGCCTGGCCCCGGTGGTCTCGAACGCTGCCGACCCAGCCCGGAGCACGGTTCGGATCCGTAGACCGGAGCTGCAGCTCCGGTACCTCGACGTCGCGGTCGTGGTCGCGATGCTGGAAAAGCTCGGTCTCACCGAGGAGCTCGCGCGACTGCTGCCGCGGGCAGAGAGCGAGGTAGGGCCCGAGCGGATCGTCACTGCGCTCGTGGCTCAGCGGTGCGTGGAGCCGCAGTCGAAGCTGCATGCCGTTCGGTGGTTTCCGCGCACGGCGCTACCGGAGCTGCTCGGGGTCTCGCCGGCCCAGTTCAACACGGCGCGCCCTCATCAAGGGCTGGGTCAACGGATTCCGGTCTCAACACCACGGCAGACCTGCAGCGATGTGAGCAAGGTCGTCGCCATTCCGGTGCTCGGCGGGCTCCACCATGACTACCGCGCCACGGCATGAGCTGGCCGGATGACGAGGGGAGCCAGGACAGCCCCACGCAACAGCCCGATGCGCATCGTCATGGATGAGCGCACCGGGCTCACCTGTGCGACGGCCATCAGTCAGCCGGCTCGCAAACACATCAGCTGGCGTGAGCGGCCACACTGTCGTCTCCCAGATGATACGCACGCGCAGCACTGGCCGCCCAGAAGATGCCTCTGACGGCCCAGGCAGAGTCACTCGATCTTCTTCGAGCCCGAATACAGCTCCTCGACGGAAAGCACCGCTGCGCCCACACGCGGATGCTTTGGATCCACCGACTCCTTCAGCTGTTCGTACACAGGGCCGCTCGTGAGATATTCGATGCTCCCCTTCGCCTGGTAGGACTCCTCCGACTTGGTCAGGAACAGGACGGACCCCCTGCACCCACCCTTGATGTTGTCTTTAGTCTTGCTGAAGTAGTTGTCCATGATGGCAATGCGGCCATCGGCCAGCTGCTGCAGGCAGGTGACATACACCGCGTTGGGGATACCGTCCTTGCTCACGGTGGCGAAGACGGCGGGGCCGTCACGCAGTTGCCATGCCTTGCGCAGCGCTTCTTGGCTGTTCATTCATCCTCCTGGGTGTGTCAGCGGCAGCTGGTACATGGTGGCCATGTCCTTGAAGTACGTGGCCAGAGCCTCGGTGGCCGGCAGTGCCTGACGGAGACGAGCTAGATAGCCGTGCCGTGCAGCCAGACTGCGAGACGGCGCGAAGTTCAGATCGTGGAACCAGGTGGAGATTAGCACCAAGAAGTCGCCGAGGGTGCTGAGACTTCGTATGGACAGCGACTCATGGCCCGCCGCCCGGGCCAGAACTGCTGGGGTTACCTCCCTGCGGAGATCGATGTTCGGGAGCATGGCGGGCAGTGCCCTGAAGCCGTCCTTCTCGACAGAACCGAGTACGATCTCCATGATGTCGATCTTGTCGGCGTCCCGCACCAGGCGCAGCAGACTGACGTGGGAAGGGCTCAGGTCGGCCGGGATGTCCTCCGTCTTGCGATTGTGGTACCGGACGGCGGACAGGAGGCGTTCCCAATCGTTGCCGCGCGGGAAGAAGCCGGACGGCGCCTGCAGCAAGACCCCGTGACCTGCCTCCCCGTGATCGACCGTGTCCCCGTCGACAAAGGAGCCGTAGCGTGAGAATTGCGTGAACCGGCCGATGTCGTGCAACAGACCGGCCGCATGCGCCAGCTCGAGCTCAGCGCCCGCCAGCCCGAGCTCGCAGCCGATCTGCTGCGCGTTTTCGGCGACCCGCAGGCTGTGCAGGCGCTTGAGCTCCAGCGGCGGCGGGAGCACGCCGTCGTCCCCAACGAAGCCGTCGAGGTATTCGTCAAACCAGCGAAGCGTGTCTGCGTATGCGTCCTGTGTCATGAGCGCCTGTTCCTGCCCGCCCGGACCACCCATCGCGGGGACTGCGCGGACAAACCGACGGTGTTCTTCTCGACGCCTTTCATGCTTTGCCCTTCCAGCGGCCTCGGCCGCAGGTCCAACGAAGATCGCATACTACGCGTGATGGTGCACAGCTCCTGAGCCCGAACTGCAGTCCCAGCGTATTCCCCGAGTTCGGACTCCCCGAACCACACGATGATTTCCCGGCGAGCAAGGAAACTCGGCAAGCTCCCCTTCAATCCGCCGGCTGGCAGCAAGCAGCAAGAGCGCCCGTGACGCATCTCGCGTGCCCGCATTGCTCAAGCAGATCGAGAGCCCGTTGGCCTCGGCTTGTGCGGACGGCGCCTATGACAAGGACGCGGTCTACCAGGCCATCGAGAACCACACCGCGACTCGTTCACCGAGGGTGCTCATCCCGCCCAAGAAGAACGCGCAGTTGAAGCCGGAGGTGGCCGTCTCGAGGGAGCGCAACCGCAACATCCGATCGCGAGCCAGACTGGGCAAGCGCCAGTGGCACACCAAGTCCGGCTACAGCAGGCGGAGCCTGGTCGAGAACACGATCTACCGCTACAAGCTGCTCATCGGTCCGACGATGCGGAGCCGCACGCTGCAGGGGCAGAGGGTAGAGGCAAGAGTCGGATGCAGGATTCTGAACACGATGGCCGGTCTGGGAATGCCCGAGAGCCATCGGGTGGGCTGAGCCTGACCCGAGATGGGGAGCGCTCAGA
>CAZSVU010000336.1:0-9543 GCA_964610275.1 uncultured Polyangiaceae bacterium | reverse complement strand
AGCCGACGTCGCCGCCCGAGCCGACGTCGCCGCCCGAGCCGACGTCGCCGCCCGAACCGACGTCGCCGCCCGAACCGACGTCGCCGCCCGAACCGACATCCCCGCCGGAGCCGAGGTCGCCACCGCTACCTACCGCGCCACCCGAGCCGACGGCGCCGCCGCTGCCCACCAGGCCTCCCGAACCGATCGCGCCCCCGGAGCCCACCAGGCCGCCGGACCCGAGCGCGCCACCGAGACCGACAACGCCACCGGAGCCGATCGCTCCGCCCAGGCCGACCGCACCGCCCAGGCCGACCGCACCGCCCAGGCCGACCGCACCGCCCACGCCGACGGCTCCGCCGGTCATCGCTCCGCCCATACCGCTGCCGTCGGCACCACCCGTGCCGCTACTCACGAAGGGCAGGCCGCAGTCACAGTCTCCCCAGTACCCGTCGGTCCCACAGGCCTGAGTCCCCTCCGGGGCACCCGGGCAGATGCAAGCGCTCAGCGCACCTGGCGGGTCGCACTCCGTCCCATGCTTCTCGTCACTGCCTGCACACGCAGCAGCCATCACCGACGCGGCAACGAGAAATGTCACCGCGGCCACACGCCTATGAACCGTGCTCATCGAGGGGGCCCTCCTGAGGCGAATCCCGTCATCCAAGAAGCAGCGACTCTACTGATAGCGCAATTCGCTGCCGTGGCCCGCTTAAACGTTTTGTTTCCGGAAAAGTCGAGCGGTGGCAGCGCCAAACTTCACAGCCACTGGAGTCTCTCGGGGTGACGGAAAGGCGCGACCGCCGCTTGCGCCGCGATTGAAACCCGGGGCGGTTGACAGGCTCGCCGGTGGACGCCAGCGGCAGGTTGACCTCGCCACGGTGAACGCAGATCCTCTGTGCCATGGCGTGTGCAAGAGGCTTGGTCCGCCGCCCGCGCGACGAGGGCGGCTCCTATGGTTTCGCACTGCTCTCGGTGCTGCTCCTGACGGTCGGGTGCGGCGGAGAAGACGGCCGCACGTCCAGCGGCGACGCAGGCGAGAGTGGCGCGGGCACGGGTGGCGATGTCAGCGGGTCGGGCGGTGCCCCGATCGGCGCTGGCGGCCGCTCCCCGGCAAGTGGCGGCGCGTCCGCCGGGGGCGCGGGCGTGGTCCCCGGCGCGGGAGGTCAGGCAGTTGCCCACGGCGGTGCCAGTGCGGGCGCTGCCGGTCCAGGGGCCGCAGGAGATGGCAGCGTCAGCGCGACCGGTGGCGCGGCTGCAGGCGCGGCCGGCGCCACCGCCGGGTCGGGAGGTACGGCGGGTGGTGCGGGGGCCAGTGGCAGCTCCACCGGAGGCGCGGGAGGGACGGCGGGCGCCGAAGGCACGCACGACCTCACCGCGATCCAGGTCACGGACACCGTGGTCACTGCCGACGTCCAGCACTTCGGCATCAACCTGGGCGACGACAACTACTGGGACTCGGTCCTCAACCAGAATCGGATCAAGAACGGCGGTTTCGAAGGGGTGATGTATCGCCACCTCGCCCGCGGGCCCGGCGGCGATGCCCAGTCGATGTACGATTGGAACGACTACACCGCCACACCGAGCGACACGGACGACGACCTGTCCGGGCGCACGTGGCTCGACATCGCCACGGGAGCGAATGCTTGGGTCCTCGCGGGCGACCGCGCATGGCAGGCGGACGTCATCGACCGGGTCGAACACGCCGTCTTCCCCGGGCAAGAGAGCGATGGGGAGCGTCTGCGGTTTGTCTTTGCCGACACCGGCCCAGTCGTGGGCGCAGCGGGCGGGCAGACTCTGGACGAGGTCGGCGTGCTGCTCGAGAAGGTGGAGAACACGGGGTATGTCGGCCAACACGGTGGCCCGCTTTGGACCTTTGCCAGCTCCGGCGCGACGATCACCACGAAGGGGGGCGACCTGCCTCCGGGCACGAACGGAAGCGCCGCGGCCGTCTTGACGGCGCCCGGCAGCGAATCGGCCAAGCTGATGTACCCCCTGGTACCCACCGACATCGCAGAGCCGAACGGAACCTGGCTGATCAGCTTCTGGGCCAAGGGCGATGGCGAGCTCACCATCGGGTACGGCCCGTGGGGAGATCCGCGGGATCCATCACCGGTCAGCCTGACGAGCGAGTGGCAGTACTTCGAAGACGTTCCCATGCCGGTGTCCGGGTACACCGACGCCAACCTGAACTTGCACCTTTCGGTGGCAGGCGGAACGGTACTCCTGGACGACGTAGCGGCGCGGCTCGACGGGGACACGAACCCCACAACGTTTCGAGACGAGCTGGTCAATCTGCTGCACGAGCTCCAGCCGGGTTCGCTGCGACATCTGCACATGGGCGGCAGCAGTATCGAAAATCACCTGCGACCGGATCACGAGCGCATGGCGTTCGACTACCAGCGCACCACGCCTCCGGACAGCAGTGTCGGTTGGCCGTCCCACCCGAACACCAACGGTGGCGCGAAGCTGCATCCCTACGGCCTGCACGAATTCCTGGAGCTGTGCGAGGAGGTGGGAGCTCAGCCCTGGATCTGCGTCAGTGGCACGAGTCTTCCCCAGGAACTGGCCGACCTGATGGAGTACCTGGCGGGCCCGACCAGCTCAGCGTACGGACGACTCCGCTCCGATCGCGGCCACGCGCAGCCTTGGACCGAAGTCTTCGATCTGATCCACATCGAGATGGGCAACGAGGCGTGGAACTGGGCAGAAGCCTATGCCTACGCGGGCTGGAACGGGCCCGAGTATTGGACCACGATGTTCACTGCTGCTCGGACCAGGCTGACCGAGCTCGGCGCCACGAGTGGCGTGAAGTTCCACATCGGTGCCCAGAACTACAACACCTGGCTCGGCAGCACGCTCGTCGAGAACCATGGCGCCGCTGCAGACGGGTATGCCATCGCTCCCTATGTCATTCACGAGATGGACGACGTTCAAGCTGCGTTCACCGACGAGGAGCTCTTCTCCTGGGCGTACGCGTGGGTGTGGCACCTGAATACCGGGGGACCCATGCAGGCCAACTGGGACATGATCCAGAGCTCCGTGAACCCGAACCTCGAGATCAGCGTGTACGAAGTCAACCACCACGTCACCGGCGGCAGCGCACCCACGGAACCACGCAACCGTCTGGTAACCAGCCTGGGCGGCGCGCTCAACGTCATCAATCACATGCTGCTGATGGTGGAGCGGTACGACGTTCGCGTGCAGAACTTCTTCTCCTTGTTCCAACGCGAGTACAACGGTGTGGGCCTGTGGGGCTCGGTGCTTTCGGCGCGCGCCGACCAGCAGCGCTACCGCCCCACCTTCCAGGCTCTCGCGCTCGTCAATCAGGTGCTCGACGGCAGCCTGGTCGCGGTCGGGAAGAGCGGCGCGGACCCGAGCTGGCAGGAGACGATCAACTATGAGGACAGTGACGTCACGGTCGACGTCCCCTACCTCCACGCCTACTCCACGTCCAACGGCAGCACCCGCGGTCTAGTTCTGCTCAACCTGCACCGCACGGACGCGCTGCCGGTTCAGCTCAACCTACCCGCAGCTCCCACCTCCGGTGCCACCCGCTGGACACTCTCGGGCCCCAGCAGCAGCTCCAACAACGAGCTCGACCATGCGCAGGAAGTCACCGTCAGCTCGGAATCTGCCGCCGACTTCGACGACGGAGCGGTCATGGACTTGCCGCCGCACTCGCTGACGGTGTTGCGCTGGGAGCAGTAGGCGCCCCCTGCGCCTCACTCAGCAGGTACCCACCTTTTCGAACCAGCCTGCGCACCATTCGACGGGGTCGTCCGGCGCGCATTCCTCGTTGGTCCAAGAGATATCCTGGGTCGCGCGGTAGCGCGTCCCGTTGTGCACGATCTCCTCGCCCTGGGTGATGTTCATCTGGCTGTTTGGCTCCCAGGACCGGAGGTCGCTGCACTCGCCACTGCCGCTGCCGCCGGAGCCAAACGGGGTGCCACCGAATCCAAACCAATCGCCGCCGAATCCGAACCAACTGCCGCCGGACGCGTCGCTCCCCCCGGAGCCCTGACTGCCCCCGGAGCCCTGACTGCCCCCGGAGCCCTGACTGCCCCCGGAGCCCATGCTCCCCCCGGACCCACCGTCACCGTTGCTCGCTCCGGCGCCGCCGCCGATTGCCAGCGTGACGCCACCGTCGTCATCTGGTTCGTCGATGACTTCGATGACGTCCCCTTCGCCTTCGGATGCAACGGCGCACGCGTTCGGCAGTGCGAGCACGCCGACCATGAGTGAGAGGGTCCACCGGATAGGGCCCCCGAGAACACCGTTCCCTTCACCCCGCACGACAATCCGAATAGCAGCTGATCAGCTCCTTGTCAGCGCATTTGCCTGTGTGCCTGCTTCCAGGAGCGGCGGGTACAATACCTGATCGGAGAGACTGCTCGACGGTGGCCGTGCCGCGCACGAAACCACGTTCGGGGAGTCGCACAATGTGTGGAACCCGGGGTGCGTGTCGGCGCCTCGAATCCCAGAGTCGCATCGCGGGGACGCACAGGCCGCCGGGCTAGCCGAGGGACGGAATCGTGCAGACACCCGTATCCGGATTGCAGATACCGGCACAGCAGTCGTCGTTGGTCTCGCACGCACCGCCGAGGGGAACGCACCCGCTCTCGTTGGGAGTGCAGCTCCCACCGATGCAAAGCCCATCACAGCAATCCGCGTCCGCGGTGCAGGCCCCGTCCACCGGCACACAGGTCGTTCCGCAAACCAGCTCACCGTCGGCGTTCGGCAGGCAGAGCCCACTGCAGCACTCGTCGGAGAAGCTGCACGGGTCGCCGTCCGGTACGCACTCCTCGAGGGTCCCCGCAGTGAAGCAACGGCTCACTCCGAGGATACTCGGCTGGCACAGTTGCGGGCCACCGTCCGGACCCGACGGGCAACAGTTCGCGGCCTGTCCCGTCCAACAGACCTCGCCCGGGTCCATGCAACCGCCCGGCTTGAAGCAGCGCATCACGCCGGTGTCCTCGGCCTGTGCACATTCAGCCGAGCAGCAGTCGGAATTCTCCAAGCAGATTTCGCCAATCGGGCGGCATCCGTTGACGAACTGGCAAACGGGAACGCCGTTGCCGGGATCGGCACAGGCTCCGGAACAGCATTCGTGGTGCCCAGTACACGGCTCTCCGACCGTCTGACACTGTTCGAGGGAAGGACAGAGCCCGTCGTCCCCACACACGCCGCTGCAGCAGTCACCGTCCTCGGTGCACAGCTCGCCGCCTGCGCGACAGACGGACAGGATCTGACATCGATCCACGCCATCGAGGTCGGTGCAAAGCCCGGAGCAGCAGGCCGCACTTCCGCTGCAGGCTTCGCCTGCTGGGGTGCAGGTCGACGCTGGCTCCGCACAGAGGTCGTTCGCGCAGTCATTGCTGCAGCAGTCGGCATCGACCGTACAGTCGCCTCCGGCCATCGCGCACACCGACTCGTCGGAACACGCTCCATCCACGCAGGACAGCCCACAACAGTCGACAGGGAGCGCACACTCGTCCCCTGGCGCGCCGCAGCTGTTCGGTACGCACACGTTTTCCGCACCCGTCGACTCGCACCGACCGGAGCAGCATTCGGAAGAAGCGAGGCAGACCTCCCCCACCAGCAGGCACAGGCCAGTCTCCCCCATGCAGAGATTGTCCTCGCAGCGGTCGCTGCAACACTCGGAGGCGTCGGTGCACGATTCCCCGACGGCCAAGCAGGCGCCACCGCCAGCCCCCGCAGCGTTCCCGCCGTCCCCGCCGCTTCCCGGTGCCGTTTCCCCACCCATTCCCGTCGCCGGAGCACCGGCACTCCCGGCCGACGCTCCGCCCAGGCCCGAGCCCTGCGACTCGCCAGCAGTGCCGCCGTCGCCACTGCTGTCATCCGACCCTCCGGCATCGTCGTCACCGCCGCACGCCGGCACGGCCGCTGCCGCCATCCAGAGCCCCGCACCTGCTGCAACCCAGAATCTCGTCCGTGGCTTGGTCACGTGCATCTCCTCCTCGACTCCGACAAGAGCCCCAGCAAAGGGCTCGTTCTGACTGCGCTCGGCTCAGACCTCGACATCGGCCGGGCGTACAGGCCCGATGCCCTGGCTCGAGGCTGGGCCCTGACCGGCAGTGTTGGCCCGAGGCCATACCGGCTCAGGAATCGAGCCGCGGATGCTGCCGCACGCCCTCAGCAGTGAACCGGCGGATCCCCGGGCGTCACGCCGACCCGAAACGTGCACGGGTCGTAGCCCCAGGCGGCGCGCCAGAGATCTCGCAACGCTCGACCGGTGGTCCCGTCCATGCGTCGCCTGAAGCGCTCGACCGGAGTGAGCTGCTCACCGTCCTCGCTGAAGGTGGCTCGGATCCCCCAGAAGCCACGGTCGGCGATGGGCGGCAGCCCATAGCGGATGTCGTGCAGCTCGACGACCACTCCGCCCGGGGTGGGTCTGACATGCCCCGCCAGCATGTCCTGCGCGAACCATGAGAAGACTCTTCCCTTCTCCGTGTCGGCCAGACGCGCAATCAGGGGGTGCTCGCTGCGTGGCGCGGTGAACCACTGAATGGGTTGCGGTTCCAGCATGGAAACGTAGCCCACGCGGATCATGTCGTCGCTACCGACCACGACGCGCCTCAGCCAGAGCTGCAGCACGGTTGGATACGCCCTCAGCTGGGTGAAACGGACGCCGTCGGTCTCCAGCTGCCGCCGTGCCAAGCGCTCCGCCTGGTGATTCAGGTGCACGCCCCAGAACAGGTACGCCGTGGTCGCGGCCAGCGCGGACCAACTCGCCCACTTGCCCAGCCGGGGGCGCCGCGCCGCAATCACCCCTACGGCGACTGCGGTCAAGAGCAGTAGCGTATAGACCGGGTCGATGATGCCAATACCGTTGATTGCAAAGCGATGCGTGGAGAATGGAGTCAGCAGCTGCGTCCCGTACGTGGTGAACAGGTCGAGCAGTGGGTGGGTACCGATGGCGAGCACCCACAGTCCGACCCAATCGACCAGGCGTTCGTCGAGGGCTTCGGATCGACCCCGCCGACGTCTCCACATCGCGTACCCGAGCAACGTCCCCAACACCGGGCCAAACCACAACGCATGCGAGACGCCGCGGTGATGCACCATGGTGGCAAATTCGCCGAGAGGCGCGGCCACCAGCGAGTCCAGATCGGGTATCGCGCCGCCGACGGCGCCCCAGAGCATCGCCTTGCGACCCAGGCGCCGGCCACAGGCGGCCTGGGCAACCGTGGCGCCGAGCAGCGATTGGGTGACGGTATCCATGACGCGACCTTGCATGAATCGGGCGGGAGGCGGCGATCGTCAAGAGCCACTGCGCCTGGGCCAGGCTCGGACACCCCCCCACCCAGCCCCGTCCACAGCCGCCACGGCACAAACCCACTCGTCACAGCGGGATTGCCCGCGGGGTGCAGGTGGGCTGCGGCTGAGGAGGCCCGTGGACTGCGTCGCGCACGGACATGCTACGGTCCGGACGTGCTGCGCCACGACCTCATCAAGCGGTTGATCGAGAAGATGGCTGCGTTCGTCGCCAAGCTCGCCGGCCTGACCGAAGCGGGCAGGTTCGACGAGGCCGACCGCGAGCTCGAAGAGCTGGAGCGGGAGCTCGCACTGCCGCGTGGCTACGAAGCGCTCGACACTCGGTCCCTGGCACTGCTCATCGGCCACGCGGACAAAGTCGCCTTGGCCTGCTTGGTGTTCTGGCATCGAGCAGAAATCGCCGTGGAGCGCGGGCAGCCGGCGGACGCAGCGCGACAACAGGTTCGGGCCCGGGAGCTGTATCGAACGATCTCGCGGCGCGATCTCAGCCCACCAGCTCTGGAGCTGCTCGCCAACCATCCGGTCGCGCGGCAGCAATAGGCCGCCCGCGTCCGGGAGTCACCGGAGCACTTTACGGGGGGACGTCAAGCGCCTTCGCCCGCACCGGGCTCTGCAGGTTGGGCAAACGACTGCAGGGCGAGATAGCTCCCGCCGAAACGCTTGATGTTGTCCAGTTGCTTGTCATACGCATCGAAATGTCGCTCTTCGTCCGCGACCAACGCTTCAAACAGCTGCTTGCTCGCCGAGTCCATCAACTCGGCGCACTTCTTCGCAGACCCGTTGTAGTCGGTTACACTGCCATCTTCCATTGCACTGGCCTTCTTGAGCATCTCCTCGGGGTCCGTGATCTTCTCCACCGGACCCGCCGGGGCCATCTCGACTTCTCCTTTGAGGAACAGGATGCGCTCCGCGAGTCGCTCCACGTGCCCCATCTCTTCGATGGCCGTCCGCCGGAACAGGAGCGCGAGCGGACCCAAGCCGAGGTCGTCCAGATGAAAATGGAAGTACATGTACTGGTGGACGGCCTGCAACTCGTCGGCAACCGCCTGGTTTAGCAACTTGATGCTCTCGTCTCGCTTCATGGGGTGATCTCCTGGATTCGGGCGGCGGAATTGTACTCGGGATGCTTCTCTCTGGGGCAGGTCACCCGAGGTTTGGGCAGCTCGGCGAAATCATTGCGGAATGCCAGGTCTCAGGCCACGCTTCGCCGTCGGGAGTCGCCCCGGTGCAAGGAAATGTCCTCCGCGCCCTCGGCCTCACGCCGTTCGCTGGGCTGGCCACCGGCATCGGCAGCGTGATCGTCTTCCTCGCGCGAAGGCCGAGCCTGCGCCTCCTCTTCCTCGGGCTGGGGTTCTCGAGTGGCGTCACGGTTCACGTCTCGGTGGTCGAGCTGTGGCCGACCGCCTGCGAAAGCGGCCAGGGTCGCACGGCCGTCCTCGGTGTGGGACTCGGCACGACGGTAGAGGCCGTCAGCGTACTGCTGGTGTAAGGTCAGCGCCGACGGCGGCGACCGAGTGCGGCGAGACCGAGAAGCGACACGAGCAGCGCACCGAGGCGGGTGCCGCCCGTGCTCGGCGTCGCACAGCCGCATCCACTTTCCTCGGTGGCCGTCTGATCGGCGGCCGCAACGGTAGGCTGGATGGGCACCGTGGGGCTGTCCCCGGTGGGGGTGCCCGTGCACACACGGTTCACGCAGGTCTGCCCGGCGGCGCAGGGCGTCGAACAGGCCCCGCAGTTCAGGACGCTGGTGGCCAGGTCCACGCAGTTCTGCCCGCATTGCTCCAGGCCCGGGCCACAGATGCCAGCACACGCGCCGGCAGAGCACACCTGACCCGCCGGGCAGATGATACCGCAACCGCCACAGTTGGCGGCGTCGGTCATGGTGTCGACGCACCATTCGCCGCACAGCGTCAACGACGCCTGACACGTGGGTGCGGCAGTGCACGTGGCGTTCTGACACGTCTGACCCGCTGCACAGGCGAAGTCGCAGGCACCGCAGTGAGCCGGGTCGGTGAGGAGATTCACGCACCAGTCACCACACAGCGACATCCCCTCGGGGCAGCCAGCGCCAGTGCCACCGGATGCCGGGACTGCACCGCCGCTGCCGGTGATCGCACCACCGGTGCCGATGATCGCGCCACCACTGCCGACCGCGCCACCACTGCCGACCGCACCACCGCTGCCGACCGCGCCACCACTGCCGACCGCGCCACCACTGCCCCTGACTGCGCCGCCGCAGCCGACCACCGCGCCACCCACCCCGGTGAC
>CAZSVU010000335.1:0-9551 GCA_964610275.1 uncultured Polyangiaceae bacterium | reverse complement strand
TTTCCCTATCCGCTCTTCAAGGAGAAGGGGGCGGGAAAAGAGCTCTGGATGACGGAGGTCTACTATCCCAACAGCGACGACAATTCGGCCGATCGATGGAACGAGGCGTTGGACCTCGGATGGCATATTCACAGCGCCATGGTTGAGGCCGAGTTCCAAGCCTATGTCTGGTGGTACATCCGCAGGCAGTACGGTCCCATGAAGGAAGACGGTACGATTAGCAAGCGTGGCTACAGCATGGCGCACTTCTCCAAGTTCGTGCGCCCGGGATTCGTGCGAGTGGAGGCCACGAAGAACCCGACGAATGAAGTCTTCGTTTCCGCGTACACGAGTGATTCGGAACTCGTCGCCGTGGTCGTGAACAGAAACGGTTCGTCGCAGACGCTCGACTTTTCCGTACCCGGTACGAGCATGGCTTCGTTTGAACAGTACACGACATCGGCCAGCAAAAACCTGAGCGACGACGGTACGGTTGCGGCTTCGAATGGGTCGTTCACGGTGACCGTCGATGGAGAGAGCGTCACGACGTTGCGCGGCGCGGGTGATTTGCCTGGTACTGGAGGATCCACGGGAAGCGGTGGGGCGAGCGGTTCCGGAGGAGCATCCGCCACCGGCGGGGGTGGCGGTGCGGGAGCGTCTGACGGCGGCAGCGCTGGTCAGAGCGTAGGTGGTTCGGACCTCGGCACCGGAGGCACGCCGGTCGGTAGCGGAGGCACGCTCGTCGGTAGCGGAGGCACGCTCGTCGGTAGCGGAGGCACGCCCGTCGGTAGCGGAGGCACGCCCGTCGGTAGCGGGGGCACGCCCGTCGGCAACGGAGGCACGCTCCTTTCCGGCACGGGGGGTACGGTCGTCACTGGCACCGGCGGCACGCTCGTTACCGGCACTGGCGGCACGGTCATCACTGGCACCGGGGGCACAGTCGTCAGTGGCACCGGAGGAATGGGGGCGCCGGACGGAAGCGGCGAAGCCCTGGACGGCGGGGGAGTCGGTCCAAGCGGTCCGACAGCGGTGCTCGACGGGGATGAGACTTCGGCAGGAGAGCCAGGGTGCGGCTGCCGGACCGCGGGCAAACGCGGGGGCTCGACGCCGTTCGGTGCGGCCGCTGCGCTCGCGCTGCTTGCCTTGTGCACGCGCTGCCGAAGGCGAGCGCGAGAGCGGGCGATCTAGTGGCTGGAATGGGCCGACTGGGCATTCTTCCGGAAGGAGAGACAACTCTGCAACGGATCAGAATCGAATCGTTTTCCGTTCTCTTCCTACTGGTTGCTTCTTTCGTTGCCATTGCTTGCGGCGACTCGAGTGAGGATCCCGGAGTGCTCGCCGGTGGCGCGGGCGCAGGCAGTGCTGGAACAGCACCGGGCGCGGGCGGGGCAGTCCCCGGCACTGGCGGCGCGGTTCCCAGCTCGGGAGGCGCGCAACCCGGCATCGGCGGCGCGGTCCCCAGCTCGGGAGGCGCGCAACCCGGTGCCGGCGGGGCAGTCCCCGGCACTGGCGGCATGAACCCTGGCACTGGTGGCACGAACCCTGGCATGGGCGGCGCCAACCCCGGCACTGGCGGCGCCCATCCCGGCACTGGCGGCGCCAACCCCGGCACTGGCGGCGTCGAGCCCGGTACCGGCGGTGTCGAGCCCGGCACTGGCGGCGCGGACCCCGGCACTGGCGGCGCGGACCCCGGCACTGGCGGCGGGGACTCCGGCATTGGCGGCACCGACTCCGGCACTGGCGGTGTCGATCCTGGCACTGGTGGTGCCGACCCCGGCACCGGCGGTGCCGGCACCGGCGGAAGCGATGTCTACATGGACGCGGCCACGATGGCGGTCGACATGGGGTACGGGACGAACATTGCAAACACGTTCGAGAACACCACCATCTGGGAAACGGGATGGGGAATGCCTCTCGTCACGCCTGAGTACATCAACGGGATGGCGGCCAACGGCATCAAGACCGTCCGGGTGCCGGTCGCGTGGGATACCTACGCGGAGAACGGAGTCATCCCGGCAGACAAGATGGCGCGGGTGCGCGAAGTAGTGCAGTGGATAGTGGATGCAGACATGTACGCCGTCGTGAACATTCACTGGGATGGCGGCTGGATTCGGAACGAGGGAACGAGCAACGAGTATCGGCTCACCGATGACGTTCGCCAGAGATTCGAGTCGTACTGGCAGCAGATTGCGACGGAGTTCGCCGACGTGGGGTACCACTTGGTCTTCGAGGCCATGAACGAAGAAGGGGAGTTCTATGTCAACGGCGACAAGGCGGCAAATCAGCCGGACTACGCCCCTCTCAACGAGCTCAACCAGCTGTTCGTGAACACCGTGCGCAGTAGCGGGGGCTACAACGAGACCCGCAACCTGCTCATCGCCGGATTCGTTACGGACATCCAGAAGACCTGCGTAGACGCATTCACCATCCCGAATGATCCGGCGGGTGCCGGCAGGCTCTTCTTGTCCATTCACTACTACGAGCCGTTTGCCTTCACTGCGCTGGGAGAGCCGGTCGACTGGGGGGGGTGGGTGTACCCACAAACCACCTGGGGCACCGCTGAGGAGCGGGCTACGATGGCGAACCTGTTCGGCACCTTGGCCGCGTTCTGTGCCCAGCGGAATGTCACCGCGATCATCGGCGAGTTCACGGCCGTCCCGGGCGAGGGCGAGTACGTTCGTGAGACGGCGTCGCGCGTCCTGTGGCTGAGGAGTGTCATCGAAACGTCGCTATCGCACGGCATGGTCCCGCTCCTCTTTGATGCCGATTATGACATCAGGCGAGCGGACGGTTCCTTCTCAGCTGATTTCACCGCAGTGGTTACAGAGCTGGGCTTGTAGGGCACATCCTAGTCCGCAGAAGCCTCATCTACCGGCTGATCGGGGCACTGCTGATCACGACCTTCCTGCTGTCGGTCTGAGCGTCCTGGACTTCTCTGCGCGGTCAGACCTTCACGGCGTTCCCACGAAGGTCGTGACGCTCCTCGGCTCGAGTGACGCGGTGAAGCGGGCGTCGGTGACCGTAATTGGGGTTTTGGCAGCGAGGCTGTCGGTGTCCGACGTCACCCAGGGTGTGACCGTACAAGGGGCAGCATCAGAGATGAACAGCGATACTGGCGTGGCGCTCGTGTTGAGGTTGATCGCCACCACGACGACGGTTCCATCTGCCGTGTTCGTGTACGCCGAGATCAGCACATCCGAGGGAGCGCTCCCCGAGGTGGAAACCCGCATGTATCCTGGACGGGCGAAACGCGAGAAGTTGCCCATGACCCAGAGTCGCTTGGTCCACACGTTGGTATCGGTGTTGAAGACCCCACTGGTCCCACCGGCCCACAGCCACCAATAGTGCCAGGCATTCAGGTTGGCCCTGGTCAGGTCATTGTGAATCGTCTCCGCCAGATTGAGGGCGGTGGGCATGTTGTCGCCGGTTGGGTCATCGTTGGCGCGCCCGGTATCGACCTCGGTTTCCCAGTACTCCTTGCCTGCCTCCGCGATCGCAGGCTCGGGCCCGCTCGGCCCTAGGCCATACTCGTGGCTGGCAAAGATGCTGACATGGTCCCAGGCCGCGCTGTTGTCTTGGATGGCCGCAAAGTACTCCGGGAAGCCCCACCAGTTCATGGTCTCGGGCGCCATGACCTTGGTGTTGGTGGTGGCCAGGGCAGGACCCAAGTAGCTTCCAATCCATTCGGCCATTTCGGTGGCCGTAAACGAGACGGTGTGGTTCATGCCACCGCTGTCCGGCTCATTCTCGGCAGAGATCGCGTAGATCGGCACCCCCGCCTCCTCCATCGTCGTCACGAAGTCCACGAGCCGGTTGGCCCAATCTTCAGGGTTGGTGAGTTTTGGAGGTGGGTTGCACGCATCGTTGGTAGGGCACATCGGGCGGTCCGTGTCCGCTTCATTCACCTCCCACGGCGTGGCCCACACCCTGACCCCATACTCGACTGCCCTTTGGGCAATCCTGGTTTCCGAAGTGGTGCCTCCACCGATGCGGATGCGGTGCAGCGTCAGTCCGGCCCCCGTCTCGGTCGACCAGAGCATGTCGGGGTCATTGTCGGGATCTCTAAAATCTCCCGCCCACGCGGAGGAGACGCCGAAGCCAGAGATCCTCTGCTGCAAACTGGATAGGCTCACCGTTATGTCACCCGATTGGGCAGTGCCGGTGCTGCACGCCGTGACGACGGTCGCTCCGCCTGTCCCGGGATCGGCGGCGCCGCCTGTTGCTGCGTCGCCAGCGCCACCACCCGCTGCTCCGCCAACCCCGGTGCCTCCCGCGCCGACTCGACCGCCGGTGCCGGCGCCGCCTGTCGCCGTGCCGCCCGCACCATCAACTGCGGCTCCGCCAACCCCGGTGCCCCCCATGCCGACTCGACCGCCGGTACTGGCGCCCCCTGAACCTGGTGCTCCGCCGGTGACGCTTGCCCCGCCGGTGCTGGTTTGGCCGCCGGTGGTCGTTGCGCCACCCGAGCTGGGCGCGGCGCCGCCACTCCCGACCGCTCCGCCGGTGCTCGGCGCGACGCCCCCAGAGCCCAGGTTGCCTCCGGCTCCGACCATGCCCCCCGACGCGTTCGCACCTCCGATTCCATTCCCCCCACCGGCGTTGGTCGGGCTAGTGCCGCCTGTTGGAGCCAAGCCGCCAACGCCGGTGGGGGTATCATCACCCGTTGGGTCTGGCGAACCGCACGCGTAGAGCACGCCGATCGAGACTGTCATCGCGAGCGTGAGAGAGGGGCGCGCGGATCTCATGGAATATTCCTTTGGTGTGGCAACGGGCAGGACTGGGAATGACGCGAGGCCTGCACTCTAATTGTCGGTAAGAGGGTCTGATTGTCACGGCAACGGAGGATTTGGCGGTTGCCCGCACAACGCGGTCGACCAAGTCAACCGGCGGCTGGCCATTGGCTGTGAATGCTCCTGCACGTTGCCCAAACGTCGGAGTCAGCGCGCCGCACTCTGCGACCACCGCGACTTCCGTCACCTCGCGTAGCGCGCGAGCATGAGGATGTATGCTGCCACGTAGCCGTTGCTGTTTTCGGTGACCGACCACGAGCCGGCGGGCCATCCATCGTTGAACTGCAGATACGACTTCATGGCGGGCTGGTTGAGCGGGGGCTCGTAGTCGTTCGAGCAGAGGGCGAACTCCGCGGCGCCGTAGCAGTTCGAGCCGTCCGTGCAGCAGCCATCGAGCGCGAAGCTCGGGTTCGGGCCGCCCACCAGCAGGCCTGGCGCAGGCCCCGGAGCGGTGGCGGTGACCTCATCCCACTGCGGGCTCCCGTCGGCGAACCAGAAGTGGGAGAGAGTCCGTGCCGAGTGTTCGGCACCAGCGCGCTGCATGTTGGTGAGGTAGACGAGCCCGAGCGGGTTCACGCCATGGATGTAGTGGGTGTATTCCTCGGCAACGGTGGTGGTGTCGGGTGCGAGCGTGGCATCGATGTCGTACGCCTCGACGAGTTGGAGCAAGCGCCCCACCAGTCCCTTGGAGGTGTTGCTACCCCACACGTAGTCGCTCATGAACGCGCGGTACGGGTCGCGCTCGGCAAGCGCTGCGCCATACAGGTCATCCTTCTCGATTTGCGTGCGAAACTGGTCGCGCACGGCAGTGGCGATCGAGGCGGTCGCGCCTGGCAACTGCGAGTAGTAGAGGAGCAGCTCCTGCTCGGCTGCGTGCCACTGCTGGGGGCCGTAGTCTGGGACCAGGGTTGCGTAGTTGGCGTCGAAGAAGTCGCGATAGGCGGTGTCGCCAGTCTGCTCGAACAGGTGGACGGCGGCCTCGAGCTTGGACCGGAGCCGCCCGGCGTCGTCGACCTCCTGCTGCCCCGCGGCCAGTCCACCCGAGCCAGGCTGCCTGCTGTCGTCATTGTTGTAGTAGGCCACGCTGGGGTTCGCCTCTGCCCAGCCGTAGGCTTGCAAGGCGCGGGCCGCGAGGTCGCTCGCGAAGGACTGCAGATCCGTCTCCGCGCGTGCCCCGTAGATCTTGCTTGCGTAGGCAAACGCCGAGGCCGTGGCGAGCGAGGCGTTGGTCGTCGGCTCCCCGTAGTAGCTCGGTTCGGTCGATGACGACGGCGGCGAAGCCCCGACGAGTCCCTGCACGCAGAGCAGCGCCCCGTCACCCTGCTGCATTCGCACGAGCCAGTCGAGTCCCCACTTCACCTCGTCGAGCACGTCGGGCACGCCATTGCCTGACTCGGGGATCCCCCAGTCGTCGGCAAACGCAGTCGGGTAGTGCTCGTAGGCGCGCAGGAGCGTCCGGACGTAGCCTGCGGTCCACGCCGTGTACTTGTTGGGGTCGCCGGCGTCGTACCAGCCGCCACGCAGATCTCGCGCTGTGGCGGCGTTGTTCTGGTCGACCCAGGCGCGCGACTCGCTGTCCTGCCCCGGGCCGAGGTGGCTTGCGCCGTCAGCCCACTCGGCGCCCGCGTGCTCGACGCTCTTTTCCTGCCCAGCGCGCTGATAGTAGTACGATCTGACCGCGTGCTTGAGTACGCTCCGGTAGACGGCGTCGTCGATCCGGAAGTGAGCGCTTCGGCGGTCGTTGGCCACGTCGAGGACGTAGTAGTCGCCGGGCGTGGTCAGGGACGAGAAGTCGAACCACCACACCCGGTCACCGGAGACGTCGTCCGTTGCGCCGCCGTTCCACGGTGTCGGCGCCCCGGAAAACACCGTGCTGCCGGTCGCGACGTCCACGACGGCGTAGTCGTTTCCGGGCGTGAAATTCTCCCCCGCGTCGTACCCCTGCTGGGGGTCCCGAATGACAGCGACCTTCGTCGCTGTCATTCGGTAGCCGAATTGATCGACGACGATGAATGGAATCGGCCCATTCGGGCCTGTCGCCAGTCCGGCGCTCCACTCCGTGTCGGTGCTCGGGTAGTCGATCGTCGGGCCGCTGGTGCCACCCGTGCCGCCAGAGCCGCTCGTGCCACCAGAGCCGCTCGTGCCACCCGTGCCGCCGCTGCCCCCGGTATCCGCGACGGTGCCGCCGCTGCCCCCGGTATCCGCACCTGCGCCGCCGCTGCCCCCGGTATCCGCACCTGCGCCGCCGCTGCCCCCGGTATCCACACCGGCGCCGCCAGCGCCGACGACTTCCCCGCCCGTTCCCACGACGGCTCCACCGGTGCCGAGGACCGCTCCACCGGCGCCGAGGATCGCTCCGCCGGCACCCATGACCGCGCCGCCGATGCCGACCAGCGCCCCACCGCTTCCCCCGGTCTCGGCCACGGCGCCGCCGTCACCCACTACCGCGCCGCCGCTGTTCGCACCGCCCGTTGTCGTCCCACCGCTTCCCGGAGATCCACCCGCAGCCAGACCGCCGCCGGTGCCGAGGTCAGTCCCGGGATTTCCTGCGGCCCCGTTGGTCTGCTGCTCTCCCGATCCGTCGCTGCAACCGGGCATGAACGCAAGTGAGAGCGCCGCCAGCGACATCCGGCGTCGAGTCAGGAAGGTCGTCGCGGAACGTCGAGTTGCGAGGTAGCGTCTATTCTGCATACAGCTCTCCCGCTGAAGCGGCGACGGTTGCCACCGGTTCAAGCCCCGTCACCAGACACGCCCTGACACGGGGTCCAGAAGGCAGTTTGACCCGCACAGCTGCAACCAACAAGAGGAGCTGTTTGTCCCCTCCCAGCTGGAACTTTATGGAACAAAGTGCTCAAATCAAGATGGCATGGGTCCGTACGCTGCCGGATAATTCTTATCGCGACTCGCCAGAATGCGTTTTCGAGTCGCCCTGCCGAAAAGGTTCACCGACGTGGCAACGCTGAACACCGCGATCCAGCGTAACATCTGTATGTTTGCGTGTATGTCTGCGGTGGTCACCTTGCGGCAGAAGCTCGAGACGAGCATCGACCGAAGTCTCGGAGCGCCTTCCGCGGAAGACATGCCGTCAGCAGTGGTCTTCCACCGCGACCGCCAGTTCGGCAGTTTGGCGTTGCTCCCCGGCGCGTTCGTGATTGCGTCACGCGTTTCGGACCGAGCGGAGCTTGCTCAATGAATACGACACCCCCGATGGTAGAGTGAGCAGAGGTGAGACCATTCCTTTCTGCAATCTGCAGTATTGGACGCCACAGGGGAGAAATGGCTCCTCTGCCGCCAGGCGTGCCACGAGACAGACTACTCAGCCCGGCCCGTTCTGGTATGGCTGACGACTCGGCGCCGGGTCGGTCGCGAAGAGCGCCGCTTCAGAAGGAGTGCTGCATGCAAGGCCACCGCCATTTCGCGCCACGACGTCCCACGCCGACTCAACGTTGGGTCGCGGTGGCTGCCCTCCTGGCTGCGTGCCTTCCTGCCTGCGGGGAAGAATCCGGCGGGCAGGGTGCAGGCGCGTCAGCCGGACAGGGGAATGACTTCGGCACGGGTGGCGCGTGGCCGAGCGGTGGCGGTCCGGGTAGCGGCGGCGAGGTTGTCGCCACTGGCGGCCTCGGAAGCGGGGGCACCAACGTTGGTGCGGGCGGCACGGTCTTCGGCAGCGGCGGCCTGGCAACCGGTGGTGTCAACATCGGCAGCGGCGGGGTGGTCGTCGGCACTGGCGGCGACGCCGCGACTGGCGGGATCGTCGTGGGCGCTGGCGGGTTGGTCACGGGCACCGGCGGCATGGGGCCGGGCGGTACCGGTGGCGGAATGGACACTGGGGGCACGGGCGCGACGGAAAGCGGAGGCACCGCCGGATTCGACACCGGGGGTACGGGTGCGGCGGACAGCGGAGGCACCGCCGGCATCGGCGTCGGGGGTACCGTTGGGATTGGCGGTAGCGATCCGGTCGAATGCGGACCGTTCACAGACGCAGGGCAACCCACGAGTATTCTACTGGATGGCAACGACATTGAAGACGGCAACGTCAACGGTCTCACCTTCAAAGGGTTTGGCGTACTCAGCGCCAACGGCACCAGTGCGCTGCTGATGGACTACAAGTCCGAGCACCCCGAGAGCTACGCGGAGTTGCTTGGGGTCCTGTTCGGTGGCACCCGTCCCATCATGACCCAGGTCAAGATCGAGATGGGCAACGACCGGAACAACTCCACCGGCCCAGACCCGGCCACCATGCGACTGGCCAGCGAAGCGGCGAACGTCACGCGGCATTCCGGCTTCCAGCTCGCGGCTGACGCCAAGCGGGTCAACCCCAACCTCAAGGTGGGTATCCTGCGCTGGAACGCTCCCGGTTGGGTCAACAGCAACGACCAAGTCTACGCTTGGTACAAGAACACGATTCTGACCGCATATCGCACCTACGGCTACATGGTCGACTACGTCAACCCTGGTGTCAACGAACGCGCCCCGGATCTGAACTGGACCGCGCAATATGCAGACCGGGTCAGAACAGATACTACTGGCTTCAACGATCCCACCGAGCAAGCGCTGTACAACGCCATCAAGGTCGTGATTTCGGACGAAGTCGGGATTGGCTCTTTCGGCGGCAACATGGTGAGCGACGCAAACCTGCGCAATGCCGTGGCTGTTGCCGCGTACCACTACAACACCGATGACGACAGCGCCGGCAACTTCACGAGGCTCGCAGAAGAGTTCGACCAGGAGGTCTGGAACAGCGAGGCGCAGGCCACGTTCAGCAACACGGCCTTCCGTCCC
>CAZSVU010000334.1:0-9660 GCA_964610275.1 uncultured Polyangiaceae bacterium | reverse complement strand
CGACGTTGCTCCATCTTCTTCACACTGCCCGGCCCGAACTCCGAGCAAGGGTGCTAACCAGCGGAGCTGCAGTCCGCGGTCAGGAGTCCCACGCCAAGGCGGCAGCTCGATAGCCGGGCACAACGCTCCCCTACACTGACGACGCGCCGCGCGGGCTGCCCGTGCCCGCGCGGCGAGAGAAGTCGCGCTCGTTGAACGTCAACATGAGCTCTGCACCCGCTGCCTCCGCCGCCACGAGATGGAGTGCGTCGAACACAGCCCCCGACTTCAGACCACGAGTCGCACAGCGGTCAAGGGCTTCCAGGTACATCGGCTCGGTGATCGCGACGGTCGACACGAACCCGCGGAGGGCCTCTAGGTAGGCGCGCGCAGCGGGTGAAAGGATTCTGTCGACGAGCGGGAGCTTGGTCAGCACCGAATCGGGCTCGGCCATGGCATGAAACGACACGCAAGCCGAGTTCCCCTCCGAGCGAGCGCCCGCGAAGCACTCAGCAACTCGCTCGTGGTCGGGATGCACTGCCACCGCAGCGGCCACGAGTACCGACGTATCAATCGCGATCAGCACCGAGAGCCTGATCCATCAGGGAGTCGTGCGTTCGTCCCGGTGGCGCCGGTGATCGAGCACCTGTGCGGTTGCTGTGGGCTCCAACCCGCTAGTGAACACCGGCCAGCCCTGCGAGTAGTCGACCGGTGTACCCACCACCTCTGGCACGGTGCCAAGCCGCTCGGACGGGGCCTCAGCTAGCACCTGCCTCGCCAGCGCCCGGCGCTCGTCCGGAGGCAATGCGCGAAGTGCTTCCAAGAGCTCAGCGGTGGTCATATTGAAAATACTGGTGCTCCTCCTGGCGTGGAGCCACCCGCGAGGGCGCGGCCAATGCCGGCCCCGACCGCCGCAGCCCTCGTCAGGCACCTCCCCGAGTCTGCGGTACGAGAAGCGACGTAGAGCGACGTAGAGCGACAACGCCCCATCTGGATAGCGCTGGAATTCCCATGATTTCCGTTACTTGGAGATCGCCGAGGCGGGCTTCGCTTCCCGGCCTCCACCCTGATTCTCGATACTCAGCGTTCCTGGAACGAGATCCTGGGACGAAATGTCGTCATCTGACTGTCCGTCCTTCCGAGTTGCTGGTGAGCCCAACCTGCCCGTGAGGCGACGAGCGCTCGCCGGGGATTGTCCCACCGGCGCTGGCTCGCAGCTGCGCAGCCCACACGCTGAGGCTGGCGCCTCACTCCCGGATCCGCCTTCGACGGCGGCCGCGACGCGGCCTGTGTGTAGAGGTGAATGCGGGGCAACCGGGCACCGCACGGGAAGCGCGTCTGGCCGCTGATGAGCAGAAAGAGCTAGCAATCCTGGGTTGCGCTGATCGGTCTGCCCGGACACGGGAATTGTAGAGACATGCGACAGTTGGACTCCAGGGCTTCGGTCAGTGCTCTCCTTGTACTTGCGGTAGCGGTAGCCTGCGGTGGGGATGAAGGTCCGGATTCTTCCACTGCTGGTGGAGCGGGAAGCACCGGCATCGGGGGGCAGGGCGTCGGGGGCGGCATGACTGGCAACACCGGCGGCATGATGGGCGGCACCGGCGGCGGCTCCCTCGGCAGCGGCGGTTTGGTCGGCGGTGGCGGCGCCTTCGGCGCTGGCGGTTTGGTCGGCGCTGGCGGTTTGGTCGGAAGCGGCGGTTTGCTCGGCGCTGGCGGCTTGGTCGGAAGCGGCGGTTTGCCCGGCGCCGGTGGTTTGGTTGGTGCCGGCGGTCTCGTCGGCAGCGGCGGCTTGATCGGCAGTGGCGGCTTGATCGGCAGCGGCGGCAGCAACCCAGGCGCGGGCGGCGATCCGGGCGTGGGCGGTGGCCTGGCAAGCGGGGGATCGACTGGCGGAGAGAGCACCTGCGTAACAGGTGTCGACACGGGGGACCCATGCAATCCCGCAGTGGACATCGCGGCATGTGAGCGCAGCGACCGAACGTGCATCTGCGGCGCCGACTCGCTGTGGACTTGCACGCCCGTGGTTGGCGGGAGCGGCGGCAGCGACCCGGGTACCGGCGGCACCGACCCAGGCGTTGGCGGTACCGACCCAGGCGTTGGCGGCACCGACCCAGGCGTTGGCGGCACCGACCCAGGCGTTGGCGGCACCGGGGGCACCGGGGGAACCGGCGAACCCGTGATTCACATCTACTTGGCTCTAGGGCAGTCGAACATGCAGGGGGCAGCCCACGTGCCGGATGAGCCCATCTTCCATCCCCGTGTAACGGTATTGCAGGGGCAAAATTGTCCGGCCAGCGACGGGCATAGCTATGGCTACGGGGACTGGCGGGAGATGTTCACGCCGATGATCCGTTGTTATGAGGGAACTCGCGATTATCCCGGCATCGCAACTGGCCCCATTGGCCTTGGCCCGGCGGACATGTTCGCCGTCACAATGGCGGAAGCGATGCCCGAAAACGTTACCATTGGCATTGCTGGAGCGGCCTACGGCGGCACCGACATTCAGGCCCATCTACCCAATTGCGGCAGCTTCTGTACGCCGCCCTATGGAGACGTGAGCGGTGCTCCCGTGGTGAATGGGACGACTCCCATCTACCAGTGGGCCCTGGACCTAGGCAGGAGGGCCCAGGAAGTTGGCGTGATCAAGGGCATCATCTTTCACCATGGAGAGAACAACTCCGGCGATCCAACGTGGCTAACGCACGTCCAGACTTACATCACGAGCCTGCGCAATGACCTAGGGCTCGACCCTGCGGAGGTGCCCTTCATTGCGGGTGAGCTACCGCGTACTGGCTGTTGCCCAGGTCACAATGTTCTGGTCCAGCAGATACCTGACTATGTAGAAAATGGGCATTGGGTATCCTCCGGTCCCATGGAAGACGGCACAGTCCTTGGTGACCGCGGCGATAGTCTGCACTGGAGCACCTTCTCCGTCATCGAGATGGGCAAACGCTACGCTGAGAAGATGCTCGAGGTGGGCAACTACTAGCCATTCGGCAGCGCTGGCGTTCTTTCCTTCCCTGCAACTGCATCGATTGCTCGAAGCGCAAAACCCGGTCCAACTTCGTGTGGGCACCGTCGTCATCCAGCGAGTGGCGCGACATGATTGCCTGCCCTACCACCAACACGGGAGGCCGCGCGGTGAAGCGGGTACGGAGTTCACGCCACAGCGGGTCCTTGTCGTCGGGCGCAGGAACATCGAGACTCAAACCGTGCTCCCGGAAAAATCCGTCCGCCCGGCGCTACGCGGGGTCGTTCCGCTCGCCGAAGGCCACCGAGCGCACCGGCTCGAGCGCGTGCCGCCGAGTCTGGGCTTGGTGGCGGGCTCGGATCCACGTGAACAGAACCGCGGCCACCAAAGCCACCATCAACACGATCGCGACACGCTTCGCTCTGGTTGCCTCAGACCGACGAGGCTCAACAGGGTTGACGAGATGAGTCGTCGCACAGCATCGAGGAGTCGGCGGTGCGGTCCAGCACAAACGTGAACCCGCACCAGTCGACGCTCGCGCTGTTGCCACTCACCGTCCAGGACATTGGTTGGTTCGCACACGGTGACGTGTTGATCCAACAGGCCCCCGACGGGGGCTGGATGTCAACTGTTTCGCCCGTGACCGTATAGCTCAGGTAGCTGTCGAAATCCGAGGCGTCCACCTCCGTGCAAGGTCGGTCTCCGGTGAACATTCTGCCGTTGGCGCACATCACGAAGCACTGGTCGCCGTCAGGGCCCGCGCCGTACCAGGCACCGGTCACCGTGCTCGTGTCACCCCCGGACTCGGTGCCACCGGTTTCACCGCCACTGCCTGTTACTTCACCGCCGCTTCCACCGGTGACCTCACCCCCCGTGCCACTCTGCGCGGTCCCGCCAGTCCCGGTGCCCCCCGAAGCAGGCGAGCCGCCACCGCTGTCGTCGCCGCACCCCAGCGCAAGTCCGCAGGGAACCGCAGCCGCCACTACCACCCGAAGCATCCATCTCTTCATCATGACATCTACTCTTCGCCGCGAGCCAGGCCACAGACTACACTGGGCATGCCGAGTCAGCCACCGGTGTCCGGGCGTGCAGGTTCCTCCGCTGACGCCCAGCCCACACTCCTGCTTCGTCCAACGAGGATGCGTTCTCCACGTGGGTCCGGGCGCGGGAGTACCAAGGGCTGGACGTGGCGGCGGCAGGCCGCGAGCGGCGCAGGGGGCGGCGGGGTGGTGGTGGCGCGGGTCCCGTCTGGCTCGAACTTCAGTGTTCTTGCGGCGAACGGCGTACTTGGGAGGCGCTGGCAACGCGAAGATCCACGATGACACCACTCAAGCGTTCTGGGGCCACAGTCGACCCGGATTTCCGGCGTGTCGGCCGCGCCCACGTCGCGCGGCCTCGACGGCGAGCTGATCGACGAACTCGTTCATGGGATGACCGCTGTGCCCCTTGACCCATCGGAAGCTCACGTTGCCTCGAGCCCGAACCATTTCGATGAACGGTTCCCACAAGTCGCGGTTAGCCACCGGTTTCCGCTGGCTGTTCAGCCACCCCCGGGCGAGCCAACCGCGCCACCAATCCTGCCGGAAGCAGTTGACCACGTAGGTCGAGTCGCTAACGACTTCCACCGGGCCATCCAGTGATGCCACGGCTTGGAAGGCCGCCGTGACCTCCATCCGCTGATTCGTGGTTGCCGGCTCGGCACCGGACGCGAACAGCTGATCGGCCACGGCCCACGCCCAGCCTCCCGGGCCCGGATTCCCACTGCACGCTCCATCCGTGAAAGCAATCCTTGTCACGAGCGCAGTATGCCTGCTCGGTGGGCCTCCGATCCATCCCGCGGCGTTATCGGCTCCGGCGTGTTCCACGCCCCAAACGCGCCAGCCACCGTGGGAAATGCCTGCCCGGCTTCGGCTCTGCGCACGGTACCGGTCCCATCCAGCCACCTTGCCACGACGTTGCACGCTCCGTGTGGATTGGCGGTGTGCGTGTGGGCTGGGCTGGGGCTGATGCCGGCAGGACGGGAGCGGCGCCGGGGGGCGCGGGGTGAGTGGCTCGGCCGAAGAGCGCCGACGCGCTGAGGCGTGACATCGAGGCTCGCCGCCGGAGCATTCGGGGCTGGCAACCGAGCTGTACACCAGCGGTGCTGTGAACCAGCATCGGAGGGCCGATCATGTGGATCGGTGACATGAGTCACAGTACGGCAGAGGGCGATGGCAACCGGGTCGCGGTCTGGGCGGCAACCTTCGACGGCCAGAATGGATTCGTACCGTATGCGCGTCGAGTGACTCCGCTGCAGATTCCCTGCCCCACTACATCGGGCTACTGGGGCGACTACGACCAGATGGGCTACAATCCATTTCTCCGGATGCGGGAGGTAGTGCTGGGTCGGGATCCGAGGCGCCGGGAGCGGGCGGCACGACAAGCGCTGGACGCGACGCTGGGTGGACCGATGGCGGAGCAGCAGGAACCGCGACGTGGGGGCTTGTCGAGTCGTTCACCGGGACGCCGCCTGAAGAGCTCACTCAACTTGTTGAGGCGCCTTGCGACCAGCGGGGATAGCCGCCAAGCACCAACGCGTCCCCGACACAAAGCAGGAACTCAGGGCGCGGCAGCGTGTCCATCTGGTGATGAGAACGCGGAGGTGGTGGCCGGGTCTGACCCTCTGCTTGGGTTCTGTCCTGTGCCTGGGAGGGCTCGCCCCAGAATTTGCAGATGAAGGCCACCCCGCAGCCCTTCCCCCGATCCCGATCCGCAAAGGCAATGCCAGCGCACCGGAGGCCGTTCCCGGTGGCAGGCCGCTCGAACCGACCACTGCCGTGGCCCAGTTCAGCGGACTCCGTCCTGGCTCACTTCACCAAGCCCGGCGAGGGTGCCGGGCCCCTGACACGCTGGCCTGCGTCCGGTGCTGTGTGCCGTCACCCGCAGGGTGCCTGGTGTTTGATTGGAGCGGCAGCGGCCGGATGAGGTACGATCGCTACCGCTTCATCCCTGAACCGTGTCCGAGCCGCTGTTCGCGATGCGCCGCTTGCTCGACACACGACGAACGGCGGCTCCGCACCTATGCCGCCCGCCCCGAATGCGACTGCGCCAAGCCGCGCGACATCGACCCCTGTTTCTCACCCGACTCCTGCGAATGTTATTGCGTGACAGTAGTGCCCCTGATGAACGCTTGCCCGGGCGTGCTGGACTAGGGACCGGCTGTGGTGTCCACCCACCGCATCCACATCGGCATCACGCCGCCATGCTGACTCCCTGCCGTGCTGTTGGCCAGCCCGAGCTGTGTGCCAGCGCGACCTGGACGAAACGTGACGAGTGCTCGTCGCCTCACGGCCAGATTGCGCTGGCGCAGCGCCGAGGCCTGGATGTCGCGCGAAACCGGGCGCTCGTGCTGCCTCGACACCGCCTCCGGAGGCCGGAACGGCCAGACGCGTAACTTGCGGCAGTGCGCCAACTGCTCCGCCGGGGAAAAGCTCGCAGTTCTAGAACTGGGTGAAGAACTCCCAGGAAACCTCCGGAATCCAGTTGCTGGAAGTAGAATCGCTGCTTTCAGCCTGATGTCCTCCGTTGAAGGTGCAGGCCTTGACGGGGTGGTTTGTATTGCACCCATCGAAGTCGTAGCAGAGATGGTCACCGCTTTGCCAAGTCGGTATGTCGGAAGGAATGCTGCAGTTGTTGTCTTCCCCTTTCTCTAGAGCGATCCACTTTGCGCCGTTCGAGGTGCCGTTCTGGTCCCACGGACACGTGGTGTCGCCCATGCCCGTCGTCTGCATCCAGGCAATCGGTTCGCGCGTCTTTTGGGGTAGCCAGATGTTGTAGTTGGCGGGGGCGATCCCCACGGCAGCACGAATGTCCTGCTGATGATTCGTCGACAGCGAGTAGGTGATCATCCCGCCAAAGCTGAATCCGGTGGCAAAGACGCGCGAGGTATCGATACACAGATTCTCTTTCACGAAGGCCAAGAGGTCGTCGAACAGGGCGTGGTCCTTTTCCTGCCACGTGGAGCCGTCCGAGCTGGGCGCAACGAAAATGGCGGGCTCACCCGCGGCCTCCGCCAACGTCTTGAGGCCGTAGAAGTTATTGTTGACCATGTCCTGGTAGCGAGAGCCGATCCAGTGGGAGATGTAGAAGAACCGGTACGGCTGGTTCATGTCGTAGTTGTTGGGGATGTCGATGTAGTAGACCCGGTCTTGGTTCGTGCTGTTGATCGTCCTCTCGCCGGTTGTCAGGGTCGTCTGCGTGCCGCAGGCAGCGCTCAGAACCGGCGGATTGCCGACCGGGTAGTTGCCGGGTTCGCCTACACCTGCTGTGCCCCCGCTGGGCGCGCCACCGTCGGCGCTGCCCCCCGTGCCCTGTCCGGCCTGTCCCCCGGTGCCCTGTCCCCCGGTGCCCTGTCCCCCGGTGCCAGTGCCGCCGGTGGCCCACTCGCCACCGCTGCCAAAGCCGCCGACACCCGTACCGCCGGTGCCCTGTCCCCCGGTGCCCTGTCCCCCGGTGCCCTGTCCGCCGGTGCCAGTGCCGCCGGTGGCCCCCTCGCCACCGCTGCCGAAACCGCCGACACCGGTTCCGCCGGTGGCCCATTCGCCACCGCTGCCAAAGCCGCCGACACCCGTACCGCCGCTGCCCGGGGCACCGCCCGTTCCCGGATCGCCCCCGGTGCCCTGTCCGCCGGTGCCCTGTCCGCCGGTGCCCTGTCCGCCAGTGCCAAAGGCGCCGCCGGAAGAGACACCTGCCCCGCCGCTGGCTGCGCCGCCACTGGCGGCGTCACTGCCTCCAGTGCCCCCGTCGTACGGTGTATCGCAATCACACTCGCCCCATTGACCGTCACCTTGACAGGTCCGAGTGCCACTGTTGGGCTGACCCGGACAGCTACAAGCCTCTGTCAAACCCGGTTCGTCGCATGCGACAGCGCTTCTCTCGTCTCCGCCGCTACACGCTGCCGCGAGGATCGTGGTGAGAAACAAGGAGTGTTCGAACCGTCGTTTCCGTGCCATCTGCCATCACCTCGGGAAAGGCCCCTCAATCGGAGCTGTCACAGTCGGAGCTACTGTCTCCTGCCGATACGCTGACGGTGACAGAATGAGCGCCTTTGAAAAGGGGAACTAAATCTCCCCAGGATCAGGACATTTCCGTCCGGATGAAAAGGCGCATCATCACCCCTGCAGCTGTGTTGACTCCCTTGCATGGCCCTGGGAATCATGCGCCGACTCCGCATGCGTGACGTAGGTCGCCGAGTACTGGGAAGGCGTAAACGACTACATCATCACAGTACGATCGGAGCCTGCTGGTGCGCTGTCGGCAAGCGTGTGGGCCCCACATTTCCCGCGTTTCGTTCCCCCAGCGGCGGCTGGGCGCCGAGCTGCTCGCCAGCCGAGCTGTTGGCCAGCGCGATCTGGCCGTGAAGCGACGAGTTTCCATCACGTTTCGTCCATCTCCTGCTGGCTGACACCCGCGCAGAGCTGCTAGCCAGCCCAACCTGGCCATGAGTCGAGTTTCCGACAGCGATTGTCCCGTCGACGCTGGTTCACAGCTGCGCTGGCTAGCAGCTCTGGCGTTCAGCAGCGGTGCTTGCACCGCCGTCCTCGAGACACGAATCCCGGCGCCACGTGTGGAACACGAACGCTACTGGCAGGTCAACTCGAACTGGACGCCCAGGCTTCCTGGAGTGGACGGAACGATCGCCGTCACGGTGTGCCCCATGACGTCGGTGAGGGTGACCTCTTGTCCTCCCATTTCCTTGCCGAAGTCCCAGAATCCCACAATGAGCGATGCCGGTTGCCCATCCGAGGAAGCGCTGGCGATGGGGAACGCAAGGTTCTGGAAGTACACCTGACCCTGATAGTCACCATTGAAGTTGACCTGGATGTCGCCACTCGTGGGGCACCCGACGACGCGCCAGGTTACGCCGCTCTCCACTTGCCCCATCTGTTCCGTCATGCCCAGCGCTTCTGCCGCGGACAGGCTCAGATCGACGTGCTCGTCAGTGAGGCAGCTGGGACACGCATCCACCACGGTCGCGGTGATGGTGCGGCCGCCGTAGTTGATCTCCACGCACATGCCGCAGTTCTGCCCGTTGCCCAGCGGGCCCATCGGGAGGGCGGCAAAATGGACCGTCGAGATGTTCTGCACGGTACTCACGACGTCGTGGATGGGACACCAGACCTGCCCATCCCCCTGAGGCCGTTCACCGGTCTCGCTGCCACAGTAGCCGCAGTACGTCTTGTAGCCGCCAGGACACGTGGTCTCGTCGATCGAGGTTCCTTGAGCAAACCAGTAGCAGGTCAGGCCGCCATTGGTTGCAGACGGTCCCTCGGCCCAAACGCAAGCCTGCTGCTGCTGCCCTCCCGTTCCGGTTTGCCCACCGGTTGCCTCTCCCCCCGTGCCCGGTGCGCCTCCGGTGACTGCGACGCCGCCCGTCCCATCGGTGGCACCACCCGTGTTCGCGATCCCCCCGCTGCTGGTCACGTCACCGCCGGTGTTCGAGCCGCCGGTGTTCGAACCGGCACCGCCGGTCGCACCACCGCTACCCGTTGTGCCGCCCGTAGTGTCGCCAGCACCCGTGCCACCGGTCGCACCACCGCTGGACGTTGCTCCGCCCGTAGTGTCGCCAGCACCCGTGCCGCCGGTCGCACCACCGCTGCCCGTTGTGCCGCCTGTGGTGTCGCCAGCACCCGTGCCGCCGGTCGCACCACCGCTGCCCGTTGTGCCGCCCG
>CAZSVU010000333.1:0-9661 GCA_964610275.1 uncultured Polyangiaceae bacterium | reverse complement strand
CCCACCCATGTTTCGACGGCCGCTGGCGGCCGGCGGAACATGGATCAAGGATGCTGACGTAGTGGAGTCGCTGTCCGTAGCGGCAGAAGATGTGATAGACGCCCCGACGGTCTACCACCACGTCGAACTCGTCCGCAGTGATGCTCGGCACCGGGGAGAAGTCCACGCTTCCCCGCTCCACCCACTCACCGCCTTCGAGCACTTTCAGGACCATGGAGTCACGGAACTCCCAGTCGAGGACCGCCGGCAGCCCCTGGATGGCGTGCGGCGCCGAATACCAAACCAACTCTTTCGACGGACGGAAGACGGTGGTCCTGCCCCCCTGCACGCGGTGCACCTCGTCGGAGGCCACCAGCCACACTGCTGCACGGGTGGGGATGATCAGCATGTCCCCCCGCGGCAGCTCAGCCACCCGCGTCGCCTGACCTGGTTGGGTCAGGTCGTGCGCCATGAGCCGATGCGTACCCTTCGACGACAACGGTCGCTCCAGCACCAGCACCCGCTCCTGATGTGTCGCCAGACTTTCCGGGATGCCCTGCGCAAACAGGTTCGCGAACGAGTCCACCAAGATCCAGGCCGCCAGCACGAAGGGTGCCAGGATCTGCGTTCCGCCGAGCAGGACGGCCAGCAGCGCAGCTCGCCACTGCAGTGACCGGCGAGCGGTCGGCGACACGTACTCGACCGACGGTGCCAGGGGCTCGGGGTCCGAGGGGAATGCCCCGGCACCACCGGAGTGCATTGCGCTGCCGACGTCTGCAGCGTCGCTTGAACCAGGGGCGGGCGGTGGCACGGGAGGCCCGACAGTGGCCATGACGTCCCCCATCTTGCACCAGATCAGTCGCGCTTCGGCGACCTCATTGCCCGAATGCCCTCCCGCGCCCGCTTCGGCCGGCGGATTGTGCCAGAAAGCCTGTGGAGACGCGTCATCCCGCGAACACGTCCTCCATCACCCTCAGCGCGAACCGGGCCGGGACCGTGGCTCGGCCGCCACCCATCTCCATGGCGACTTCGATCGCTTCCAGCACCTGGTGCTGGGTGGCACCGGCCTCGGCGGCCTGCTCGATGTGCCACTGCATGCAGGATTCACAGTCCGTGGAAACACTGATGCCCACGGCAATGAGCTCCTTGTGCATGCGGGACAGCGCACCGTCGCGGAAGGCGGCTTCCTCCATGTCGAGATAAGCCGCGTAGACTTTGGACTTGAGCGCCACCAGACGGGCGTGCGCCCACTTTCGCGTCTTGGCAATGGAGGCTAGGTCACTCATTGGGGTCCTCTGCTGGCTGGAAAGTGGCGTCCGCGTCGTGCCCTTCGGCCGCGCAGTACCGACCCCACTATCGCACGGCCCGAGGCCGGGAGCGACGGGCACTCGATGCCTCTTGCTTCCAGCCGTCCGCTCCCTACCATGCGCGCCATGCGCATAGTGGCGGACCTGCACCTGCATTCGCACTACTCGCGAGCAACGAGTCGGGACCTGACGCTCGCGTCGCTCCACCGAGCCGCGCTCCTCAAAGGAATCACGCTGGTGGGTACGGGGGACTTCACCCACCCGGGTTGGAGAGCAGAGATTGAGGAACAGCTGGAAGAGGCGGAGCCGGGGTTGTTCCGTCTGATTCCGGAAATCAGGCGCCAGGTGGAACGAGACCTGCCCCGGGCGTGTCGAGGGGAGGTCCGCTTCGTCCTTCAGGTCGAGATCAGCAACATCTACAAGAAGGACGGTCGAACGCGAAAGAACCACAATCTCGTCTATGCCCCGACGATCGAAGTGGCCGGAGCGATCAGCGAGCGGTTGGCCGCCATCGGCAACGTGGCTTCGGATGGTCGTCCGATACTCGGATTGGATGCGCGCGACCTGCTCGAAATCACGCTGGAGGCCGACCCGGGAGCCTTCCTGATCCCGGCACACGTTTGGACGCCATGGTTCTCCATGCTGGGCAGCAAGTCCGGTTTCGACGGGGTGGGAGAGTGCTTTGGCGACCTCGCCTCCGAGATCTTTGCCGCCGAGACGGGCCTGTCTTCCGACCCGCCGATGAATTGGCGGCTCAGCCAACTCGATCGCTTGACCTTGGTCAGCAACTCGGACGCGCACTCGCCCGGCAAGCTCGGGCGCGAGGCGAATCTGCTCGACATCGAGCTGGGCTACGAGCCACTGCGCAGGGCATTGCGCACTCGTGAGGGCTTCCAGGGGACCATCGAGTTCTTTCCCGAAGAGGGGAAATATCACCTCGACGGGCACCGCAAGTGCAGCCTCCGACTCGAGCCCGAAGTGACCAGCGAGCTCGGTGGGCGGTGTCCGCGGTGCGGGGAACTGCTGACGGTGGGCGTGCTCAGTCGCGTGGCAGCCCTGGCCGATCGCCCCCGCGGGTACCGTCCGGAGGGCGCGTCCGACTTCATCAGCCTGGTCCCCCTGGCAGAGGTCGTTGCCGAGGTGTGCGGTGTGGGTCCCGGGAGCAAGCAGGTCCGCGGGATGGTAGACCGCCTGGTTCGCGACCTGGGTGCGGAGCTCGGTCTACTGCGGGATGTGCCGTTGGAAGACCTGCGCCGAGTGGGCGGCGAGCCCCTGGCCGAAGCCATGCGCCGGATGCGAGCTGGCGAGGTCACCATCGACGCTGGCTACGACGGGCAGTACGGCACCGTGCGCATCTTCGCCCCTGGCGAGCGCGATCACCTGGCGGGGCAGATGGCGTTCACGGGAGCGACGTACGCTGCCGGTCGACGACGGGAGCCGCCGGTGGAGCCCGGTGCTGGTCCGGGCGTTGCGGCAGAGCGCGAACCGGCCGTGCCGACGCCCACGACCGTGCCGCGCTCCCCGCCATCTCATCCGGCAAGGGAGACCGCGACCGCGACCGACGCGCTGGCGGGGCTGGACGACCAGCAGCGGCAGGCCGCCGTTGCCGAGGGCACTCCGCTGCTGGTCGTTGCTGGGCCCGGTGCCGGCAAGACGCGCACCTTGGTGGCTCGCCTGGTGCATCGCATCCGCGCGGGGGGCGTTGGCCCCGACCGGGTTCTGGCCATCACCTTCACCAACCAGGCGGCGGACGAGCTTCGTCAACGCATCGCAGCTGCACTCCCCGATCTCGGTGCCGGCGCACCGATGGTCTCGACGTTTCACGGATTCGGCCGCCGTTTGCTGTCCGAGCTGGGCGCTGGTGACCGTCAGCTGCTCGACGACGACCAACGTTTGCGGTTGGTTCGGGCTGCCAAGGAACAGACGCGGCGCAAGGAGTCGGTGGCGCAGTGTCTCCGCCGTATCAGCCTGGCGAAGCAGTCGTGCCATCCGCTCGAGGTGCTGGTGGGCGAGGCCGGGGCTCAGAGCCTGTACGAGTGCTACCAGCAGCAACTCGACCAGCAACGTGCCTGTGACGTCGATGATCTGGTGCTGCTCCCCTACTTGGAGCTCTCGCGAGATCCTGCCCGGGCCGCCGAGGTCGCACGCCGCATCGACTCGCTGCTGGTCGACGAGTACCAGGACGTGAACGACGTGCAGGCGGCGCTCGTGCGTCTGCTGGCAGGGGAGGGCAATGGCCTGTGCGCCATTGGGGATCCGGACCAGGCCATCTACGGGTTCCGCGGCTCGCGCCCCGAGCACTTTCTGGACTTCTCCCGAGCCTACCCTTCGGCTCGGGTGGTGCGGTTGAGCACGTCGTATCGACTCACCCAACCGGTACTCGGGGTGGCGCGCTCGGTGTTGACCGAGCCACGCCCGCTGGTGGCTCGAGTCGGCGGGCCACCCGTCGAGCTGGTCGGGTGCCCCACCCCTGCCAGCGAGGCGGAACAGGTGGTGGTGCGTCTCGAGCGACTCGTCGGCGGTACCAGCCTGTTCGCGGTCGACTCCGGACGGGGTGGCGAGGCCGAGGCGCTCGACGTGGGGTTCGGCGATGTGGCCGTGCTCACCCGAACCAAGCAACAGCACGCGCCGTTGATCGAGGCACTCGGCCGGAGTGGGATCCCCTACCACGCCGTGGCGGAGGAAGAGCCTCACGACCCCCGCTCGCAGAAGGTGGCGCTGATGACCATGCACGCCGCCAAGGGAAGAGAGTTCGAGGTGGTGTTCGTGGCGGGAGTCGAGCGTGGCCTGGTGCCACTGCAGATCGAGGGCCTCGAGTGTGAGCCAGAGGAAGAACGGCGACTGCTGTACGTCGCGATCACTCGCGCCAGGCGGCTGGCCGTGCTGAGCTACACGCACCAGCGCTCGATGTTCGGACGAGCTCTGCCCGCTGGCCCGTCACCGCTGCTCGACCGACTGCCTCGAGGTGCGGTGACGCGAAGCTCAGCGGCGCTGACCGGGACTGGCAAGCGATCCCGGCAGCTCGGATTGTTCGACTGAGTGCGAGCGGCCGCGCTCGTCTGGAAAGCTTTAGTTGACGTCAGCGACGGGGCCGGACCAATAATGTGAGTCGCCGTGGACCACTGGTACGTCGCACCTCCCGGGGGGAACACTGAAGGCCCCTACACGACCGAGGATCTGATCGTGAAGATCCGTCGGGGTCTGGTCGACCGGGACGGGCAAGTCTGCAACGCCAACGGCTCCGTCTGGGTGGCCATGGCGGACGTGCCGGAGTTCGAACGGGCGCTGCGGCGCGCGCCGACGATCCTCAAAGCGCCGGGTGCGTTCCAGCCGTCGAAGCCGCCGCCGGCCCAGTCTTCGCCCAAGGCGGCTGCGCAGCCGGCTGCCGCTTCCCGGCCGCGACTCCCCAAGCCGCCTCCTGCCCCGATTCGAACCAAGGTGTCACAGCCCCCCGCTGGAGCGGACCGCGCCAAAGTCTCGCATCCACCCGTGGGGCTGGTGCGTTCGCGTGTCTCGGAGTCTCCAGCGGAGCCGCACGGCACCAAGCTCACCGATCCCCCCGAGCCATCGAAGCTCACCGATCCCCCCGAGCCATCGACGCTCACGGACCCACCGCAAGTCGCAGCCCCGGTCCCGGCGGCGGCTCCTCTGCCAGCCATGCCGCCCCTCGGGCCGCCCCGGAGAGACGAAGGCGAGGACACGATCCCGCCGCCCGCCACCCAACCGGCACCCGAGGTCGCGCCGACTCCCGAGCCCGCCGTCCCTCCGGCGTTCGAGATCGCGCCGGAGCCGACTGCTGGCGTTGCGGCCACTGCGCCCCAGGACTCGTCGCTCACGGACGAAACCGTCCCCGGCAGGGGCCGACGCGCCCAACCCGTCCCGCCGCTGCCCTGGATGGTGACGGGTGTGGGCATTTTCGTCCTGTTGACCGGAGCAATCGTCACCCTGGCCGCGAACAGCCTGAAGGGCACGGTGATCATGCTCCTTGGACTCGGAGCCATTTCGGTCGGTGGCCAGCTGGGATCAGGGTGGGGCAAGCGTAGCTGAGCGACCGGCTCTCACTGCGTCAGAGTCGCGTACTGGCAATTCCAGGTGATCCGACAGCTGCACAGATAGAGCCCAGTGCTTTCGGCTTGGCCGTACTCGCAGGTGAGATTCGACCCGGTGCACGTACTGAAGGCGTCCGGCGTATCCATGGGACAGGTGTCGTCAAAGGCCGAGCAGGACCACTGCATGGCAGCATTGGTCGGCTGCCAGCAGACACAGCGCCGGATTTCGGTGGACAGCCCCGGGTAGTCACAGGTGCCACCCAGGTCACTGCACGAAACGCCGCTTCCGGGCTCCTCGGTGGGACATGAGCTGTCGCCGCCGCTTCCGCCCGAAGGCGCGGCGCCCCCACTACTCACACCGCCCGCCCCGCCGAGTCCAGCTCCGCCCAAACCCGCCGAGCCGCCCAGCGCCGACGCGACGCCGCCCGTGCCGGGAAGGTCTCCTCCGCTGCCCACGACCGCCCCGCCCAGGCCCAGATCCACGCCGCCAACGCCTACAGGCGTTCCGCCGATCCCGACGGTGCCGCCCCATCCGGACCCCCCGGTTGCTGCCCCGCCGAAGCCCGTGCCACCGAAGGCAGCGCCGCCGCTGGACGCACTCGCGCCCCCGACACTGAGCCCCCCACCGAGGCTCGGATCCACGCCTCCCGTGCCGATCACGCTGCCGCCCACGGCCGAGTTGGCTCCTGCCGTGCCGCCCTCTGCGGTCCCGGAACCGCCAGCTCCGGACCAGCCCGCCCCGTCGTCGGTGGCTGGCTTCTCACTGGTTGCACAAGCCGCGACCCAAGCTGCCACCAGCCACATCGATCCGCTGAGCCCAGGCCGATAGCACCCCATCGCGCTGCCTTCTGCAACCGCCGAGCGTCGACGACTGCGCCCTTGACTCTACGCCGCTTCGGCCTGCGACGCTACCGCGAGTCCAGCCGTTGACCTGCGGCCGCCTGGCTCAAGCTGCGTGCTGCGCCGCGCGGACGCGGCTGGCGACGTCCTCGAGCAGCGCTTCGGTTTCTTCCCAGCCCATGCACGCGTCGGTGATGCTCTGGCCGTATTTCAGGGTGGCGCCCTTCTGCCACTGCTGTTTTCCAGCCACGAGGTTGCTCTCGACCAGCAGCCCCATGAGGCAGCGCTGACCGTCCTGGAACTGCCGCACGACGTCACGGCAAACGCGCGCTTGCCGAGTGTAGTCCTTGTTCGAGTTTCCGTGCGAGGTGTCCACCATCACTGGGCGGCGCAGATTCGGATCGGCCTTGTGGACCTTCTGGGCCGCTTCTTCGACATCCTCTTGGTGGTAGTTGGGCCGCGACCCACCACGCAGGATCACGTGACGCACAGGGTTCCCGGTGGTCTTGACCACGGCGGCATGCCCGTCGCCGTTGATGCCCAGGAAACTGTGGGCAGCCCCCGCCGAGATCAACGCGTTCACCGCCGGCTCCAGCGATCCATCCGTACCGTTCTTGAACCCGATTGGCATGCTCAAGCCGCTGGCCATCTCGCGGTGCGTCTGACTCTCGGTGGTTCGCGCCCCAATCGAGGCCCAAGACAGGAGGTCACTCAAGAAGTGCGGGGTGATCGGGTCGAGGGCTTCACTGGCGCAAGGCATCCCGAGGCGGTTGATCTGCAGCAGAGTCTCTCGTGCTCGTCGCAGCCCGCCCAGCACGTCGCACGAGCCGTCGAGCGTGGGATCGTTCACCAGACCCTTCCAGCCGACGTTGGTCCGCGGCTTCTCGAAGTAGGCACGCATCAAGACGATCGCCGCATCGGTCATGCGATCGGCCACTTGGCGCAGACGGGCGGCGTATTCGAATGCCGCCTCCGGATCGTGAATCGAGCAGGGACCGACGATGAGCACCAGGCGCGCGGTGTCCTGACCGAGGACAACATCTCGGATCTGCTGGCGGGTGCGAACGATCAACGCCGCTGTCTCGGCGTCGACCGGCAACTCGCGCTTGATCTGGCCGGGGGGGATCAACTCCTGGAATCCCGAAACGTTCGTGTTGTCGACTGGGCTTGCCATGGTCTGGCTCCTGATTCATGGGACCGAGGCCCAAAAATGCCAAAAGCCCCGAGCCGTCGGGCCCGGGGCTGCTAGAGCGAAAGAGGCGTCACTGACTTCTACGCGCAACTAGCCGGCCCGGGCGTCGCCCCGGTAGCCAAACCAGCAATAGCCGTAGAAGTACTGACGCATGAACGGGCGGTCTCTAGCGCAGGCGGAGGGGCCGCGCAAGGGGAGCGAGCGAGGCGGCCGCGGTAGCCCGCCCGCCAGCCCGATTTTTCCCAGTGCGGGTTGGTCGAACGGGCTCAGCCGCCGGAGCAGACCGCGGGGCGGGCGACGTTCGCCGCCGGGTGGTGCTCAGTCGGGTCGCCGCGCCGCCGGCGCGATCGAGGTACGGGTGGTGTCCTCATCGAAGTCGGTGTCGGAAGCCATGGCCGCGCTGATCCGGTCTAGAAGCTCGCGGACTTCACACGGCTTGGCCAGGATACGGGCGCCGGCCGGAACGACGTCGCGCGAGCGATCCAAGTGACCGGAGATGAACACGACCTTCGCCTCGGCAGCTTGCTCGGCGAGCCGCCGCGCCGCTTCCAGCCCACCCATCTCGGGCATGTCGAGATCGAGGAGCACCACGGCGGGCTTGCGCGCTGCGCTGGCGTAGATTTTCAGCGCCTCGACTCCGTTGGCCGCCTCCAGGACGTCGTATCCGGCGCGCTGCAGTAGCCGGCGCAGGCTGCGCCGGACCAGAGACTCGTCGTCGACCACCAGCACTCGGCTGCGCGTCTCGCCGCTCGGTGCGTTCAGGGGCGGACGCAGCGTCAGCGCCGGCTGGTCGCTTTGCCGCTCGCGCGTGAGCGGCAGGTGGACCGTGAACACGCTGCCCGAGCCAGGCCGGCTCTCGACGTCAATCCGACCACCGTGGCCGCGGGCTACGGCATTGGCAATGGCGAGCCCGAACCCGAGCGATCCCGTCCCACCCTTGGTCGTGTAGAACGGCTCGAACACCCGCTGGATTGTCTCTGCGTCCATGCCAGCACCGGTGTCGCCCACCGTGATGCGCGCCTCGGCGGGCGTCTCGGAGTCGGTTGGCGTGGGCCGGGCACGCTCCACCGAGACCGTGAGTCGGCCTCCCTCCGGCATCGCATCACGGGCATTGAGACACAGGTTGAGCACGAGCTGCATCAACTCCGCCTGTCGTCCGAGCACCACCAGGCCTGCGGGCGCAGGGGCGTACTCGATGACGATGGAGCGATCCAGCACGTGGCCGAGCATGCGCACCACTCGAGTGCACACGCCTGCCAAGTCGACTTCGCCCTGATTGGCCTGCTCGCCGCGCACGAACCCGATTAGCATTCCGGTGAGCTCTGCGGCCTGGTTCCCAGCCAGTCGGAGGTCACGGAGGCACTCGCGCACCTGCGTTTCTTCCAGCGGGGTGTCCGGGGACAGGTCGCCGAGAAAGTCGAGCGTCGACCCGATGGCACCGAGCATGTTGTTCAGATCGTGGGCGATGCCCACACCCATCCGCCCGAGTTCTTCCAATCTGCGCTGCTGCAGCAGCTCGTCGTGGATCGGGTCTCGGCTGACGACGACGAGGACTGTCCTCGTGCCCAAGCGGATGTAGTCCCCGAGCTGCAGGAGCTGGCTGCGGACTGGGACTTCGTTGACGAAGGTGCCGTTGGCGCTGTCGAGATCCTCGATGACGCACTGGCCCGACTCGTTGCGGCATATGCGCGCATGGCAGCGCGATATCTGTTCATCGATCAGCTGGATGTCCGCGTCGGCGCCACGGCCGAGCACGGTCGCGTCGCCGAGCTGGAAGGTCCGACCGATCCGGGTGCCTTCCAGCTGCACTAGCTGCTCCCCCCCCACTGACGCCATGGCATGCACGGTGGGGTTCGTGTTCATCCGTCGCGCAGCTATTCCAGATTCCGGCGGGCGCAGCCGGATTCGCCACGCCTGCGAACCAATTGACGAGAATGCTCGTGCGCGATTTCGAGCCCCCTTCCGCTCTTTCGTGGGGGGACTCCTCAGGCAGCATGTCGAGATGAACCCGAAGTGGACTCGCGCGCTCGTTGCGTGCTGGCTGCTCGCGTGCTCCTCGAATGAGTCGGCGAGTCCGGTCTCAGATGGGGACGGCGGCGCCGCATCTGGTGGCGCGGTGGGCAGGAGTGGCGGTAGCGTTGGCAGTGGCGGCCGACGCAATGGGATACCGCTATGACCTTACGATTGGATCGAAGCATTTGACATCAACGTGAGCGAGGATGGCAGCGGTTGCGACGGTCACCCATCCTTGATCCATGTTTCGCCGGCCGCCAGCGTGCGCCGAAACATGGGAT
>CAZSVU010000332.1:0-9699 GCA_964610275.1 uncultured Polyangiaceae bacterium | reverse complement strand
GCTCCCCCGCTCCCGGTCGTTCCACCGCTCGCCATCGTTCCGCCGCTCGCCGTCGCTCCCCCGCTTCCCGTCGCTCCCCCGCTCGCCGTCGCTCCCCCGCTCCCGGTCGTTCCACCGCTCGCCATCGTTCCGCCGCTCGCCGTCGACCCAGCAGCGCTGGTGCTGCCTCCCGCGGCCGAGCTACTCGGGCTTCCGGCACTACTTCCGCCAACTGCCGTTGCGCCCGCCTGAGGCGTCTGCGAGTCGGGCAGAGCGCCGGCAGTCGCTCCAGAACCCGATCCCTCATCGCCTGAGCAGCCGCAGCCCGAGGCAGCAGCAACGGTCATGAGAAGCCAAGCACAAGCACGGAGCAGCGAACTCGCTGATTCTCGTTTCATAGTTCTCGACTCACGAGTTGCCGCTCGACGCGTCATTGGCTCAAAGAAGCAGTCGTCACCAGGCGCAGAGCGCTTTTCGAGGCGGGGTGTCTTTCGGCGCGGGGTGCGGGGCATAGGGCTCCGAAGTGTCTGGAATCCGCTCCTGCAAGAATGACGTACTTGCGCGGGACTGTCGAGCCACCCCACCATCCGAGCACGGTCGCAGGCGCTGGTGGAGCGGAACCCAATGGTCGTATCCTCGCTGCTCCGCCACGCTGTGGTTGGGCTGCTTCGCGTCATCTGGCCATTCCTGTGCTTCCGCCACCCTGCCTGCCTGGACATCTCGTGACACCACGGCGCCAGGCAACGGCCATGTCGCCGCGGCCGCAGCGTAATCGAACGCAGTGACCGCACCCGCCTCCAACTCCCGGAGTGGCAGCGCGCTCTGGCGGCTCAGAAGCGTGAGCTTCCTTCAGATGCTCGGGGTCGGCTTGTTGCTTGCCTACGGCGGCGTGTGGATGAAAGCGCGCGGGCTCGACGAGGCGTACATCGGTCAGCTGAGCTCGCTGTCCACGCTGCTCGGCTTCTTCGCCGGATTCGGCTGGGCCATCCTCGCGGATCGCAAGCAGTGGACGCAGCAGATCTTGATCGGTGGCCTGCTCGGCGCCGGGGCGTGCACCGCCTATCTCACCATCTGCTCAACCGCGACGGACTTCTTGGTCTATGCGCTCTTGAGGCCGCTCGCGTCCGGAATGGTGATGAGTCTGCTTCAGCTGATGGCGGTTTCGTTGTTGGCGAAACAAGATAGGCAGGGTCTGGGCTATGCGTCCTACCGAGTATTCGGCTCGATGGGCTACATCGTGGGCACGCTTGCCATTCCGCAATTGACGGACGACCTGGCAAAACTGCTCCTGATCGGCGCGGCAGCCATGGCACTGGCGAGTGCGCCGCTCTGGCAGCTCCACGCACCGGCTGCATCGCAGCGGCACTACGTCAGCCCGAAGCTGGTGCTCAAGAATCGTGCGCTGGTGCCTCTCTTCGCCAGTCTGTTCCTGTTCGCGATGGCGAACCCTGCCTACTTGCAGTTCGCGCCCATCTACGCGCGTGAGCTCGGGGCCAGCACGGAGTTCATTGGGCTGTTCTGTTCGATGACCGGTTTCGTCGCCATCATCGGCTTGCCACTCACCGGCCGCTTGGTGGACCGCTACGGCACACGCCGACTGATCTGGCTCGCACTCCTGACGCAGCCCGTGCGCGTCGCGGCCTACGGCCTGGTAGGCGGGGAGTACCAGCTGCTGGTCTTGCCCCAGCTGATGCATGCGTTCACCTGGGCCGGGCTGGAGATTGCGGGAGTCCTCTACGTCACCCGACAAGCGTTGCCCGGTAATCAGGCCACCGCACTGGCCATGTACACCGGTGCTCAGACCATGGGTTGGTTCGTGGGCGCCTCGGTGGCGGGCTATCTGGCACAACACTTCGGCTACCCGCTGATGTATCTGGTGATGGCGGCAATCGCATCACTAGCCATTCTCGTGTTCGTCGTGGCGACCCGACAGCTTGCGGCCACCACTCGCAATGCGCCCAATCGTGGCGAAGATTGACCACTGTTCAGGGTGCGACCAAGAACTCGCGAAGCCGGGCGAAATCGAGGCACTCAAAGCGCGTGCCGTCCTTTCCAGGCACATCGGTCGAGTTTGGAATACGATGGCCGTCGGTCGGACGCCATGACCGCTGAAACCAGGCAACGATATGCGCCAGTGGCGGCGTCCGCGGTCTTCGTGCTGGCAACGGCACATTCCGTCGCTGCACAGGCCCAGCCCGGCATGACCCGCTCCGTCGAGCCGGACAGCAACCCGCAAGCCACCGGACCGGGGCAATATGTCAACACGGCAGGTGTGGTGCGCGACTTTGACGCCGAGTATGAGCGGCAAGCCGAGAGTCCCGCACCTCACCACTTGCGGACCTGGACCATGATGGCCGGCGGCCTGACGGCGCTGTCACTCGGCTACTGGCTCGGAATGGATCGCCAGGTGGCTGACTGGGATAATCCGCGCCCGCAGCAGCGCTTTGACGGCACAGCCTGGCGCACCGACAACAATGCCCTGTCAGTGAACTACGTCCTGCACCCGATGGCGGGGGGGATGGCCTATTCCTTCGCCCGCGCCAATCACCACGGCGTAGCCGGTTCGGCCGCCTACGGATTCCTCGCTTCGTTCATCTGGGAGTTCGTGCTGGAGTTCAAAGAGAAGGTCAGCGTCAACGATATCGTGGTTACCCCTGCCGCCGGAGTCCCTCTAGGCGAGTTCATGTACAAGCTCGGCGTGTACCTGGACTCAGCGCAGAATCCCGGCCCCGGTACGCAAGCGGCACAATGGGGGCTGGGGACTGCGGTGCGCACCGATCGAGAACTCGCTGGCTGCAATCCCACCCCGGTTCGAGCCCGTGATTCGTTGGGAATGACGGCCGCCTTGTGGCACGACTTCGAGGTCGAATACGGATTCTACCTAGCTCGAGGTGCCGCGCCAGCCGAGCACGCGCTCTATTCGACAGGGCTGAGCGGCCAGCTCGTTTCGCTTCCGGGCTACTTGCGCCCCGGCGAATTCGGTCGAGCGTTCTGGCGAGCGGACTTGGCCTCAATGCAGGCCTGGGCGGAGTTCTCGGGTCACGGAGCCGGGGTGGGCATCACATCCGACGTCCTGATTGCCGGATACCACGCGCAGG
Source organism: uncultured Polyangiaceae bacterium (assembly GCA_964610275.1). Classification (GTDB taxonomy): domain Bacteria; phylum Myxococcota_A; class Polyangia; order Polyangiales; family Polyangiaceae; genus JAFGBI01. The sequence continues at coordinate 6,622 of CAZSVU010000332.1, read as the reverse complement.
CCATCGACGGCCATCGCGTGCCAATGCGAGGGCAGGCGGTGACGACCGGGGTGAGCACGGCCTATCGCTACCTCGAATCCATGGCTCACGACGTAAGCGAAAAGTTCAGTACGCTCCACCTGCCTGGACCCGCGATTGACTGGCGCGCTCTGGGCAAGCACTGGCAGCTGACCTTGAGCGCACGAGCTCACCCCGACTACGCGGGAGTTGGCGTGCTGGGCGCCTACCCAGAGTGGACGGCCGCGCACCCAGGTGAACGCGGAAAACACGTGACCCGAATCCAAGGCTACTACTACGGGTGGGGGGGGTCCGGAGAGCTCGATGGAAAGTTTCGTGTTGGCCCAGTGCACCTTCTGGGAAATCTGTTCTACGGCAATTATCGCTCGCAGGAGGGAAACAATCGCTGGCAGGAAAAGATCACCATCGACACTCCCATGGGGACGAAGCTGCTGTTCTTCCGAGGAACTCTGCAGCTCGAACCTGCGGCCAGTCCGCTGGCGTTTGGCGTGGACGTGTTGGTACGGCATTGGGACGTCTGGGTGGACCAGGTCCGGCGTCGCGCCCACCTCGTCTCACGAGGGATTCGGGCGTCAGCGAGGTTCTGATGCGTGGGCTTGGTCACTGGACAATCCGACCACCGGTACCCGCCGAGCGACCGGTCCCGAGCGTCCAAGTTGACGCCAGTGCCGGTTCTCCCCTTTGGTGCTCGCCAAGCCGACCACACCGTCGTGCGAACCGAGCCGCGCCCATGTTCCGAGTCATCCCTGCGATTTGCGTTGCCGTCGGGTCTGCCCTTGCTGTCCTCGCGCCCAGGTCGGCCGCGGCGGACACCGACACTCCTCCGGATACGGCACCTCCCAACGGATTGCTGTCGACCGCAGACGCGCTGAAGTTGGAGCTTGCCGGCCTGTTCGCGGTCCTCTCCTGGTCCGGATTCAACGACTGGAAGTGGGGGAGCGCGTCGTTTCGGATCCAAAGCGAGGGGTGGTTCGGAATGGATACTGGGAGTGGCGGGCAGGACAAGCTGGGCCACGCATTCTCGTCCTACCTGATGGCAGAATTCATGTATCTGAGGCTCCGTAGCTACAACGAACGGCAGGAGACGGTGACGGCATTCCCTGCGCTGTTCTCTCTGGCGCTCATGCTTTACGTCGAGTTCTTCGACGGTTTCAGCGTGGATCACGGACTCTCTGGCGAGGACCTCGTGATGGACACGGTAGGAGCGACGGCCTCATTCGTGCGCCAGAGAGTACCGGGACTGGCTCGCGTGTTCGACTATCGGATGGAGTACTACCCCTCCGCTGGGATGAAGGGACTGCATCCCATGATCGACTACTCCGGCCAGAAGTTCCTGCTCGCGCTGAAGCCCGCAGGTCTCGGGGCACTCAGCGAGTCCGTCGCAGCCTTCCTCGAGCTGCAGGTTGGCTACTACACGCGCGGTTTTTCTGACGGCGACACGCCATACTTCCCGGACAAGCAGTCTCACCTCTTCTTCGGGATCGGCGCCAACCTGGAGCGCATCCTGTTCTTTCGCGTAGGCCCACGCGAGAGCTATGCCGGGACGCCACTCGACTACGCGCACGCAGCTGTGAACTACTTCCAGCTTCCCGACAGCTCGCTACGAACCGGGGTTCTTGTCCGCCGCGCGGCGCGCTAGTGCTCTGTCCGACAAGTCGCAATCGATGTCCTCTGCCAGGCCGAACGCGGGGGGTGGCGGCCCGGCAGAAGACAACTCCGCTGCGGTGTGGCCAGAACACCCAATCTTCTGGGGCACCTTCGGTGCCGCGTGATGTGTCCTCGAGAGCAACCGTAAAACCACCAGATATGCGGGGGCCAGCGTTTTCCGTTCGATACCTACCGGACACAGCACTAGCTGGTGCACCGCCGTCGAGATGCGATGTAGTGGCTCGCATCTCGACGGCCGTGCCGAGGTGCTGCAAGTTCTGGGCTGGTAGCCCGCCGTCGCTGAGTGCCGCTTACGGCAGCGCTATCTCCACCGTCGCCGGCGCTGCACTCGAGTGCGTCACGGTCTGCGTGACCGACTCGCCGCGGGCGGTGACGGTGACGTCGTACGTACCGTAGAAGGCGCGCACCGCGGCGCTGCCGGTGGCGTCGCTCGTGGTCGTTTCGTCGGTCCACCAGCGGCGGAGCACCAGATCCTCGAAGACGCGGCCTGCGGGCTTCTGCCGCCAATCGGTCGCGAACAGCGGATCTTCGTCGCCCCAGAAGCCCCACATGACGAACGTGGTGGTCTTGGGGTGGCTGAAGATGGCGGTCATGAAATCGTGGGTGAAGCAGCCGGCGAGGTTTTCGTCGTCGACGTTCACGTCGTATTCGGTGACGGCCACGTCCTTGTCGAAGGTGGACCCGTAACGGTCGAGCAGCCGCAGCACTTCGTCTGGGCCGGTCAGGGCGAGACCGAAATGGCTCTGCAGACCCAGCCCGTCCAGCGGCGCGCCCGCGTCCACGAGCATCTGAATCCAGCGTTCGAAGTCGTCGCGATGTCCCGTCTCGCCCGCGCCGCCGGTCAGAATCGCGTAGTCGTTCAGATACAGCTTCACGTCTGGATCGCCGGCGCGGGCGCGCTCGAACCATTCGACGACGACGTCGTCGCCCAGGATGTCCATCAGGTCGTGGTTGTCGTAGGGCTCGTTGACCACGTCCCATTGGGCCACCCGTCCCCGCGTGAGCGCCATCGCCTCGTCGATGTGATCGAGAACCGCCTGGCGCAGGACAGTGGGATCGGTCTCGAGGGCGGCGAGCGATTCGGGGAGATGATTCCACCCCGGCCAAACCAGCACGTGGCCGCGGTAGGTGATGCCGCGGTCCTCGGCCCAGGTCAGGGTGTCGGCGGCACGCTGCGTGTCCCAGGCCGTGCCCCAATCGCCGGCCCAGGGCTTCCACTTGAACGCATTGTACGCCGTCACCACGTTGAACAACCGCGTGACCTCGGCCTCGTAGCGGTCGTACTCCGCTGGCTCTTCGCCGCGGGCGACGATGCCGCTCGAGATGGCGCTGCCAAAGAGAAACTCGTGCTGCGTCATCTTGACCTCGACCGTGGCGTCGGCCACGGGCTGACCTGCGGCGTCCGACACCGTGACGGTGAGATCGCCGCGACGGTATTGATCGATGCGCTCACTGGCGGATGTCCTCCAACTCGCGTCCGCGGCGATCCCCGGGTAGGTAACGGCGGTGCTCGGCAAGGTGTCGATGTCGACGCCGGTGCCGTAGTTCGAGACATCGAACGGACCGAGCTCAACGGTCTGATCCGCGTAACCCGCAAAGAAGGCAAGGTGCGCGCCGCCCGTGGCGTAGTCCTGCGGGGCCTCCAGGGCAACGTAGAAGTGAGTCCAGTCCCGGCCGACCCGGACCGGATAGTTGATGGCCTTGGTGTAAGTGGAAGAGTCCTCGACGATGAACTCCAGACGGCACTCGTCGCTTTCCTCGAGCGTCCGCTCGCACCGGGCCCAGAAGTCGGCCAGCAGCACGTCGCCGGTGGCGATCGGCGCCGTGCTGCTCTTCTGAAACTGAACGTTCCACGGGTTCGGCGGGGTGCCGGTGATGGTGGCGCGCCGGGCCGTAGTGAGAGTCTGTCCTTCCACGGCGACATCCTCGAAGTCCGCGGTGTAGTCGTCGCCACCGCCGAAGGTGTTCAGCGATCCCGTAGTAACGCTCGTGCCGCCCGGCGGTGGATCTGCAGGAGTCGGCGCCGTTGCCTGACAATCGAGGTAGCTGAAGGGCGTGGTCGCCAAGGGATCAGAGAGCTCCGCAGCTCCGGAGCCGCTGCTGCCCGCCGTATCTCCCCGGCCCGCGCTCGCGCCGCCGCTAGCGGACCCGTCGTTGCTCGACGCATCGATACAGGCGGGCACGGCCAGGGCCAGGGTGAGCACGGGAACGGCGGGCGAGACGAAGAACGCAATACGCAAGGACATCCTGGGCAGTCTGCCGGCGCAAAGCCGCATTGTCCACGCTGGTAGCCTCGTCACTAGCCAGGAGAATCGATTCTCGGAGAAGCTCTGTTGTGGGACGATGTGTGCACGAGCGAGGCGCCCCCGCGTCTATCGATGCCGCCCCGCTTCCGGCTGGAGGTCGACGTCGGTGGCCTCGGACCGGCAACTCCTGCGGAACGACCCGAGCGTCTGCGGGCAGGGCCGGTACATCGGCGACGCAGGCAAGGTCGTGCTGTGCCCCGAGACCTGCAGTCAGTACGAGTCGGACCTGTCGGCACTCCCGATGCGCCGCCCTACGGGCAACTCGGCAGCTCGGGCCCAGGCTCACTGTCCACGTCGGGGTCGTCGCAGACCATCGAGGGCGAGGTGTCATGCGTGTAGCAGTCCCCCGGGTTGTCATCGCAGTAGCTCTGGCAGGTGTCCACGTTGCACGAGCGCCAATTGAGCACGTGGAAGCTCGAATCGCGGTCCTTGCCCCAGTGAAAAGTCTGGCAGCCGGGAGCGACGATGGGGCCGCAGTGCCCGGTACACCGCATGATCCCGTCCTCGTCGGGGGCACGTTCGCTCACGAAACTGTCGATGACGTCTGCACAGGTCGCGCCCCCGCCTTCACCCTGAACGGACTCACCGCAGCGCCCAAATGAGGCATGGGCCCCGTTGTCTGCGTCCCACTCGGCTTCGGAGTTGGCGCACTCGTGACACGCTGTGCATTCCACCATCGGGGGTAGCCCAGCGGGAGGGCACTCCACCCAGCCCTCCTCGCACGCCCTCTTTCGCCAGTAGTTGATTCGCTCGACACAGCTCGTTCCGGAGGTCTTCCAGACGGCCTGGGTCGTGTGGTGCGGGGGGCAATCCCAGTCACACGCTTCGTCCAGAGCTTTCGGGACGCAAGGGCACACCGAGGCGTACCGTTCGCCATAGCAATTCGCATTCCCCGGGTGGCTCGAACAGCTGTGCTCGGTTTCAGTGGGGAAAAAGCAAGTCTTGGAGCCATCGTTCTCGTCCGTGGCGATGGACACCAGAATCAGTCCCTCGGCAGGCGCATCGGGCCACCAACATCCACCTTCGCGGCAGGAGAATCCAAGACCTGCGGCTGTCTCCGAAAAGCTGGCGATGTCGGTATGTACGACGGGCCGTCCGTGATCGCACGCATGGTAGGCACAGTTCTGGGACAGGGCGTCCTCACAGACCTCCTGGCACGTGGGCCCGTTGACGTTTCCGTCGTTCTTCATCACCCACACCACATCGGAGTCGGATTGGGTGGAGCAGGTGAACCCCTCCGCGCAATGCAACCCACCATCGATAATGGTACCTGTGCCCGCGTCAGTACCTGTGCCTGAGTCGGCACCTGAATCGGTGGTGGACGAATCACCACTCGCCGAGTCCTCGTCACTCGAGCAATCCGTGACTGCGAGCAGTATCGAGCAAAGCAGCAGTGGCGTCGTCCACGCTGCACGTCTTCCCCTGCGAACCACGGCGTCTGATCTGGAACCACAGGACATTGCTCTCCCCGCTGCTTGGAAACACTACCAGCTCCACCTTGGAGCGACTGCTCAGACGTCCTTGGTCTGTGACGCGAGGGTCAAGCGTACCACGACTCGAACCACCGCACATCCAGCCGCCCTGGCGGCTCGTGGTCTCGATCGCGGGAGTGCCTGGACCCTGTCATCAACCCCTACGAGCGCCACCTCGGCGCGGTTCTCTCCGAGCACGGCGGCTTTCACAACCGCACCCGAGCGCACCAGAGAGCGGCAAGGCTCCGGCCGCATGTCCCGACCGAGGGTATGCTGGCGCTCAACCCGGCACTTCCGTGATCGATTCGGTGGCGTGTCACATTACCAACGAGTAGAAACCAGCAGGTAGACGGAGCACTCCATGAGCTGCATTGTCCAACGCGAGCGAGTCCGTTGCCTTCACACCCTGCTGATTCTGCCGCCGCTGATTGTGGGGTGCAGCTCTGATGACCCAGCAGCGAACGACACGGACCAACCCTCAACTGGAGGAATGGCCGCGACTGGAGGCGGGAGTAGCTCGGGTGGTTTCCCCGGGAACCCGGGACCCTCCGGAGGTGCGCCCTCATCCGGCGGCGCCGTGATCGGCGTTGGCGGAAGCACCGGCGGTAGCGCAGGAGCAACGAACCTGGGCGGCGCCCAGGCCCCAACAGGAGGTGCCAGTTCCGGCGGTAACGGCGCTGGCGGAATCACCGGGGTCGGTGGCGCTTCAGCCGGTGGCGCTTCAGCCGGTGGCACTTCAGCCGGTGGCACTACTGGTAGCGGTGGCCTGGCCTCCGGAGGCACCTCGGCCGGTGGCACTACTGGTAGCGGTGGTCTGCCCTCCGGAGGCACGTCAGCCGGAGGCACCTCGGCCGGTGGCGCGTCCGGTAGCGCAGGTCTGGCCTCCGGTGGTACTTCGACCGGCGGTGCCGCTGCGGGCGGCGCCGCCGGGGGTGGAGCCGGGGGGACCCTCTCCGTCGGCATCACCAAGGACGGAGAATCCCTGATCGCGTTGTCCGGGCTGACGGTGGTCTCCTACGGTGGCTACCTGAACGGGGAATCCTTCCAGCAGGAAGGGATCATCACCCACAACGGCTACCAGTACGCGGCCTTCTGGAACACCAACCGCAACGTCGTCATGGCTCGGAGGCAGCTCCCCGCTGGTGCCTGGGAGAAGTT
>CAZSVU010000331.1:0-9712 GCA_964610275.1 uncultured Polyangiaceae bacterium | reverse complement strand
CGACCTTGCTCCATCTTCTTCACCCCGGCCGGCCCGAACTCCGAGCAAGGGTGCTTGACGCCGCTGACCGTCCGTCGGACCAGCCCAAGCCCCGACGCAACGGGCGCGGGGCTTGGGCTGGGTCAGGGCCGCGGTAGCCATGGCCCTGGCAGGTGGGGGTGGCCTGGCTAGAGCTGGGGAACGAGCTCCATGAGCGTCAGGTCGTCACACCACACCTGACCCGTCACGGTGCTGGCGAAGTGTCCCATCCGGCACTGGACCCTCACCTCGTCGGCTTCGGGCTGGAAGGTCACGCAGTGCTCTTGCCAGTCGTAGCTTCCGAGCCCAGCGTTGGCGGTTACCCAGTCGGTGTTGCCGTCGGCACGAGTCCACTCGACGTTGAGGTTTCCTCCGGTCGCGGCCCCGTCCGGACCGGGTTGAACATTTGCGGCTCGAATCTGACCGCAAAGCGTGTAGCTGCCACCGCTGTTGACGGGGATCGTCTGCTCGAACCGGACGTCCACATCGGTGGAGGCGGCATGGAGCGTCGCGCTCTGGGACCCGTCCGTGGCCTGGCTCGGGTCCACTGCCAGGGTGGCGGCGTACAGGTTCCACCCGCTCTGCTCCCACCCGTCGGGGATCCCGTTCGTCGCCGCCTCGAAGGATCCGTTGGGCACCTGGCTGGCGCTGCCGGAGGGCGTGAAGACCTCCACGCTGAAACGCATTGCTCCGCTCTCCTGCACGAGCTCCGTGATCCGAAACGCCTCCTGCCCACCAAAGTAGGAGTGAACCGAGAACGGCAGGGTGAGGCTCGAGTTTCCGGGCGAGAGGAAATCGGTGAGCTCGGGCGTGGTCTGGGGGGTGATCTGTCCATCCGCGGGCACCAGCGCGAGGAGTGGCGGGTTCTGCCCTTGATGACTGCCCTCGAGCACATGGTAGACGGCCAAGCCGTCGTACGGCAGGCTTTCCGAACCGTAGCCGTCGCTGGGCACCACGCGGTACTCGATCAGGAAGTACTCACCCTCGAATCCGGTGGGGATCTTCACGGCGGCAAACTGGTCGTGGGCCGAGGCGAGCACGATGTCGCGGGTGTTCTCGCTGACCACCGTCGGCTCCAGCCAACCGAGCATGCTGCGCTCGTAGGCCGTGAAATCGGGCGGCGGCAGGAACCAGCTGTGGGCCATCAGGGTGAGCGAATGCAGCGTGGAGTACTCGCCGTAGAGGTCGGGCAAGCCGCGCAAGTGGCCGAGCTCGTGGTTGAAGTTGCCCACGTGGCCGCCCACGATGCTCTGCGAGTCCTGCCAATCCACAAAGACATGGGCGCCGGCGTTGAGGGAGGCTCCGCCCAGCATGAAGTCGTCGGTCCGGCCACCGTTGGAAGCGATGGCCCACACCGCGTCCAGATCTCCGTCGGCATCGACGTCGTAGTCAGCCGGGTCCAGCCCGAGCTCGATCAAGCGCGCCCGCGTGAGCTGCGCCACGTCATTACGATACTCGACCCAGCCGGCGTACGCCTTGCACTTCTGTTCACCGGTATGACACGTAGTGTCGGCCGGGCAGTCCGCATTGCTCGTGCAATCCACGTCGAGATTGAGCTGCCCGGGCAGCTCGATGCGAATGAGATCCCAACCGATGCGCTCGGTGCCGTGGCTGAGCCACTCCCAGTGGTCCTCCATCCCGTCCAGCAAGGGCTCGATCTCGGCTTCGCTGGTGACGCCGGTGCCCTGGAAGTCTTCGAGCGTCTGGTCCTGGAAGTCGGCGATGACGCAGATCCCTCGGTGAGTGAGCTCGGGCTCGGGCTCGGTTTCGTCGGCTGCAGCCACGGAGAACGACCCGTTGGCAGCGTTCAGCCGCGCTCGATAGGACCCGAGCTCCGGAAACTGGATGCGGAAGTGACCACCCCAAGTGACCAGCTGGGTGCCACCCGGCACCACCAGCGGGGAGCTCATGATGCCGAACTCGGTGGTCTGCGTGCTCCACCCGTTGAGCTGGTTGGTGGCGGTGACGATGCACGAGTCGCCGCCTGTGACCATCCACGGCTGCGTCACTTCGAACTGCAGCTCTCGCAGCTGTCCGTCCGCGGTGACGGGAACCAGGCGCGTGGCGCCATCCACGTTCCACCCGGTCGTATTGCATCGGAGGTAAAAGTGGTCACTGGCCGAAAGCGGTTGGCGCGCCGTCGCGGTGGTGGGCTCGTCGCCGGTGCCGCACCCCGCTCCCGCCAGGGCGGAGCCGAGCACCAAGACGAGGCTGAATCGATTCAAATTGCTGCTGGTCATCTCCGGTCGTCTCCCTTTCTGCGCGCGCAGGTCGCCCTCTGCGCGCGAACCATGCCCTCTGCGCGACTGCTTCCGCTGGCTTAGAGCCCCCACCCGGGAAGACCTTCACACCCATCGGCCGCGGGCCACCGATTGCTCAGCCGGTCGGCAGCAGATCCGACCTGTTTTGTGGCGCGAGGTTGCCGCGCGGTCTCGCGGTACCTGGCCTCCCTCCCCGCCCCGGGATAGCCTTCCTGCGGGCGGAGCGGGAGCAGCGTGATGACCATGAAACCGAGCATTCGAACCGCGGTGTGGGCGGCACTCGGCGCGGCCGCCGTGCTGTTCGTCGGGTGCGGGGGAAGCAGCAAGAAGCACGGGACGACCTGCGAGGCGGGGGACGTCCGCGACTGCGTGTGTGACGACTACGAACGCGGCTTGGAAGAGTGCGCAGAGGACGGCAGCGGCTGGGGCGAATGCCTCTGCGCTGCGGATGGAACGGGCGGCGCAGCTGACGCTGGCGGAGTCGGAGGTTCGCCGCCGAGCGGCAGCGGCGGAACCACGGCTGGTGCGGCCGGGATGACCGCCGCCGGCGGGGGTGCGGGAGACACCGGAGCAGGCGGCAGTGACAGTACGGGCGGTACTGACAACACCGGCGGTGCCGACAGTTCGGGTGGTCGCGCGGGCGCGAGCGGTGCGGCGGGTGGCGGGGGTTTGGCGAGCGTCGCCGGCAGCGCAGGAGACGCCGGCACCGCAGGGACAGCAGGTGCCACCGCAGGTGCCGGGGGTAGCATCGCGGGCGCGGGCGGCGCTGCCGGAGGCACTGCGGGCAGCGCCGGAACGCCAGGCGTGGGCGGTGCGTCAGTCGGTGGCGCTGGCGGCGAAGGCGGCGCTGACGCGGCGGGGGGCATGCCCGGCACTGGAGGCGAGTGCAGCATGGGCCTGGAAATCTGCGGCTCCGACTGTGTGGATACCAACACCCACCCGGAGCACTGCGGGGCCTGCGATCGCGCGTGTTCCACCGACCACACCGTGACGCTCTACTGCGTCGCGGGGGTCTGCACTCCGAGCTGTATTGCGGGGTACGGGGATTGCGTCCAGCCGGACTCGAGCACCCCGGACGATGGATGTGAAACCGAGCTCACCTCGGACACGAACTGCGGCGGTTGTGGCATCCCCTGCACTGACGGTCCGTGCTCGGATGGGTTCTGCACTTGCGGCGAGACCGCAACCTCGTGTGTTGCCGGCAATACCGACTGCAACGGTGAGCCCTGCTGCACGTCGTTGCCCGTGCCGGGCGGGAGCTATGATCGAAGTGGCAGTTCCTGGTATCCCGCCGAGGTAGCCGGATTCTGCCTCGACAAGTACGAGGTGACCGTCGGGCGCTTCCAGGCTTTCGTCGCCGCCTATGACGCCTGGTACGCCGACGTGGAGTCAAATGACGGCGAGCATCCCCTCATTTCAGGAAGCGGCTGGGACTCGAGCTGGAGCGGGTCGCTTCCTGCGACCGGCACGGCCCTTGAAACCGACTTGGCCGCGCGGTGCACCGAAGCGGAGCGGACGTGGGCGAATGGCGAAGGCGACTGGACCTATCCGCTCAACTGCGTCAGCTGGTACGAGGCGTTTGCGTTCTGCCTCTGGGACGGAGGGCGTCTGCCCACCGAAGCCGAGTGGGAGTACGTGGCAGTGGGCGGCAGTCAGTATCGAACCTTTCCGTGGGGCAACTCCGAGCCGGATCCGCTGCCGGCGAACTACGACGCCAATCACAGCACCCCGTTTCTCGCCGTGGGCAGCGAGCCAACCGGCCGTGGGAGATGGGGACACCTGGATCTGACCGGCAGCCTATCGGAGTGGAATCTCGACTGGTATGTGGCTCCCTTCGTCGCCGAACTGTGCAGCAACTGCGCGGTGCTGACCGAAGGCACCCGAGGTCGCGTCGTTCGAGGCGGCGACTGGAGCACCACGATGAACTACCTCGACGCGGCAATCCGCAGCGACGAGCCCCCGGAAACGCAGAACGCCTACGTCGGATTCCGTTGTGCGCGAGACGCGCCCTGAGACTGCGGGGGCGGCTCCCGGTCCCTTCATTCCCGCTCCTCTCCGTTCGACCTCGGATTGACGACATCGGGGTTGGGTTCAGCCAGGGACCACGCCTGCGGCCGGGCTGCCGCGACCGCGATGGGGTGCTCGGAAATCAAGCTGCCATTCCGACGCAAGACCTGGCAGCCGGCGCATTGCCTGGACCGATGTGCACCAAAGCTGGCATCGACGGTCGCCGGATCGCACTTACATCACGCGCTGGAATCCTCTATGGTGGAATTCAGGCGATTCTGCGGCGTTTTGGACCAACTCATTGGGCAGCAAGAGTGGCAGAATCAGCGGCCTTCATCGGGAGCAGGGAACGAGGATCGCCATGAGCGACAATGGGAAGGAGCCGGGCGAAGGACGAGATCCGTTTCGGTCTCGGGCGGAGTCGGGCGTGGATCGGTTCCTGGCCGAGGTCATCGTCGAGGCTCTGCGAGTCGGCGAGCGCACGGCGAAAGACTTCATCCGCCACTTTCCGCCGGCGGCCATCATGTCGGGGCTGGCGGACGAGCCCACCAAGCGGGCTCACATCCTGGTCAACACCGTGGGAGTCCGGGAGAAGATCGCCCTGCGCAAGTCGGCCACCTCTGCAGGGGAAGACCTGCAGATCGCACTGGACGAAGGCGAAACGAGCGAAGGGGCGATCGTCGAGCTCTTCGACCCCGACGACCGTATCGCCTACCTGGAGCAGACCGCGCTTTGGAAGTTCGTGACCGAGGGTCAGTTCTGGACTCCCTCCGACGAGCACCTCGAGCGCTCCAAGGCCCTGGTCGCCTTCGTGCTCGATTGCGCCATCTCAAACCAGCTCGTCACGCACGAGCAAGTCGTGCTTGCCGCCACCGTCGACACCATCGCCTCGCGGTTGCCTCGACGGATGCTCGGCGAGATCATCGGCGCCGCGTTGGCCGGGGGCGACCCCTTCACCGAACAGCGCCTGCTCGAGCTCGCCCCGCCCGCGTCGCTCGTCAAGCACATCCAGCTCGACTACCTCTGGGACGAGGTCGTGTTGCCCCGGATCGCCCGCGAGCAAGGCCTCGAGCCCAAGGGGGAAGCTTCAGCCGGAAGCGACGCCGCGCCGAGCGAGGCTTCAGCAGAAACGTCCGAGTCCGCGCAGACTGCCGATCCCGCGGCTGCAGTGGACGCCGCGCAGGTCGAGCCAACGGCACGCAAGCTGGATTCGGAGCTGCCGTTGTCCGGCTGGAGCGACCCTCCCCCGGCAGCACCGGACACCGCCGAGGCCGACCCACCCGCTGCCGGCGCGACAGAGGCCACGCCGAAGCAGGACGGTGCGCCGGCAAAGTCGTCTCCCACCGCGACCAAATCCGAGCCGAAGGCGTCGACACGACCCGGACGCTTCGGAGCCAACCGAGAGGACAGGCGGTCCTCCGTCCCTCCCAGGCCCGGTCCGAGCAAGGCGCCGGACACCGCCGGCAAGCACCGGCCACCGGGGCTAGGTCGAGCCAAGGGCGCGGCAGCGAAGGACGGCACGACGGACGACGGCACCGTTGCCGCTCGCGGCCCGGAAGCCGCCACACCGGCGGAGGAGACGGCAACGCCGCCGACCGAGGGCGCGGCCAAGCCATCGGACTTGGACGAAGAAACGACGCTGATCACCAGCCCGACCGAGCTCTTGGATGCGGTCGACGACGACGACGAGCCCGAAGAGGACCTGGAAGATCCGACCCGGGTCATGCCGTCGCCCCTGTCCGACCACCCGCCGCCACCGGACACGCCCTACATCTCCGAACGCGAATTCGAGCAGGCCCGCAATCGGTCGAGAAGCTCCCGACCGGGAGGCGTCACCTCCGGGGTCGATCTCTACAAGTCGCACGTCATCCAGGCGCTCCGGCGCCACGGGATCAAGCTCCCCCGCAACGTGGAAGCCGAAAACATCCGCGACGTGGTCATCGCTGCGCTCTTGGAGATCAATCCCTCGACCTATCGCTCGCGTCTGATGGAGCTCACCGAGGCCGACCTCAAGGACGCCGGGAACGTGCTCTGCGTCGAGCTGGAGCGGCGCAGCCCATCGCTGGCTCGAGGGGTGCGGGATGCGCTGGTGGCACTGGACGCCGCGACCAAGCTGCCGTCACGACCGCCGCGGGCTCGCAGCGGCCGCCCACCCCGACGCTCTCGCGGCTGAGCTCGAGTCGCCTACGCGGAGCGGGTGCGGCGGCGGATGCGCGCTGCACAGAGCACCAACCCGGCGGTGAGCAGAGCGGCGAACGGTGAGCGAGTGTCGCCGCCAACCGAGCAGGTGCAAGCGCCGTCGTCGTCCGCATCTGCCCCCACGGCAGCGGGGACAGTAAGATCGCCGCCCGTGCCTTCCCCGGTGCACGCGCCGGCTTCGCAGGTCTGGCCCGGCTGGCACGGTTGGTTGCAACCGCCGCAGTGGAGCAAGTCGGACGAAACGTTCGCGCAGGCCTGGCCGCACTGGGTCAGTCCCTCGGCGCAGGACGCGGTGCACGTGCCCTGGGAGCAGACTTCGACTCCGACGCACAACGCTCCGCAGACGCCGCAGTTCTGGGGATCTGCGTTCAGATCCGCACAGACGTCGCCACACTGGGTGAGCGGGGCCTGGCACGGTGAAATGGCCTCACAGGCACCGTTGGTGCAGGTCTGTCCGGCACCGCAGGTCGTTCCGCAACTGCCGCAGTTGCCGATGTCGGAGCTCAGGTCCACACACGCATCCCCGCAGCCCGATAGTGGGGCGGAGCAGTTGCTGCCCCCGCTCCCACCGGTGCCCGCTGGTGTGGTGCCGTACTCGTACGCGCCGATGTCGGGGGTTCCGGATCGGCCAACGTCCTGGAAGCAGGCGGCGATCCCGCCGATGCTCGCGATGTAGTCGTAGTCGATGGCATACGCCCACCAGGAAACCGCTTGTCCGCTCTGCTGCCTGATGCACCTCCAGTCGAACTCGATGGCATCCGTCGGCGTGGGGGCGCCGGTCGCGGCCGCGTCAATGGCCGCGGAACCGGACACCAAGTGGAAGTCGAGGTCCCCGCTGGCGGAGGCGATCATCGAATCGGTTCCATCGAAGATGTTGTTTTCGGCCGGCACGCCGTTGCCCATCGTTAGGCCCGACTGGCCGCCGGTGGGGATGCAGAGGTTGTTGCGCAGGAGTGCCCCCTGATGGGTGGTGCTGGTGTCGGAGAAGAAGATTTCGTCGTGATACAGCGCCAAGGGATCTTGGCCGTTGTGGACGCAGGTGTTGTTGATGATCTGGGTGTTGGTGCTGTTGGTGAGCCGAATGCAGGAGCCGCCGTTGCGGAAACCGATATTGTTGATGAACGTGGCCCCGGTGCTGCCCTGGTCGGCGATGAACCCGCTGCCGTCCGAGTGATGGCTCGAGATGTCGATGTTCTCGAAGGAGATCGTCTGCTCGACTACGTTCGAGCTTGCGCTCCCCTGGACCGCGAAGAGGTTGACCCCGCTGGACCAAGACGGATCCGCGTTGCCATTGTGCGCGACGATGCACTGCTTGATGCGCACGCCGGAGGCGCAGTAGTGGGCAATGCCGTTGATGTCATTCCCTTCGGCGATGCAGTTGATGTACTCGAGGTTGCCGTTCGACATCGTGCTGCAATTGCCGTCGGTCCAACCGTTGCCGAAGCCGCTAGAGCCGCCACGAGAGACGAGCCCGACGTAGCGGATGTACTCGTAGGTGCCCCCGCCGACGCCCGCGCCATCGAAAATCGGGAGCTCGCCGGGGAGGGCCGCAAGGGTGATCCAGGCGTTGGCGGTCCCGGAACGGACCGGATGAATGCCCCCCGCCCATCCTGTGTACGTCCCTCCCAGGAAGTAGACGGTGTCCCCCGGCTGGGCGTTGTTGACGGCGGAGCTGACGGACGTGGGCGAATCCGCGCTCGTGCCGCTGCCATTGCCGGTGGGCGACGCGTAGTACTCGGCGGCCCGGGTCTCTGGCAGGAAGGTCAGGGTCGTCAGCAGGAAGGCGTGGGCAGTGAGACGCGGACGCATCGAGCGGGACTCCTTTTCTTCCTGGATTCCCGATCGGGTCTTCGTTGATCCCGGCTTCGCCGCCCGCCGCATCACATTCGCTGTCGAATCTCGGCCAGTTGCGGCGGTGCTGTGCCGGTTGCACCTCCAGCAGAATCAATTCGATCCGGCAACCCGGGCGCGCCGTCCACCCGGTGGGCCCAGGCGGAGCGGCTCGATGGGGCTTGCACCGGTGCAAACCACGCGTACCCTGCGCCCACGATGCAATACCGCACCCTGGGCAGAACCGGTTTGCACGTTTCGGTGCTGGGATTTGGCGCCATGCGCTTGCCATTCGACGACGCGGAAGCCAGCGTCGAAATCATCCGCCACGGCATCGACCGAGGGATCAACCTGGTCGACACGGCCTACGTCTACGGCGATGGCCGCAGCGAGGGCATCGTGGGGCAAGCCATTCGGGGACGGCGCGATTCCGTGGTGCTGGCGACCAAGCTTCCCATATGGAGCGTGGAAGCCACTTCGGACTATCGCCGGTTCTTGGAGGAGCAACTCGGCCGACTCGACACGGACTACATCGATCTCTACCTCTTCCACGGTCTGAACCAAGATCACCTCGACCACAAGGTGCTCGGCCTGGGGCTCTTGGACGAAGCCCGCAAGGCCAAGGAAGAGGGCCTGATTCGCCACATCGCCTTCTCCTTCCACGACAAGCCCGAAGTGATGAACCGCATCGTCGATACCGGTGCTGTCGAGATGGTGCTCTGCCAATACAACCTGCTCGACCGCAGCAATCGCGAAGCCATGGGGTATGCGCGGGAGCACGGGCTCGGGGTGGTGGGCATGGGGCCCGTGGGTGGGGGTCGGCTCGGCGGGCCATCGCGCACCGTTCAGGCCATGCTGCCGAGCGCCCGCGTCAGCAGCCCGACGCTCGCGCTACGGTTCGCCCTGGCCAACCCGGATCTGAGCTCCGTGCTGTCCGGGATGAGCTCCAAGGAAATGGTCGACCAGAACGTTGCGGTGGCTTCGAATTCCGCCCCGCTCACCGAAATGGAGCTCGAGCAGATCGAGCGCGCCGCCGACGAGAATGCCAAGCTCGCCGAGCTCTACTGCACGGACTGCAGCTACTGCATGCCGTGCCCCTACGAGGTCAACATCCCCCTCTGCTTCCGCCTGATGAACCTCCACCGCGTGTACGACGTCACCGACTACGCTCGGAACGACTATGCGCAGATCGGCAAAGTGCCCTGGCTGTCGGGAAAACCGGCGAGCGAGTGCACCGAGTGCGGCGACTGCGAGGAGAAGTGCCCACAGAAGATCCCAATCCGGGAGCAGCTGAAGGAGACGGCGCGGGTGCTGGGCGCATCCGGGACGGGCGAGCGCACCGGCTAGTGCCCTGTCTCGGAAGTAACAATCCATGAACGCGCCGTACCGCATGATTG
>CAZSVU010000330.1:0-9760 GCA_964610275.1 uncultured Polyangiaceae bacterium | reverse complement strand
GCGTTCGGCCCGGCGGAGGACAACGATTGCGACTTGTGAGACACAGCACTAGTGCTCTTGCTCGGACCGGGTTGGCGGCGCCGCGCTCCGAGGATCCCGGCCGATGCCGGCAAAAACGGCCCAGACAGCATTCCCAACAGCCCCCTGAACCTGGCTGGTCCCCCACCTATTCGCATCCGGCCCAGCAGAGTATATTGGCGCGCCTCTGGGTTGGGATTGACGCGGATCGCATGAATTCTTCGCTGGGTCAGGTTCTGTACGCCGACACTGATGCCAACGCTGCGTCGGCAGCGACCAGTGCGCTGGAGGAAGCCGGCATTGGGGTCAAACGCGTGGCCGACGTGCCAAGCATCGAGCGCGAGCTCGACCACGGCGCCATCGACGTGTTGGTCGTGGATGTGGGATTGGCCGGTGGCGAGCGTCTCGAGCTGCTGACCACGGCGGCCCGGCGCTGGCCGGACCTGGCCGTCATCGTAGTGGGCGACGAACCCGGAGACAACCAGAGCATCGCCGCGGTGCGCGCAGGCGCGGGCGACTTCGTGCGCAAGCCGTTTGCACCAGCCGAAATCTCCCTGGCCGTCCGCAAGGCGCTGTCCGCCGTGGAGCGCGCGGCCGACGCCCCGCCGCCCTCGGTGGTCCTGCCGCCCTCGCCTTCGCAGCCGCCAGGGCCGGTGATGATTGGCAACTCGGCACCCATGCGCGAGGTCGACGCGCTGATCCGTCGTGCGGCTTCCAGCACGGCGACGGTGCTCGTCCGCGGCGAGAGTGGCACGGGCAAGGAGATCATCGCACGCAGGGTCCACGAGCTCTCGCCCCGTGCCAGCGGGCCCTTCGTCAAGGTGCATTGCGCGGCGCTGCCCGAGCAGCTCCTGGAGAGTGAGCTGTTCGGCTACGAGAAAGGCGCGTTCACCGGCGCCACCGCGCGCAAGCCCGGGCGCGTGGAGATCGCAGAGGGGGGCAGTCTGTTCCTCGACGAGATTGGGGACATCAGCGCAACGACTCAGGTCAAGCTGCTGCGGGTCCTGCAGGACAAGGAATACGAACGGATCGGCGGCACCAGGACGCTGCGGGCCGACGTCCGGTTCATTGCCGCGACCCACCAGAACCTGGAGGACATGGTCAAGCGCGGCACGTTCCGCGAGGACCTGTATTACCGGCTCAACGTCATCCCCATCACTTCCCCGCCGCTCCGCGCGCGCCCTGACGACATCAGAGCGCTAGTCCGGCACTTCTGCCAGGCGTTCGGCCCCCCGAATGGCAGGACGGGCATCCGCATCGATCCCGAAGCCGTCACTCTGCTCGAGCGCTACGGATGGCCGGGCAATGTCCGCCAACTGCAAAACTTCATCGAACGCCTGGTGGTGTTTGCTGAGGCGAACGAAATCACACTGGCTGCGGTCCAGGGCGAGCTCAGCGAGCTCACCGACAGCGCCAAGGCCCTCGGGCTCGGCGGCTGGTCCGGCCCGGAACCGAGCTTTGCCAGTACCATCACCGACCTCGACGAAGCCGTGCGCAGGGCCGAGAAGAAAGCGCTGCAGAAGGCGCTCCGCAAAGCGGGCGGCAACAAGACCGTGGCCGCTCGCATCCTCGGAGTCAGTCGCCGCACGCTCTACAACAAGCTCCAAGAGCACGGCCTGACGTGAGCTCGCGCTGAGGGTTGCCCGGTTCAGCGGGAGCCACGTGCAAGCCCGCTGCACAGTGCGCGGAAGGCTGCACGCGCGCGGTGTGCAGTCCGCTGCACGAAGGCGCGCTTCTGGCTTCTTTTCTGCGGGATCGGAGCTTGGCACGGCCGCTGCAATGGGCATCAGCAACCCGATGACACGGAGAGAGACAATGACCCACTTCAGCAGCACCAAGAGCGATTCCCTGGCCGGCAAGATGCTGAGCCGATCCAAGACCTTCACCGCTGCCATCCTGCTCGGCGCCCAGACGCTGGCTTGCAGAGCTGCCCCGGCGGCGAACGAAGTCGAGGGCGACGAAGTCGTCTGCCTGACCGACGCGGACTGCCCTGCGGGCCAGACCTGCACCGAGGAAGGCACCTGCGAGTCCTCGGCCTGCGACTCGGAAGGGGATTGCCCTGCTGGAGCAACCTGTGGCGCGGACGGCTACTGCTACTACGGAAGCGAGAAGGATGGCATCGACCCCGCACCGCAATGCGACCCGACCGCGATGTGCATCAGCGGCCAGATCGACCTCGAGAACCAGACCCCGACCATCATGTTGCTCATCGACCAGTCCGGCAGCATGGAAGAGAGCTTCGGCAACACGACCCGCTGGCTGGCGCTCCGCGATGCGCTGGTCAATCCCAACACTGGCATCATCGCCGGGATGCAGGACAGCGTCCGATTCGGCATCGCGCTGTTCAGCGGCAACGGCGGACACGACGCCGGCCAGTGCCCGAGCCTGGCTGGGCCCAACGAGATTCAGGTCGACTTCGGCAACTACGAACAGATCGCCGCGGTCTACAATCAGGCCAGCCCGCTGCGCGACACACCCACCGGCGAGAGTCTGGCGGCGGTAACCGACTACCTGCTGAACCTCGACGTGCCGGGGCCCAAGGCCATCGTGCTGGCGACCGACGGCGAGCCCGACACCTGTGACGACCCGGACGCGCACAACCAAGACACCAACGACTTGGTGGTGGCCACGGCTCAGGCGACCTACCGCGCCGGCATCAGCACGTACGTGCTGAGTGTGGGCGACGATGTGGGCACACCCCACCTCGAGGACATGGCTAACGCCGGAGCGGGCTACGAGGTCGACGGCGAGCGACAGGCGCCGTACTTCCAGGCCAATGACCAGGCCGAGCTACAGGCCGAGCTGAGCCGCATCGTCTCCGGCATCCGCTCCTGCACGCTGGAGCTGAGCGGAAACGTGCCCGAGTCCGTCGTGGCCCAAGGCGTCGTCCGCGTCGACGAACGCGAGCTCGAGTACGGCGTGGACTGGCAGCTGGTCGCTCCAAACCAAATCCAGCTCTTGGGCGAAACCTGCACGGCCACCGCGGCCGGCGAGCACACGGTGAGCGCCGACTTCCCCTGCGAATGCGAGGCGCCCGCCCCCGAGTACGTGTACTGAGTCTCTCTTCCCCCGCCCCACCAGGTCGCGTTGCCGGATCGGCAGCGCGGCCTGAACGCGTCCCGCGCACCGCGCGGCGCGTCCGGACCCATCGGCGGGTGCACCCTATTCGAGGCCGAGCCGCGCCGGAGACAGGTCCGCCACTCTGACCCCCTCGGCCGCCACGTCCTCTGGCAGCGAACGGCGCGCGGCAAGTGCGGTGACGCACCGGGCAATCGCGGGGGCGGTCTTGATGCCAGAGCCACCCTGTGCAGCCACCCAGATGAAGCCGTCGACGAGCGGATCGGGGCCCACCACTGGCGCCTCGTCATGGACGAATGAGCGAAGGCCGGCCCAACTCGCGATCGGCTTGGTGGGGAACTCGATCTCGGCAACGCGTTGGATGCGGTCGACTGCCAGCGCTAGCGCGGTCGCGTCGGGCCGCGCATCGCAGGGCGGGGATGGGTGCTCATCCTCCGGGGAAACCAGCAGGTTGTCGACGTCGGGCTTGAAGTAGAACTCGCTGCCCACGTCGAACACCACGCTCCAGTCACGCACCGATCCGACCCACGCGGGCCGTAGGACCCCCGCGTTGCGCCGACGCGGGGCGAGTCCGATTCGCATCGCACCGGCGAGCGCCCCCACCTCGTCCGCCCAGGCCCCAGCAGCATTGACGAGCAGTCCCGCGTCGAAGTCGCCTAGGGCGGTAGTGACTCGCCAAACCGAGCCGGCGCGTGCCACTGCCATCACCCGCGCGCCGGTGACGAGCTCACCCCCGAGCCGTCTCAGGCTTCTGAGGTAGCCATGGAGCAGCGCGTGAACGTCGATCTCGCGCGCGTCCGGATCCCAGAGGCAGGAGCGCACGGTCTCGGAGCGAAGCGGCGGTACGCGCTGCCGGGCAAAGTCACCGGGATGTCTCTCGACTCGGGAGGCACCGACGTGGAGCTCTCGAGCCGTGATGTCGAGCATTTCCAGCTGATCGGCGCAAGCGATGTGCAGGGCACCCCGGGGGGACGAAAGGAGCGGCGACGCCTCGGCGCAGAACCCGACGGGCGGGGCTTCGAGGAATGCTCGACTGGCGCGCACCAGCGCACGCACCACCGGCTTGCCTCGCGACTCGCAGTAGAGGGCCGCGCTCCGTCCGGTCGAGTGGTACCCCGGCTCGTTCTCGGCTTCGAGCAGCAGGACGGTCGCGCCGTTCTGGCTGAGCTCATAGGCTGCGGACGCGCCGGCGATTCCTGCGCCGATGACGATGCAGTCAGCGGATGTCCGAAACGGGGTCATGACAGATCGGTGAGAGGCCATACGTCGAAGTCACCCCCCGGAACGACCACTGGCGCACGAGCTTCAGCGCGCCTCGAAGCACCCCAGGTCTGGGACCGCGCCCAGATCCCATTCGCCGGTGTCGGTTCCGGCGTCCAGCAAACGGTGCGCTAGCTCGACTGGTCGATCTCTTTGAGGGCCTTGGCGACCGGCTTGGCCTCATCGCCTTCGAGAATGGTGGCGGCAGCGACCGGTACGGGCCGGTAGTCCTGGTACTCGACCGGTTGAATCGCGGCGAACGAACCGGACTCGGTATAGGCCATGTCGACGAGCACGCTACTGGTGTCCACGTCACCGCTGTCGTCGAGTGCGAAGGGCAGCTTCGAAAGGGCTTCGAGGTCCATCTTCGCCACCGCATCCACCACCGGCCCGATCTCACAGGCGAAGTAGCGGAACCCCGTAATCACCTTCTCGCTCGTCGGCTTGTAGACGAGACTGCCGAAGACCCAGAGAAAAGTCTTGTCTTGAATACAGTCGAGTGTCTTCAGGACATCGTCGAGACTCGCTTGCTCGCTCATGATACGCCCTCCTCGTCGGTGCTCTCGTCCATATCAGAAACTCGGACGCGACATAATCGTCGGGCCTCCGGCTCCTCGAACCCCATGTTCGCCAGCGGATCCCGACCCGGGGGGACGGTCACGCGGCGAAGATCGGTCCCTGGAGCTATGCCGCGGACCGAAGCCCGGGAATGGGAACACCGTGCTGGGCGGCGTACTCTGCCATGAGCTTTCGCAGCCGCGGCAGGACGCTCTCGGAACCGGTCGTTCCGATGGGACGAGCGTCGAGCGAGCAGGTCGGCACCAACCCGGCCCCGGTGCCGGTGAGAAACACTTCGTCCGCCTCCAGGAGGTCATAGCGAGACAGGGTGCGCTCCTGGGCACGGAGGTCGAGCTCGGGTGCCAGCACCAGGACGCGGCGACGAGTCAATCCCTCGAGCGCGCCATCGGTGCCCGGAGGCGTCAGTAGCTCGTCGCCGCGGCGCACGAACACGTTGGCCGCCGAGGCTTCGGCGACGGTGCCGCGGCCGTTAAGCACCAAGGCGTCATCACCGCCACGTAGCTTGGCCTCGTGCTTGTTGAGCACGTTGTTCAGGTAGTTCAAGCTCTTGACGCGCGGATCGAGCACGTCGGGCCCGGGGCGCCGCCAGGTCCCGGTCACGAGTCGGATCCCACGGGACAGGATCTCCGGGGGAAAAAGCTCGATGGAGTCGACGACGCAAAACACCTCGGGGCCTGTGCAGGTCGTAGCGTCCAGACCCAGACGGCCGGGACCGCGAGTGACGACCAGCCTCACGTACGCGTCCGGCTCTCCGTGCGCCGCCAGGGTCTGCAGCACCACGCCGCGCATGCGCGTGAGCCACGCGCCGAGCTCGAGATAGATTGCGCCCGCGGAGCGCTCGAGGCGCTCGAGATGCAGGTCGAGGTCCACCACTTTTCCGCCCTGGGCGCGGATGCCCTCGAACACTCCGTCCCCGTAGAGCAGCCCGTGATCGGTCACGGCGATGCGGGCGTCGGAGCTCTCCAAAATCTTGCCGCCCAGCCAGGCGGTCATGACTCCCTCCCTTGCAGGCGATCGCTCACGGCACGCGCAGCGTGGACGGTGATTTCTGCCACTTGCGGCTCGCCGAGCTGACGAAACCGCGATGACACCAGGGCAGCGGCGATGGAGGCGACCATTCTGCCGTGGGATAGGATTGGGACGGCCACGGCCGAGAGCCCCTCGATCCATTCGTCCTGGCTCACCGCGTAGCCGGCGGCTCGGCTCGCGGTCACCTGCGCGCGCCAGGCCTCGGCCCGCGTCACGGTCTGCTGGGTGTAGGCCTGGAGTTGCCCGGCGTCCAGCTCGGCCAACTCGGGGACGTGCACGGCAAAGCTCTTGCCGACGGCGGTGGCGTGCACCGGCACGGTGGATCCGACCTCGGGGGCCGCGCGCAGAAACCCCCTACCCTCGACCTTGTCCACCACGGTGAGCTCGCCCGCACGCTGACACACCAGGAAGAACGTCTCCCCGAGCTCCCGCGCCGCTGACTCCAACGTCGGACGGGCCAGGTGCACGAGCGGGTCTCGACCCGACGCGCCGAGCCCGAGCAGGGCCAGACCGAGGCCGATTCGATACCGGCCACCGTCGTCGCGCTCCACAAGGCTACGGTGCATCAACGAGCGCAGCATTCGATGTGCGCTGGTCTTGGGCACGCCCAGCTCACGCGCTACCGCCGTCACCCCGCACGCACCCGGCTGGGAGTGCAGGAAGAACAACACGTCCGTGGCTTTTTCGATGGTGGTCATGACGTCGCTCGCAGCAGTGGGGAGGACTAGGAACCAGTGCGGAGGCCGACAGGCAATCTGGCTGTGTGCTTGTTGTTCCGTTATGCGGAACAACGCTTCGAACACGGATCAAGCATACGCTGCGAGTTTCATTGGTCAAGCTGTCGGTATTCTAGAGACCGCAGGACAGGAGAAATCATCTGTTCCGAATATCGGAACTCGGCGGCACGGAGAGATCCTCCCCAGCCGCGAGCCTTCGGGCCCCGACTGACCCGCTCACTCGTTCAACGCTCGGCGCCCGAAGGCTCGTCGTTGCGTTCCGCTGTTTGCGCCTTGCCCAGCAGCTCGCGCATCTCGGCGAGCTTGCACTCGAGCCACGCCAGGCGCTCGGCCGGCGTCATCGATAGGCCGAGACGCGCCTGGCGGCGCTGGTGTCCGTCGAACCCGGCGTCCCAGCCGTCACCGTCGCGTGCTTTGGGTTCACTCATCTTGCTCACCGAGCGCCCGCAGAGCGGCGACGTCTTCCTCTTCCAGCGCTGCCAGTGTGCGTTCCAATGCCCCGGCCACGCCCCCACGGTAGCAACGACCGGTGGGCGGGGCCACGCCCTTCGGCGCATCGAGGCGGCGTTCCTGCCCCTACAGCCCGACCACGACGCCCAGGTTGATCAACACCGACGGCCGCCCCACCGCGAACCGAGTGTTGGCGACCTCCACCTCGGCTTGTGGTGACGTCCACAGCGCACGCACCGAGCCGCGCAGGCCGATGGTGTCGAGCGCGGACCAGGTGAGGCCAGCACCCGCGCCCCCCGCAAGCAGCCAACGCGAGTCCGTGCGACCCACCCAGGCGCCGTCGGCCTCGCCCTGAACGGACAGGTGCACGGCGCCTCCGCTCAACATCAGGTTTACGCCCACCGGATCGGTGGACAGGATGTCCACCCCCAGCTCGACGACGCCGACCAGAAACCTGATTTGTGCGGTCGCCTCCGGCGTGCTGAGCTCGGTGCCGAGCAGGGGGCCAGCGAATCCGGCGCGCACGGACCAGGAATCGCCGGGGCGGTGTCCGAGCCAAGCTGAAGGACCCAGGGCTGGCCGCGCCTCAGGGAGCGGCAAGAGGCAGGCAGCGTCGAGTTCGAGCCACCACGCGGCGCGGTGGGCTTGCTTCGACGGATCGCGTACGGGTTCCTCCGCCCACTCGCGAACGTGGGTGGGCGCGCGTGCAGGTTCGGCTCCGACGATGTCGGCTGGCTGAGCCTCAGCGCTCGGGAACTCGCGCAGGCTCGCGCGCAGTAGCTCGGTAGCGCGCAGGGCCAACAGGCTGGGCGCGTCCGCCTCGGCCGGGGTGGAGATGCTGCGAAGACTCGTCTTGCCGGTGACCCGGTCGCTCACCCACACGTCCGCGCTGGCCTGCCCGGCAGTTCTCGCAAAGGCCACGCTGGCTACGGCCCTGTGGCGTTCCGCCACCTCGGCGAGCGTCGCGGCCGAAGGCTGATCGGTAGCGTCCACGACGATGACCTCGAAGCCGTGCATGCCCATCTCGCCGCGCAGTCGATTGAAGGCCTCGCTCAACGCGGGGTCTGGATCCTTTGGTCGCACCAGCACCACGCGCTGGCCGAAAGCCGGTGCGCTCCACACCATCACGCCGAGCAGTGCGAGCACGCACCAGCCCGCACGCAACCAGGGGGGGGCGAAGCAGCCGACGCGACGGGATCTCAAGGCTTCTTGAGGATACCCCGTGCGGCGGCCGCGCCGACACCGTTGGGGTGTGCCGACAAGTACTCGCGAGCGGCCTGGCGGGCCGCCTGGTGCCGCCCACTGGCGGCTGAGAGCCGCATTCGCCCCAAGAGCGCATCACCGTGGAACTGACCCCCAGGCGCCTCGCGAAGATACGTCTCGTACCACTTGAGAGCCGCACCGCTGCGGCCGCGAGACTCGTTCAAAGTCCCGAGCAAGTAGCTCGCCACGGCTGCCGAGCCGGGGGAGCGCCCGCGCAGTGCCACGAGCGCACGCTCGGCCAGTGCGTGCTCTCCGGTGTAGCGGGCCGCATCGGCGAGCCGCCGCACGTCAGCCGGACTGCAGCCCGTCAGGCACGAGTCGATGCCCTGGCGCTTGGCCTCGGCCACGATGGTCTTGAAGTCGCCGCGCGCCATCAGGTCCGCCCAACTCGATGCCGACGCTGGCCGGGCCGGCTGCGCGGAGGCCGCCGGAGGATCGGTTCCAGACAGGTTGGCGAGAGCTCTGCCACTCGGTGCAGGAGCGTTCAAACGCGCACTGTCAGTGTCCGCGCTCTGTTTTGCTTCCGCTTCGCCTGGCTCGTTCAGTGCCTCGACGCCCCACGCGCCACTGCGGGCGTCGGCACGGAAGCGTTGCCCGGCGCGCACCACGCTGTGGGTGCTCAGAGGGCCACCTTCCACGCTGACCGATCCCTCGAGCACCGCCACATCGAGCCGCCCGGTGGTCGGCGTCCACTCCGTCACGAAGCGCGTGCCGATCACGCGCACAGTGAACGTGCCGGCGAGCAGGCTCCAGCGCGTGCCGGGCTGGTGGACGATCTCGCTGGTGGCCGCGCCGCGGTCGAGCACCAACGTGGCGCCTTCCGGCGTGGTCTCACGCACCTGCATCCGGGCGCCGTGCTTCAGCACGACCGCCGATCCGTCGGAGAACTCCAAGCGCGCCGCGGTGGTCTTGGGCGCCACGAAGGTGCCCTGCTCGGTTTCGCTCGCACCCCGGGCCTCGTAGCGAAGCGGCGCTGGACTGAGCCTCTGGATCAGCCAAACGCTGAGCAGCACCACCACCGCCGCGGCAGCGAGCGCGCCTGAGACCCGCCAGGCGGCGCGGTGCCACGCAGGCTTGGGAGCGAGCCCGGACCAGGCTCGTTCCAACAGCGAGTCCGCGCTCGGCAACGGGCGCTCGGCCGCAAACTCTTCTGCCGCCTGGCCCAGCAGCGCTCCCAGGGCACGCGCCTGCATCTCCGCCGGCTGATGCTCAGTCGGTTTCATTCAGATCCCCTCCCGAGGTTTCCCAGGTAGCTCTGCAGCGCGGGCTCGCGACTGGCCATGCGTGTCACCCGCTCTCGACCCTTGGCGATCGCGCGCTTGGCCGTCGCCTCGGACACACCCAAG
>CAZSVU010000329.1:0-9782 GCA_964610275.1 uncultured Polyangiaceae bacterium | reverse complement strand
TCTAGCTCAACACAACTGCCTGGACCAGTATGCGTAGCCCTCCTGCGTACAAACCTCCAGCGGGCGCCAGGCGCCGGTGCCGCCGCCCACTGAGTTGGTACCGTTTCCGCCAGCGCTGGTGCCACCGTCCGCCGGGTTGGTCCCGGTTCTGCCAGCGCTGGCGTCGCTGCGGGGCCCGGTTTCGTTGTGGATGTCAGTTCTGCCTCCACAGCTCAACGCCAGCCAGCAAAGTATGGCGGCCGGACCGCGGCGACAACTACCTCGCATGCGAGCACCTCTGTACGATTCATAGTGTGCAGCAACCCCGGACCTGTCAAGTCGAGCAACGCGCACCCGGTGACCTCGTCGACATGAAACTCAATGTCCCTGACGCCGAGGACATCGTTCAGCCTACCGATGTACCCGCCGAGACGCGGCGCACCCGGCGAGATGGCAATCAGTCATGGCAGCTCCATACGGGGTGGGTGCTGCTGTCGCGAAGGTGGACGACGCCATCGAAGAGCAAGTCCCGCGAGGCCAACCGAAGAAGCGTTCGTTGCCGATCTTCGTCTTGACGGCGACTTCGTCGGCGACGAATCCGCTGGCCAAGGGATCGCAGACAAGGTTTGGGCCTTGCCCAGCGGCGAAGGCTTGGTGTCCGCGCAAAGGCCGCCAGCGCGAAGTGAGCAGGAGCGCGTAGTGCGGGAAATTCGCATACTGCGTGCGACCGGGCGGGGGCTGGAAACGGAGCTATGGAACGGATTGAGGCACCAGCAAGTGGCGAAAGCTGCTGGACAACAGCTGCTCCCCGTTGCCTGAAGCCACCGCGCCAGCCCTCGACCCTACCGACCGACGGAATTTGCGCGGCAAGCCCGGGACAAGCCGCTCGCTGGGCTGACGGCTAGTGTCCGCTACCGGGGTGGCGCGATTCTTCGGATGTAGACCCCGAAATGAGCATGATTCGAATAGGACACCACGTTCACGAACTGCTTGTGTACTCGTTCGCGGAAATTCTCCGGGAGCGATTTCAGGTTGCTCGCGAGCACAGCGTCGACGTGCTGCAGTGCACGGGTAGCGTTGGGTTCCTCCGCGTCAATGGCGACGGTGGGCGTGGGAAAGCGTTTGAATCGAGCTGCCAGCGGTTCGTAGACGTCAAGGGCCTCGATCGCATACACGCCATCCGCGTAGCCGTCGAGTCCAACAGTCAGGACTCGATAGGGCGTTTCGACCGGAGGTAGCTCGGCAGGGACCTCCATTACCTCGTATTCGCCCTGCCGAAAGATGTTCTCGGCGTGGCGCGCAAGGAATGCGGCGAAGACCACTTCCTCTTGCTTCGTGTAGGCGGGCCAAAGACCGCGCTCGTGGAGAACATGTGTGACGCCCAGTGAGCGGTAGAGTTGGCAGAGTTCGCGTGGGGTCTGTACGTGCTTGTAGCTGATGAGCCCCTGAAAGCCCGGCAGGTCCTGCAACACCGTACGGTTGACGCCCAGACTCAGACGCGTGTTGTGAAACAAAAGGACGGCGTCGTGCGGGAGACGGTCATCGAGCGCGACCTGCGAAGCCAGGTAGTCGTCGAAACGACTTCTGGCTCTTCCTTGGGAGCCGCTGCGAATCAGCTTGATACTGTCATCCATCCGCCGATGACCGGAATAGAACAAGGCGTCGGCGCCCCACACCACGTGCGTCCCGAGCAGCACGAGCGTCGCCGTCCGCGTGATCCAACCGAGCTGCCAGACGCGCACTATGATTGCGGCCGCGACGGCGGCAAACATCGGCACGATTGCCTGAAGGTATCGTTCAATAGGGTAGGTGAAGGCCCACGTCAGATGTGCGCCCACCGACACGAACACGGCGGCCCACAAGCGTCGACCACCTCCGACTAGCGGGACCAGCGGGAGGAGGAGCGGGAAGATGAGCCCGAATGAGTACGGCTTTCGGAAGAAGGGTGTGATGGCGTTGTCGAGTGTCGCCTTGACGACTGTGCCGAACGATCCTCGTGGAATGGTTGCATCCCCGGCGTAGAGGTGCGTCACGAGGAGCTCCATGTCCGGCGGTCGGGGGTTCGTGCCTGGAAACGCGCCCGACATGAATGGGTAGACGGGGTTGCCGTAGAACACCCAGTTCTTTAGGAAGTGGGGAAGGGTCAGCAGCATCCCCACGGCAATCAGCGTTGCCGGTCCACGCCAGAGCCGCCAGCGGGTCAGGCAATTCGTGCGTCCGAAAAAGTCCGGCCAAAGCCAGTAGCCACCGATGAGAGCACCGATGGGTGCTATCATGTAGACGCTCTGGTACTTTGTGAGTACTGCGCCTGCCGCCACAGCGCCGACCAATGCACAGCGCCCGGGTGATAACGACGGGACGGCGCGCGCGGCAGCAAGAAAGAGTGGCGGGGTGAAGAACGCCAGGACATGATCAGCACTGCCTCCTATGTTGCTGTCGTAGACAAAGATGGCGGGAAACAGAAAGAAGGCGGCCCACGACCCAGCAAGCCGATCGCGCTCGACCAGCCATGCCGCGACCGCTCCTACGCCCGAGATAGTCCAAAGCACCAGACAGTACTCGTTGTGGAGCGCCAGCATCCAGCGTTCGGGCTGGCTCAGGCCGGGCACGAGATAGCCCCACGTGTGCACCAGGCTCGTGAGCTGCGGGAAGGCCTTATTGTAGTCCGCCCGGAATCTTACGATTCGGCCTTCGCGAGCGTAGTCCTGCGCGACGGCCAGATGATACCAGCGGGAGTCGTAGTTGAGCGACGCAGGGGTCATACACTGGAGGTAGAGCAACACCAAGCAGAGCGCGCCAACAATGAGCGCGGCCGCAGGCCAGGCGCTGAGATGCTCGCGGGGGGTAGATGCACCCTCCTTCCATACCTCGCGGCTCCATACGTACAGTGCCGGCGCACCCGCAGCGAGCATTGTGGCCGGAAGGGCAATCGCAAGAAATGGCTGGTAGAACGCAAGCAGGCCACCGAGATACATCGCCATCGTGAACGCCACCAACCCGAGCGCCACGCTCACAACCAGCTTCTCGATCAAAGGCAGGTGTTTGATCTTCAGCACGCGCGTCAAAACCAGGTGCCCGGTGGAGAAGCAGGCGGCTTGCAGGAACGCGCACCAGCTCCAGAGGATCAGCAGCCTCCAGAAGAGCCAGTCCTCTATGGCGTAGACGTTGTCGACCGTGGCGACGCAGACAACTGCGCCAGCAGCGCAGAGCATTGCCACCACTGCTTGGCGAGCGGTGGGACGGGACAGGCTGCCTAGGAGCGGCATGATGCCGCTCGCGATGCGCGCGACCTCCGACGAAGCTGCGTGGTGGCGGACCGGTACATTCCAGGTGACTGCAGGCGACAGGCCCTCGGTCCCGCATGTGTCGGCAGCCTCACCGCCGCCAACTCTGCCCGAGTGAGCGTCATGTGCCATCGTCGAGTCCTCAGCGCTTGGGGCGCAGCTCGGCGTGCCGCGTTGTCTGCGCTCGTACGGAGCGCTTGGACGACCCGCGAGCCACCTGACTCCCCGCAGAAGCAGGCAGCGAAGCCGTCGATCGGTCGGTGCCGGAGTTCATCGAGCAGCTGACGTGGGAGACGAAGCTCTGAGTTCTGGCCAGCTCCGGGCACGATGCCGCTCAGTGTCATGCCGCACAAGAGACCACGCTCCTCGGAGGAGGGAACGTAGCCGGGCGTGCGAATAGCGATCATGCAGACCTGGTTCGGGCCGTAAGCGAGTGTGGGTTGCAGATAGGCAGCGCCAACCTGCGGACCAGGTCCCAAACGCGCGGAAGACGACTGGTGGCAGCTCGCGGATATGCGTGCGCCACTCGCCTTGGGTGAGGCGCTCATCGCGACGGCACCGCATGGTGAGGCCGCGTCGTTCTTGAACGGCACATGCCCGGGGCAGCGAGAAACGATCCCTCAGATCGCAACAAAACGCCCGGCGCTCCGTTCCGGCTGGTCAGTGCGGCTATGCGTTCGCCAGGCGTCGCTCGCCTGACTTGGCCGTGGCGCGTGCTGAAGCCGAGCGGAACGAGGGACGGTGCATCTTCAGGAAGGCGAGGCCGGCGAGCAGCGAGGAGCGGATCAGGCTCACCACGACTGGAGTGCCTTATCCTGGCGGGGCGCAACCTCAATGCTCCCGTGTGGAACGCCGCTGCCGGGAGACATGGGAAGAAGCGCTCCGCGACTTTGCTTCAAGTCACCTGCATCCACCGGGACATAGACGAGCACGATAGTGATCAGATGCAGTACTACTTGACGGCCCGTCACCCCGCGCGATGTATGATGGCGGGATGTGGAGCCCTCGGGGTCGCTGGACGGTTTGGTGCGTGGCGACGCTCGCCACGGTACCAGCGGCCTGGGCGCAGGCACCAGCGCCGGCCGTGGTCTGGTATCGGAGCTCGCCGGACTGTCCGGGCGGCGCCGAGTTCCTGGTGTACCTGGGAGAGCGAAGCGCGCTCGTGCGCCTGGCCAAGGCAGGTGACCGTCCTGACTTCGTGGTGACGCTGGCGGCCACGCCCAAGGGCGCCACGGGACGGCTGGAACGGCAGACTCGTGGCGGCATTGTGGCGATTCGTGAGCTGCAAGCCAAGAGCTGTGAGCTCGTCTCGCGTGCACTCGCGCTGAACCTGTCGTTGGCAGTCGTATCCGAGGGCCGCGACGTCCAAGCAAGTACGGAGACTCCCCTCCCATCGCCCGACGATGCGCCGCCAAGTCTGCCGCCCGGCGACACAGCCCCACCCAGCCCACAGGCAGAGCGACGACCGTCGCGTTCCTCGCCGCCGGTTCAACGTGGTTCGTCGTGGGTCGCGACGCCCGGTACGGCGGGCACTCGTCTCGGACGGTCGGAGCCGACCTCGTTCTGGGCAGCTGGGTTGCAGGGGGGGCTGACAAGCGGAATCGCGCCGAGCCCGCTGGCTTTCGCGGTGCTCTTCGTCGAGCACGACGGCGCGCTGGTTCAAGCGGTTCCGGACTTGGCAGTGCGCGCTGCCGCGTTTGGGGTGGTCGGGTCCACGACCACCGCTGGCAAGGAGATCGGGACGTGGGTTCTCGGCGGGCGCCTGGACCTGTGCCCGGTCCGGTTGGGTGATGTCCCCCTCTCGCTTTGGGGCTGCGCGGCCATGAATCTGGGGGCCATCGGCGCCTACGACGGGCAACGGGCGGTGGGCCCTTGGGCAGCCCTCGGGACGCACGGGCGCCTGGTGTGGTGGACGTCGCGCTGGCTGTCGCTCGAAGGAGAGGTCGGGGCCACCGTTGCTCTGTTCCACCACGAGATCACCGCCGGTACCGCGGTGCTGTATCGGACTGAGCCGGCCGGCCTGTTCGCAGCGCTGGGCGCTGCCATGCGTTTTCCGTGATCGTGGCTCGACACTCTGGGGATGTGCCGGTCATGGGAGACGCTGCCCTGCCGCGCGGTGACGTCGCGGCGGGTTGTCTCGCTGAAGCCGCGGTGGTCCCCGACATCGAAGAGCTATTTTGCGCCCATTTCCGGCGCGTCTGGCGTTTTACCCGCCGGTTGGGTTTGTCTCCAGCCGACGCAGATGACGCCACGCAGCAGGTCTTCATGATTGCCTCAACCAAGCTCGACTGCATCGCCGCTGGCAAGGAGCGAGCATTCTTGCACGGCATCGCGCTCAAGGTGGTCAGTCGCACCCACCGCGCCAAGCGCCGGAGGCATGAAGCGCAATACGAGCCCCCGCACGAGTTCGCCGCGCCGTCACCTGGACCTCACGACCAGGCAGAGCTTCGCCAGGCATGCCAGCTGCTGGACGAGCTACTGTGCCGACTGCCTGACAAGCTCCGCCGCGTGCTCGTTCTGGCCGAACTCGAAGAGTTTGAGATTCCCGATATCGCATTGCTTGAACGCATACCTGTGGGCACGGCGGCGAGCCGGCTGCGCCGCGCGCGTCGGCGATTCCGTGGTCTGCTCCTGCAAGTGAGAGCGCGAAACCCGTTTGGAGGTCCGCCGTGAGTCGCGACCCGCTCGACGACTTCGCCACGCGCCTGTTCCAGGCCGGACGAGAGGAACCCGTTCCCGACGCCACGGGGCGTCGCATTGCCGGCAAGTTGCGCGAGCAGCGCGCGCCGGCCAACACGTCGAGCGCGACGCTCGTTTCCTGGCCGAAGACTCGCGCCGCGGCCGCGCTGGTCGCCGCTGTAGTCGCAGCCGGAGCGTTCCTGCTCGTGCGTGCGAGTTCGGATCCCATTGACATCTCGGCTGAGCCCACTCCGCCGCCGGCTTCGGCTCCGGCGGTGGATCCCCCAGCAACGGCGGTACTGGTCCCGAGCGGATCGCCGCCCGAAGAGCCGCGACCCACGCCCCCCACGAGAGCACCGCATGCGCCGGCCACCCTGGACCAGGAGCTGGTGAGCTTGGAGACGGCTCGGGCGGCACTGGCAGACGGGAACCCGAAGGCCGCCCTCGCACAGCTCGATCGCTTCGAGCGTGTGTTGCGCGGCAAGCAGCTGGAGGCCGAGGCGAGCCTGTTGCGTATCGAAGCGCTGGCGGCCCTGGGCCGTCACGACCGAGCGGCGGAATTGGCGCGGCGCTTCGTCGTGGAGCATTCCACTGACCCGCTCGTTGACCGAGCGCGCAACTTTATCACCGAGCCGTCCGTTCCGGACGGCGGTCATCCGTGAAGGGAAGATGCAGTCATGCGTGAATGCCTGATGTTTGGAACGTTGCTGGTTGCCGGTTCGTTGGGATGCAGCAACAAGCTGCAGGTGGACGACCAACCGGACGCCAATCCACTCGGCGAGCAAGACTCCGGTTCGGCCTCGGACGTGGGTCTGGACACGAGTTCGACCGGGCCCCGGGTGCTCGCGCCGCCTGGGGCGCCTCGGCCGACGCTGCCGGTCGCGAGCGACAGCCCGGCGGACTGCCCCGAAAACACGCCGCAGGGCGACTGCGAGATCGAAAGCCTGCTCTGCGCCTACCGGGGCGAGAGCAACGGCGATGCGCACTACCAGGCGTGCGGCTGCTTTGCCGCGAGCAGCACCCAACTCTGGTGGGCCTGCTACGACACCTGGTCCACCGCGGCGCCCGATCCGTGTCCGGCCGCCATGCCGGCGCCAACCGACTCGTGCATGGGCGCGCGCGGGGTCGAGTGCCACTACCTGCCGCGTGAGGTGTGTACGTGTTCAAGGGAAGCGGACGACCCGTTGTGGGAGTGTGCACCGCTGCAGGACTACACCAGCATGGTGCCGTCCCCGACCGACCTGGACCCGACGAGTCCAGTGAGCGATCTGACGGAGTCCGAGCGCGAAACGTGGTGCCGTTGGAAAGTCGACATACACAACGGCGGCGAAGGTTTTCCCGAACCTCCTGCAGGCGAAATTGACGCCGACGGCTACGCGGGCGGCGGCTCGTGCACCGTCGGGTGGGAATTCTACAACCTGGGCTTCTTGCCGAGAATTCCCACCAACTACTGCGTCCAGAACCTGGCGCTGTCGACCTGTGGTCGACCGCTGTCGGAGCTCACCGACTGCGTGAAGACCATCCGAGATATATTTCCATCGCCCACGGGCTGCGCTCGGTACCTCGAAGCGCCAGGCTGCGATGGGACCATCGTGCTGTCGAATGGTGCCGACCCGAACGCGGGTTCGGCCGGTCTGGATGACATCTCCTGCGCCGTGCGCGTGCAGTAGCACGACGCTGGGCGCCCCTGCCGGCAAGGGCGCATCTGTCCACGGAGCACCTCTTCCCTTGCCCGATACCCTCCGCGTCTGGAGATCGACGCGGTCATGATCAACGACAATTACTCTGGCCGGTCATATGACCGTGAAGGACGAGCTGAATGTCGTGTTTGACAACGAACTCGACCACGGCCTCTGCATCCAGCGTGACACTGTACCGTGCGTCCCCTTCAGGTTGTTCGCGGAAGACTACTGGCATCAGATGATATCGATACCGCCGAGCTCTACAACGAATGGTGCGCGGCTCAGACCCCCTACCTAGACACGACCGAATCCGAGCCCGTGTATCATTGCCTACCCACTTGGAGCAACGAGCGCAACTCCGATGGGACCTGGCACCTCTCGGACCCCGAAACGGGAGAATCGATGAACGTGGACACCTTGACGTTCGGACTTGCGGATCGACCAATCCTCCTTGGGCCGTTGCTCGCTGGCAAATCCGTTCACGCCTTTGATTGCCACGGCCTGATGGATGTTGATGAACGGGATCTCTGCCTCAAACCGGATGTCGTCGAATCGGATTCCCTGAAGCTCGCCATCGGCAATCTTCGAGGTTGCGGCACCCATCAAGTCCGCCGCCGATCAAGTTGACCTGACCACCGCCGCACGGGTCGCCCGTCGTCACCTCGGGCAGCAACTCCCCCAACAGAAGGATCATTCCGATGCCCGTCGCCTTGACCCGGGCTGGCTCGCCGACCACGGACATATGTGGATCGATTCCAGGGAGGACGAGATCGTGCTGACCGACGACCTGGGCCAGGGACACGACATGGTGGCGACGATCGACATCCCACCGGGTCGAGGGTGGGACAAAAACAGTGTGATTGTGATCGAGGAGGACGGGACGCTCGTCGTGCGCGTTGAGACCGGGCCGGACTTGCGCTGGGATCTGACCAAGTTGTTTTGGCGGCCCGCGTAGTCGGCTGTTGCTTCCGCTACCACACCTGGCTCCACGGCAACTCTGGCAGCCCAGCTTTGACCTCGGCTTCCAGGCGGCTGTGGTCGAAAACCGAGAAGAAGTCCTCGGCGAGTAGGGCGTGCGGCTGGATCAGGAATCTTCGGGCTCCACGCCCCATGTTGGCTCGGGTCTGCGATGACGGTTGTTCGAAGTCCTCCATTCCATTGTTCGGGAGCACGTTGCGCAAGAGGTGCTGAAGTCGCAGGGCTGGCCCCACCTGCGTTTCGGTGCCCAGGACCGTCCGGATTCGAAGCTCCTGCTTGTTCGTGACTCCTTGGCGAATCGCTTCTAGAAGTGCCGACTTCGCCTGGGAGTGCGGTGTGCTCGGAGTGCACAGTAGGACGTCATGCCGACCTGGTTGCTCCCCGTCGGAGCCAGTTGCTGTCCAGGTTCCGGTTAGCAAACGCAGGTGCGCTGTTTCTCAGCGCGGCAAGATTACCCGGCCTACTCAATGGCAAACCAACCGCTCGCCCTGCCCAGCGACGTCGGAGGGTGAAGCCGGCTGAGTTTCACACCGACCCTGCACGCAACTCAGCGTTTCGCAGATCAACACGCAAGGAGGTTCCAGACCGCCAACTGCCGAGTACTCCGCGATCAGGTCATCGAGGTCGGCTCGATCAGCGTCGCCGTTGATGTAGCCGTTACTGCAGGTTCCCGGAATGTAGACGGCCATGCAGTCTTCGAGCACGGTGCAGTAGTTTAGGGACTCGACCTCGGCGCGGATGTCATCTTGCACTTGTTCGGGCGTTCTTGCGGTTTGGCTCGCATCTGACTGCCTTCCGTCTTGCGCTTGATGTCCATCGTCGCCTTCGCCGCTTTCCCCACCACACCCGGCGACCATCGCGGACATAGCCACAGCAACGATCAGTACCGGCGGAAGCCTGCGTTTGTTTTCCATATCCGACCCCCAGCAAGGCAACCATTCTACCGCAGCCGAGACGATGGGGCACGAGCCGGACAAGGCTATAGAGCGGGCGGGGCTCCATGCTGAAGGGTGAATCATCAGGAATTCAGAATCCTTGACAAGGAAAAAGCTGACAGAATCCGCCATCTTCAGGTGAAGACCGCAGCGCGTCCTGCACCCTTTTCCCGATTGATGCA
This sequence comes from uncultured Polyangiaceae bacterium, assembly GCA_964610275.1. GTDB lineage: Bacteria > Myxococcota_A > Polyangia > Polyangiales > Polyangiaceae > JAFGBI01. The sequence continues at coordinate 63 of CAZSVU010000329.1, read as the reverse complement.
CAGCTACGTGCGGTTGTCAACCACCTACCAGTCGGAAACCCCGGACGCCTGCCTGTTGCTGCG
>CAZSVU010000328.1:0-9801 GCA_964610275.1 uncultured Polyangiaceae bacterium | reverse complement strand
ATGGTCAGCGTGGTTCCCGAGACGCAGTACGAGTACTCCTGCTCGCCCGCGGTGACCGTGAGCATGCTGCCCGAGGTCGTGTAACTGCCGTTGGTTGACGCGAACACGGGTGCCACCCCAATCCCACCTGTCTGGTCGATGGTGGCCGGGCACGAACACCCGCCGGTCGCAGTGTAGTCTGTGCAAGTGACCGAGGCGTAGCCTATGGACGCGAGGAGTCCACCAATCCGATCGCAGGTGGTGGTGGTCCCCGACACCTCCAGGCACGAGGCCGGCAGATCGATCTGCACGCTGCCCGTCGTGGTCGTGTTGTCCGAATAGGTCCCGTCGGCGTTGGCGGTCCACGTTCCGGTCACCTGGAGCGAGCCGGAGATCGGCGCCGACGTGCAATCCAGACCAAACTCCATCAAGCCCAACTCACCACTCACCGTCAGGCACGACGACGTCACGTTCCAGGTTCCGACCAGGTCGCCGCCACAAGGCGTCACGTTGGCGCAGGTTGCTGCCCCTCCTCCACTGCCGCTCGAAGCGCCACCCACGCCGGTGCTGCCACCCACGCCTTCGCCAGGACCCTCGACGTCCGCCGAGCCGTACCGCGCAGCGACGATGGCGGCCTGGAGGGCGTCAGTGGTCTCCCTCGACGCAGCGCCGGTCACCATGACGCCTTCGTAGAAGCGTCCACCGTCACCGTCGCTGTTGTCCCCGCTGATCGAGAGGACGATGGACCCCTGTTTCTGCATGGGGACGTAGCCGGTTCTTTCCGGGCGTATCCCGTCGTACATGGTGGCCAGCGTCCCGGATGTCGCATCGCCGCCGTAGAGCGCAAAGCGGCCGCTGCCCCCGTTCTTGTCCGTCGTGTCGCCGATGAGCACGCCCGTGACGAAGTCGTGGCCAAGGGGCGCGTTGGTCGAGATGTCTTGAGTTTGTCCGTTTTCCCAGCCGGCATAGAGACCGTTTTCGAGGTCTGCCATGACCCACGGGCCCTCCCCGCTACCGGTGCCCCAGATGACGCCCATCCCAAAGTTGACCGCTTCCATGGTGCCGTTGCCGTCGTCGTTGCAGGACGTTTCGGCGTTGCCGTAATCGAAGCAGCACCCATTGATCAGGTCGTGCTGGCTGGTCACCATGTACATGCTCTCTGGCTCGTCGCCCACTGCAGTCCCGTGCCCAGTCGGGATGTTGCAGCCATCGCAGCCAGTGCGGTAGCCCATACCGGGCCGGAGGAGCATGCCGTAGACTGAATGGCCATTGATCGTTGTGGGAAGGTCGGCGGCGTTCACCGGGTTGGCGGGAGTGGGTTTGGCGCCGCCGGGGGGCGCGGGTTCGAGGTGATTCCCCTGTCCGGACTGGTCGTAGAGGATCGTGATGGTGCAGGGGCCGCCAGCGCAGAACGTGTCTTGCGAGGCGGCGTCGGCATAGCCGCCCTTGACGGCTCCGATGTCCAGTGTTTCTCCCTGGCAAGAACTCGGCCCGGCCAGCGAAGTGCCTCTGCAGACCTGGTAGAGGGGCCCGGTGTACGCGCTCCGGAGAACCCTCACCGTGCTGTGCGCCGAGACACACGGGTGGCCGTCGGTTTCGAAGACGTCGCAGGGCAGGGGGGCGGGGCTGCTGGTCGAGCCGGCGACGCCCCCGCCGCCGCTTAGGCCCTGATCGCCTCCGATCCCCGTGCCTCCCGCACCCGTCGAAAAAGTGCCGCCATCGCCAGGCATGATGCCACCGGCGCCAACACCGCCGCCGCCACCGGCACTCATGCCCGCAAAGCCGCCAGCAACGCCACTTGTGCCAGCGATCCCGCCCGCACCGCCTTGGATCTGAGTGCCCGCGCTGCCAGCGGTCGCTGCGTTTCCTCCTGCACCGACAACTCCGCCGGAGCCACCCGCCCCGGCCTGACCCCCACTGCTGAGATCCACACAAAGATCTGAGGCGCAGACCAGGCCCTCGTTGCAAGTCCCGTTTCCGTAGGACGGGCACCGGTCCGTCCCGTCAACGCATTCCGCTCCACCGGTGCCGCCACCGGTGCCTGCGACACCAGATCCACCGATGCCGCTGCTTGTGCCCGCTACTCCGCTGCCACCCGTAGCGCCGCCGTCGGTTCCGCCCGAGAGCGGTGCGTCGCCCGCTGCGCCGCCCGACTGCGCACCGCCAATCTCCGACCCGCCGCAGCCGCTCATGAGCGCGACTCCACCGGCCAAGCTCAATTGCACAACGAGCACTCCCCGCATTCCTGCCTCCCAGCCGCATCCAGCAGCAGCCCGGCTAGTGTAGCAGACCGGTCTTCAGCCAACCACGCGTGCACGAACTAGCTGCGAGCGACGAAGTTCCGCCTGGGGGGGATGCAATTCTCCCCCCCCCCCCCGTATGCTGCTGCGTACTCTGAAGCGACTTCAGCGCGAAGGCGACCGCACCCGCCCGCATGCGGCTCCCCCGGCGGGGTTTGCTTCACGCGAGGCGATTCGGTCGTCCTCGGTCTCGGTGCGCAGTGACGCACTACTCGCCGAGCAGGCCGTCCACGGACTCCGCAGTCATGACCGTCTCCGCCCAGCGTTCGAGCGGTTCGCGGTTGGCTGATGCGATGCGTTCTGCGGCATCCTGGGGAAGCGGTCCGAATCGAGACGAAAGGATCCGCTCTACCCAGACTCGGCGCTCCTGTAGGAGGCCTTCCTGCAGACCTTCTTGCCGACCTTCTGCTCTGAGTTGCTCAGCCAAAGTCATGACCATCTGCTCCGTATCGGGTGCCACATCGCGAAGAGTCGCGCGAAGTTGAGCACCAGGGAGAGTTCGTCGGCAACGAGCGAAGCTGTCCCCCCGCGCCAACGGGACAATCGCCGTCGACAACTCATCGCCTCACGGCCAGGTTGGGCTGCCCAACAGCTGGGCTGAGCTCCACTGACGTGGTGGCAACACACCCGATTCACATCCCGCAGTCGAACTGCAGACGCACGTCCCCGAAGCCGCGCGGGTCAGCCCGCGCCGGCTGCCCGGACTTCCTCAGCATCCCGCGCGCAGCGGAACCCCCCAAAGTTGCGCCGGGTGGTGGGAGCGGCGCTCCTGTTCCGCTCTGACACTCTGCCAACGCCCCCCCACGGGGACCCTCGGATCATACGGTAGATCCCCGGTGTAAGGTTCGCGCAGTCGTTGCACGTACTCCCCCCACCCGAGTACCACTCGACGTCGGACCAATCGAGCACCCACTGCTCGAGGAGGCCCCCCAGGTGGCTGTGGCCCCACCTGCCGTTTCCCAACGGCGTGCCCCCGACCGTCACCAAGGCAGAGCTTGCGTCCAGGCCGCCGGGGATGTGAGCGTCAGTGGGCTCCTCTGCTCCCCAGGGATAGCGGCGATTCTCTTCGCCTCCGGCCGCGGCGTATTCCCACTCGGCCTCAGTGGGGAGGCGTCCACCGTCCCAGATGCAGAACGCAAATGCCTGAAACCAGGTCACGCAGTTGAGCGCATACGCTTCGTTGCTGCCTGGGTTCTCGGTCCAGGTCGCGGGACCTGGGCAAGTGGGAATTGTGGCGATGGCGGCACTGCCGTTCCAATCCGAGCTCCACCCGCTCCCCGGGATGAGCGGATGGGCCCCCGCGCCGTTCTCGGGCGCAGCCGCCTCTCCGTCGGTCAGCAAGAACTGCCTGTATCGGCCCACGGTGACCGGAAAGTTGTCGAGGCCAAAGGTCGACACCGAAACCTGGTGCTCGGGATACTCGCTGGACCAGGAAATGTCGTCTGGCGCATCGGTCCCGTCGATGCTCGTCCCCATCGGAAACGTTCCCCCGGGCACCGCGATGCAGGCGCAGCAATCTTGACCACTGCACTCGGTTCCGGTCAGGCCCGCGCAGGATCGACCGCTGGCGACGCAGCGCAGGGCACCGCTGCCTCCCGTCGCGCTCCCGGTGTGGGGCGTCTCTCCCGCGCCGGCCGCGCCCGACGTACCCGTCGTGCCCCCGCTGCCCTCCGTGCCGCCCAGGCCTCCCGTTCCGGTGGGAGCGACCACGACGCACTGGCATTCACTCCAGATCCCGTCCTCGATACAGTCCTGGGTCGCCTGGCAATCTTGATCGATCTCGCAAGGCTGCGTCTCACCGGACACACAACTCACCGGGTCGGAGTCGGGGCACACGCAGTCGCCGTAGCCGGTCCCAGCATCGTTGCACTGAAGCGTTCCCCAGCAGCCATTGTTGGTCACGCAAGTACGGATGACTCCCGGAGCACAGGGAGAATCTTCACGGGCGTCGCGCCCGGTCGATGTCGAACCTCCCGTGCCGTCGTTCGAGCTCCCGCTGTCGGATCTCGAACCGTCGGAGGTCACCGCGCCGCCGCAGGCTCCCACGGTGCCCATCAGGGTCGCTAGCACCCAATCCCCCGACCTCATTGTTGCCAGTATCCCCCACCTGCCCACTAGTTGGCCAGCACCGAAGGTGTCGGATTTGCCGACGTAGCTTCGTCTTCCATCCTCTGATCCGAGCGGAAGGAGGGCTCCGCGGACAACTACCCCTCGGCGGACACACCTGCACCCCGGAACTAGTGCGTTATGGCCGCGCACAGGCGATTTGATCACTCAAACGCTCGCGACGCGATCAGCCTGGAGCGTGTTCCGTGGAGGACGCACCGTTGCGCCCTCGAGCCCGCGGTCGACCTCCCGCTGGCGAGGGCCGGGAGTTCTTCGAAGCCATCGCGGAGGCCCGCGCCGATCGTGAAGATCGAGATCTCTCCTCGCGCGCTTCGCGAGATCGAGCGGAAGGCGAAGAGCTGGGCCGAGCACAGCACCCTCAGCCCGGATCTGTTCTGGGAAGAGCTAGAGTCGGCCGGGTGCCGAGTTGCTCGCCAGCGCCGGCGGGACGCTCTTGTACGAGTATTCGTACCGGCGGCGGCGCCGATTCGGCGCGTGGTGGGCGTGCGCTGGGCCCGCTGCTGCCGGGAAATCGAACAGAATAGTCCAACCAGGGCTGGCTCACAGCTCGCCACTTCATTGCATCTGGAAAGTGCAGAAGGTTCCGACCGACAGCAGCGCTGGCGACCAGCGCGGCTTGCGCTCAGCCCTAGGCGCTCGGGCAAACGAGCTGGGCCTCTTGCGGCCGCGCGGGGCATCCGATTTCGTCGGAGCCGTCTGAGCAATCCGGGTAACCATCACATTGCCAAGACAGGGGAACGGTCTCGTTTCCATCCTGGCAGGCAAACGTGGCGGGCTCGGGACACCCGGCCTCGTCAGAACCGTCGGCGCAGTCGTCCATCCCGTCGCACTGCCAGTTCGCGTCGATAGTCTCGCCGCTAGTGCACGTGAACTGCGGAGCGCAGCCGTCCAGGCAGGTGGCGACCGTGGTCTGCACGTCATCCGGGCCACACAACGTCGTCTCCAGTTCAGCGCAAGCTGCGGCCGCGAAGCAGTCGGCGTGACAATCGGTGATCTCGCCCTCACAGTCGACCGCGCCCTCGCTCAACAGGTTGCAGCTTCTCAACTTGGCGGCAGCGCTGGAACAAGCGGCGTCCGTGCCTGTCCCGCCGCCCCGAGTAGTACCGCCACTACTGCAGGCGATTCCAAACGCGGCCGTAGCGGCCAATGTGAGTATGAGTTCGCGGTAGCGGCGCATGGCCCCTCCCTCTGGCAGATCCAACCACCGCATTGTAGCAGGTTCCCCCGACTGGAGAAGATCTCTCGGCCCCCCCCGTCCCAGCACTTCCGTCCCAGCGTAGTCCTATTCCCGCTGTCCCCCGAGACAGGCTCAGGCTTCTATGGGGAGGGGGAGCCTGGGACAGGGGGGCCGGGGTGCTTTAGAAGCGCAGGTGCAGCTCTGCCGTTCGGCTGGATGGGCGCATCTCCACAAACGAAACTTTGCCGGATAGTCTTACCGGGCTTCCACCACTTGGAGAACGGAATCTGGCAGGGTCCATGCGGGGCGTTTCTGTCCATGTGGGACGAGTATGTAAACGCCCACTCGGCGTCGCCCTGGAAGGAGAGACGATGGAGCTCGGCCGGCGCAGGCCCAACCACGAGCGGGGCAGCGGTGTGGTTGGTCATGTCCAGCCAGAACCAGAAGTTGAGCATGTCCCGGCAGCCTGGAAGGACGGTGACGGAGATCGTTCCCGTCCCATCCCAGTGTTGGCTCCCGTCGGCCGCGGCGCTCGCCACCGCAGGGTGGCCCAGGTGCGCCGGTTGCGGTGACTTCTGTGAGGCGGTCGTCATAGGCGCCGAAGAGCACCCCCAGATCATCACGAGAGCTGCGGACAGTCCCTGCGCCTTTCCCATTACTTGCAGAATCGTGTCCAACAAGTGTCCGTGGGACAGATCTTGGGACAACCGGGACGGGTTCGCCGAGGGCTGGGCGCCTGCGCGTGCTCGGCAACGTGACGGAGACGGCGATCGTGATGCGCAGCCTGAGCAGCCGTGTTTGAGAACTACTGCCGCTGGAGCACGACCGTGCCCGTCCTGCCCACGCTCTGCGGGGTCATGGTCAGCGTGGTTCCCGAGACGCAGTACGAGTACTCCTGCTCGCCCGCGGTGATCGTGAGCACGCTGCCAGCGGTCGTGTAGGTGCCGCTCGCGGACGGGTACATGGGGGCCACCCCAATCCCACCCGCCTGGTCGATGGTGGCCGGGCACGTACACCCGCCGGTCGCGGGGTTGGTTGTGCAATTGACCGAGGCGAACCCTACGGCCGAGAGGGGTGCACCAATCCGCTCGCAGGTGGTTCTGGTCCCCGACACATTCAGGCACTCGGTCGGCAACTCGACGATTTCGGTGCCCGTCGTGGTCGTGTTGTCCGAATAGGTCCCATTGCCGTTGGCAGTCCACGTTCCAGTCACCCGGAGGGATCCCGTAACCAACGCGCTCGCGCAGCCCAGGCCGAGGTTCGACAGGTCCAAATCACCGCTCACCGTCAGACACGACGACGTCACGTTCCAGGTTCCGACCACGTTGCCGCCGCAGGGAGTCACATTGGTGCAGGCCGCTTCCGATCCGCCAGTACCGCCCGCGCCTACCTCACCGCCAGTCGCGTCGCCTCCGGAACCCGTATCACCCCCAGCACCGACGACTCCGCCGGACCCACCCGCCCCGGCCTGACCCCCACTGCCGAGGTTCACACAGAGGTCTGACGCGCACACAAGACCCTCGTTGCAGGTGCCGTTTCCGTAGCACGGGCAGCGTTCCGTGCCGTCAACGCACTCGACCCCTCCCGTGCCGCTACCGGTGCCCGCAGTACCAGATCCACCGGTGCCCTCCGTGCCCCCGCCATCGGTTCCCCCCGAGACCGCTGCATCGCCCCCTGTGCCCCCCGACTGTCCAACGCCAGCCGCCGTCCCGCCACAGCCACCCGCGCTGCCCTGGATCACGGCACTGCCTCGGTACCCGCCGCCGCCGCGCCGCCGCCGCCTTCGTCCCGCGGCCGGCGCCTGGCGCTCCGGCCATGCCACCCGCGCCACTGCTACAAGCGCCTCCGAGGGCCGGAGCGCGGCCCGGCTATAGGCCGAAGTAGGTTCGGATCGCCATGACTAGTGCTTCAGGCGTCACCCCGCCACCGAGAGTGGACTTGATGGAAGCAAGGATGGATGGCCATTCCTCTGAGCCTGCGGGGAAGGCATCGAGGAACCTGGAAATGTCCTTGCGTACCTGTTCGGGGAGTGGTGGGCCTGGTTCTCCCGGAAGTGTTCCCGCCAGGCGAAAGACGTCGCCCCGATGCTTCGTGATGTCCCTGGCATCGACCTGCTCACCGTTGGCCTGCCGCGAGCGCAAGTCCATCCAGGCTTTGGCCTTCAGGGGGATCAGCGCCGTGGAAGTGGCAAAGTAGATGCCGTCACTCGCTTCCGAGTACATGCGGATCAGGTCGTGGTAGGTGTCATCGAGAAGAATGGCGGAAAGGCTGTGCATGTCGCCGTCGGTTGGAACGGGTACTATCGTCTGGCCGTCGCCCAACGCAATCCCGTCCGGCCGACGGCTGAAGATCTCCAGCATGCATGGATAACTCTGATCCTTGGGCTTGGCGAAGCGGTACAAGACGGGAGCGTCTTGTGTGCTCCGCTGGCGCACTTCGTATCCACCATCCTCGACAAACTGGCGCATTGCCGCGACGAATTTGCTGTCAACGGCGTCGAGCAGAAGAACGATGTCGAGGTCCTTGGTAGCGCGGAACGGAAGGCCTTGGCGGTCAAGCCAGTCATCGCAGGCGGCACCACCAATCAGCACCAGCGAACCCGCGTAGCTTCTGAAGCGTTCGCGGAAAATGTCTAGCCCACGAATCATGCCCAGTGGATCTGGTCAATCAGGGTTGCGAGTTGTTGCTGCACACGCTCGTCAGCCAAGTGTCGAAGGCTCAGGACGAGGGAAAGCGAGTCGACACCCTGCTCATTCCCCAGGAGGAGCGGACTGTAGCTCCACGCTTCCAGTTGAGCGTTCGCTTCAGACGGACCCGGGCTGCCGTGGAATAGTCCCTGCTCAAGATTCATACGGTAGGTAGTGTGCATCAGGGCGTAGGTCGGGATGCGATCATCCTCAAGCATGGTTTGACGGCTGAGGGCGGTCAGTCCGGCCGGTATGGCTGGGGAGCTGGCCTTTCTCCAGTTGACCCAGTGGGACTTTCGGACCGGCGAGGACAGGAGTGGCAGAGCCCTTTCCCACAGGGCGTGGCCCCGTTGCGCGAACTCCATCACCACTGAGTGCCCAAGACGAGCCGTCCCGCAAAGCTCGGCCCCCTCTAGCTCATCTTTGGCGCGAGTCAGTTTCATGGCCGAGTAGCCAACCTTCTTGGCTATGGTCTTCAGGGGCACGCCTTCGAGTGGTTCGCGCTGGAGGTGGTAAAGCAGGATGCATTGAGTGGCGGGCGTGAGCCGTCTGCCGTGAGATGCTCGCGGTGCGCCGAATCGTTCCCGCAGATCCAAGATCGTTGGGGGCAGGAACAGATGGCGTTTCGGGACGATGAATGGGACGCCTGCCTGGACCATCCGGTTGCGCGCGTAAGACGCGATCCCGGGGATCACGATTACACTGATCTCTCCGAAGTTTTCGGTTAGCGCTTGAGCATGCGACGCATACTCTGACGGGGAGCCTGGCTCCCAGCCTGGATTTTCAAGGGCGAGGACGCATTTGCGGCCGAATATCCGAACGGACCTGAATTCGTAGCGTTCCCGGAGAAAGAGCGGCAATTTGCGCGTGCGTTCGGCGGGACTTCTCTGGAGGTCAGGGCGGGTCCCTGTGATCGACTCCAGATAGTCGCTTAGTCGTCGCTCCAGTTCCTCCATCGGCGAAGTAACTGTAGATGGAACGATAACCTAGTCAAGGTTATTGAGCATGATAAGGTTACTTTCAAGGGTACTGCGGGAGTATGGGCGGGAATTCTGGCAGTCTTCCCACCTGTGACACAACAGGTCGGCCGCTCAGTTGTTCGGCGATTGTGGCGAATCAACGGATCATATTCACACCCCGGCCCCGACTACGAGTGGAGAGGATCGCCGGACACAGCGGCGTTTTGATCGCGCAAACCGTGCTCGTTCCTTGAGCAGACTCGTGAACTCTGGCGCGGAGTAGCCACCTGCACGAAGCTCAACACTGCGGTCGGCGCTCTGCAAAGTGAGAGGCTCCGTCGGGGTGGCGTTCTGCGGGGCTGTGCTTGCGTTCTTCGAGGAGCTGCTGAGCAGCCACAGGGGAGGAAGAAAGAGGCGGTGTAGCAGATATGTAGTGGCACCGCGCGGGCCGAAGCGGGAAGGAGGGGGAACCGCCCAGCGTACGATTGTGGTCGTGGTATCTCCCAATCACCTGGGCGCCCGATCGGACTGAACCTAATGCGCAGGTCGACTGCGTAGGGCGACCACTTCCC
>CAZSVU010000327.1:6983-9823 GCA_964610275.1 uncultured Polyangiaceae bacterium | reverse complement strand
CGACCTTGCTCCATCTTCTTCACCCCGGCCGGCCCGAACTCCGAGCAAGGGTGCTGGCTCTCCGACAATTACCTACGGACTCGTGCGAGTCGATGCGTCGGCACGACCAACTTGGCCGAGCGCCCTGGAGGATCGAAGACATGATGAAAGACCATCGAGCCCCTGTCCGCGCGTGGCGCCGTCCAGCGCTGGTGCGATTTCCCGCGTACCTCGCGTTGATCGCGATCTCATGTAGCGACACCTCGAACGACTCCGTCGCTGGAGACAGCTCGGAGACTGGCGGCGCACCGGGCTCCGGCGGCTCGACGGAGACCACCGGCGGTGCGAGCTCGGACGTTCCGACCGGAGGCGTGAGCTCCGGCGGTGCGGCTACAGGCGGGGCGACTGGTAGTGGTGGGCTTGCAACCGGTGGCGTAACCGCAGTGGGGGGTCTGACCGGTAGCGGTGGCCTTGGCATCGGCGGGCTCGGCACCGGGGGAACGGGCACTGGCGGCGCGGGCACCGGCGGCACCGGCGTTGGCGGAGACCCCGGAAGTAGCGACACGGGCGTTGGCGGAGACCCCGGTAGCGGTGGCACCGGTATCGGCGGAGACCCCGGCAGCGGTGGCACCGGCGTCGGCGGAGACCTTGGCACCGGCGGCATCGGCGTCGGCGGAGACCACAGCAGCGGCGGCGACGCGGGTACGGCCGGCGATGCGGGCACGGCCGGCGACGCGGGTACCGGGGGCGACACGGCCACGGGGGGAGCAGCGAGCGGCGGCAGCTCTGGTGCAGTGCCGAGTCCCGGGTGCGGCAGGACCTCGACGCTCACGTTCGGCGCGGTCCCGGGCGAGTCCGGGCAGAGTGTCGGCGTCGGTGACGGCGGCTATGTGACGATTCAGAGCAGTGGCGAGACCCGGGGCTTCGCCATGAGGCTTCCCGACAATTACGACAACCACCACCCCTACTGGCTGATCTTCGGGTTTCACTGGAATGGCGGAAACTCCAAGGAAGTCGATACCGGCGGATCGAATGGGTACATCAGTGCCCACTTCGGGCTTCAGGCACTGTCGAACAACGGCGCGATCTTCGTCGCGCCCGATGGGCTCAACGCCGGCTGGGCGAATTCCGGCGGACGAGACCTGCAATTCGTCGACGACATGGTCCAGCTGATCCAGGAGAACTACTGCGTCGACACGACGCACCTCTTCGCCAATGGTTTCAGTTACGGCGGTGGCATGAGCTACGCAATAGCGTGTGCCCGCGCGAACGTCTTCCGTGGGGTTGCGATCTACGAAGGAGCGCAGCTGAGCGGGTGCGAAGGCGGCAACGATCCCATCGCGTACTGGCAGATGGCCGGGCTCACGGACGGTGTGTGCACCATGGACATGGCCAGACCGATGCGCGACAAATTCGCCGAGAACAACGGCTGCACCCCGCAGGATCCGCCCGAGCCGCCTCAGCCTCCCCCCTACTTGAGCCCCGGGGGGCATGTCTGCACTGACTACGACGGATGCTCGAGCGGGCATCCCCTCCGTTGGTGCGTGCACCAATCAGGTCACGGCAACGCCATCGTGGATGGGACCGCGGACCTGTACAATTCGTGCGCGACCCCTCCCAACAGCTGCTCGGACTCGTGCCCTTGTTCCTGGGTGCCGGAAGACGTGTGGTCGTTCTTCACATCCTCGTAGAGAAGTGCTGGGGCGATCAAGTCGTGGAATGATGATCGCGCTGCCAAGAGTCGGCTGTCTGATGCCGTGGTGCACGGCTCCGGATCTCGGACTTCAGCCTCGGGGTTCTGGTCAGAACTGCGTGAAAAAGTCCCAGGTCTCGTTCGCCACCCAGCCGTTGTTCCCGGGCACAGGCGTGTGGTCACCAACGAAGATGCAGGCCCGTGTCGGATATCCTGGGTCGCAGTTCGCGTAGTCGATGCACGCCGGGGTGTTCCCGCTGCCGTCCGTGGGCTGGGGCATGCTTTGGGCCGTACAGCCGTTTTGCGATGCAAAGTCCTCCACCTGTGGCACGCCGTAACCCGGATAGGTGCACACGGAGTCGTTTGTTCCATGGGTCATGAAGTACGCAACCGGATTGCGGTTGGACTGGTCGCACCCGCTCATCGGTCCTCCTGAATGGACCGCAACGGCGCGGATGACGTCTCCCATGGCGCAGGCCATGGCATAGGACATGGAACCGCCCATGCTGAAGCCCTCGCAGAAGATGCGCGACGTGTCGATGCAGAACTCATCCTCGAGCAGGTTGATCAACTGACGCGAGAACTCGACGTCTGCTCCGCCGGAGTTGGACCAGCCGTTGTTGATCCCTTGCGGAGCCACGAAGATCGTGCTCCCGCCAGCCATGTCCCACAGACCATAGTAGGGCTGTACCCAGCCGCCGTTCGAGACATCATTGGCGGTCCCGTTTAGCCAGTGATACGCCACGATCAACCGGTGAGGCTCGGTGTTGTCGTAGTTGTTGGGGATATCGAGATTGAACGAGCGGTTCGATCCGTTGACGTTGATCTGTTGGTTATCCCCGCTCTGGAGCGACGGCGTGGTCCCACAACCGGGGCTCCCCACGGCACTGCCTCCGCCCGTGCCTTCGCCGCCCGTGCCTTCGCCACCCGTGCCTTCGCCGCCCGTGCCTTCGCCGCCCGTGCCGGGGTCTCCGGCATAGCCTCCGTCACCGCCGATACCCTGGTCACCGCCGATACCCTGGTCACCGCCGATACCCTGGTCGCCACCGATACCCTGGTCGCCACCGATACCCTGGTCGCCACCGATACCCTGGTCACCGCCGATACCCTGGTCGCCACCGATACCCTGGTCGCCACCGATACCCTGGTCGCCACCGATACCCTGGTC